>JBASAY010000171.1:0-51696 GCA_049650865.1 Tunicatimonas sp.
CGCTTTCCACCTGTTCTGCGTTGCTTTCGGCGCCCGATGCCTCAGCATCGCGCTTCTCAAGCGCCTTAATCAGACGAAAACCGTCCTCAAAATCTCTCGTTAATCTATATGTCAACACGCCCTAGTATCGGGGTTGGATGGTTTGGAAAGAGGGGATTTAGCGACATCAAGTGCATTACTAGCCTCAAAATTGTCATTCCGGCCGCCGTGGAACGGAATTTTGCGCAGCGAAGCGTAGCAAGATATCCGAAATCCCTTAATTACTTAGTTAGCTCATCGCACGATCAACCGGTCATTCAGCAGGAAACTTGGTGGTAGAAAAAGCGAAGCAGGCAATGAAGCAGTATGGTATTAAAGGAAGCTTTCACCTCATTCGTTCTACCCACACCCGTCGCAACAAGGTCTCTACGAGATGACAGGAATGAAAATTAAAAAAAGGCATATACCTAGTTTTTGGCCATCAGATAGGTTCTCACGTTACCGCCAGAAAGTCTGACTGACGAGCAGTATACGCTAGTTATCACCTCCCAGACTATTGGATAACTTATCCAGCTCGGCTTCGATACGAGATACGGCTTGGTTGATTTCGTCGTACGAACCACTCCAGTCCTTGGCCTCCATTGACTCTACTTCAGCCATTCGTCGTTTCACGTCTTTCTTCTCATCCTCAAAATCATCAATAGCATCTTCCATGTTCGCGATAGCGCTCTTGTTCTCCGCCTTCTTCATGTTTTTGCGCAGGTCTTTAATCCGATCGTCAATATCATCCATACGGTCGTTTAGCTCCTCGAGTTGGGTTTCCTTAGAATCGGCGTAGTACTGCTCGCGCGCTTCTACGGCTTCGGCGGTTTCTTCTTGCGCCTCGGCGGTGGCCTCACGGGCATCCTCGAGTTCATCGGCTACGTCGGCCTGCGTAAGGTTTTTATTGCAAGCGGATAGTGAGAATAGCCCAACCATCGCTACGTAAGCCGAATGGCGAAAAATGTTATAGATTGTCTTCATCATTATGATTATAAATTAAATACGATTGAATAATAGCGGAACTGCTTCATTGATGGAGGCGCTACCGCACATAAGTAAAAAACCATCAAACGGGCAAATAGTTTAACGTGTAGCGGTAGTACGCTAACCTGCCGCAAGTACATATTTGATTGGCTACTGTGTATTGTCAAGGTTTTTTGCCAGATCATCAATCGCTAGTTCCAAACGAGACACCGCCTGATCTACATCATCGTAGGCGCTACTCCAGTCTTGCAGGGGTACCGATTTAACCTCATCTATCTTCTCTTTTAGCAATTCTTTTTCTTGTTGAAGGTCGGCGATCGCCGCCTTTATATCGGCCGTGGCCCCCACATTGTCGGTTGCCGCGGCACTTTCCTGTAGTTCTTCTACCCGTTCGTTCAGATTGTCCATTCGGTCACGGAGGCTATCGATCTGGGCCTCTTGTAGTTCGGCGTAGTATTCTTCTTGCTCCTCAATGGCGTCGCGGGTTTCTTCGGCCGCCTCAGCGGTGGCTTCACGGGCGTCTTCCAGCGCGTCGCGCACGTCTTCTTTGGTAGAACTTGGAGTGTTACAGGCTGAAACAAACAACAAAATTCCAACGGTAGCAATGAGCACTGGGCGGACAGAAAGATAGGTTTGACACATAGCGTGAGTGGCTTAGGAATATGATCAAAAAATAAGAATAGACACAGCGGAGTTAACCCCGTATAGCTACTTATTGTTTGCCAGCAATTATCGGGAGCCCGCTCTATTTGCCGCAATCAAGCGTACGGGCGAAATCAACCGCCACCTGCTCCGACCAGTAGTTCTCCCCCCGGCGGTGGCCGCGGGGCATAAACCCGCAGTGCCCCCCCTCGTCGGGTGCCACAAACGTTACCGGGGTACGGTGCAACCGGTCATCATCGATAAAGCACGCACTGCCCAAAAATGGATCATTACGGGCACTTACCACCATGGTGGGCACCTCGATGGTCGTTAAGAACTGCTTGCTACTGCAACGCCGGTAGTAGTCGGCCGCACTATCAAAGCCGTGCAGGGGCGCGGTAAAGGTGTCGTCAAAGTCGGTCAACGTTTTCACCTTATTTAAGTCGGACAGGCTTAGTTCGGCCGGGAAGTGGGGTTGCTTGCGGGTGACCTTGCGCTTGAGCGAGCGCAGAAAGCGGCGGTGGTACACCCAGTTCTGGGGGCGGGCCATCCGGCGGGCGCAATCCTGCAGATCAATCGGCACCGAAAAGGCCAGGGCTGCCCGTACGCTACCGGGCACCGGGTACACTCCTTCTCCCAGGTACTTGAGGGTTAGGTTTCCCCCCAGACTAAAACCAACAAGCACCACGTGGTCGTACGCCTCAAGCTCGATGCCCTCATTAAGCAGGTGGTGCAGGTCGTCGGTGGCCCCGCTGTGGTAGAAGCGCAGGGTGTGATTGGGCGTGTCGCCGCAACCGCGAAAGTTCCAGGCCAGCACATCGTAACCTTCGCGGTAAAACGCCCGTGACATACCCCTTACGTAGGGGCGGCTGCTGTCACCCTCCAGTCCGTGTGAGATGACTACCAGCCGCCGCGCGCCCTGGGTGAGCCAGTCCAGTTGCAGGCGGTCGCCGTCGGGGGTGGGCAGTTCGTTGCGCCGGTAGGCTAGGTTTCGTACCTTTCGGGTTAGGGCCGGCACGATGGTTTGTAGGTGGCCGGTGGGCAAGTACCAGGGGGGACGGTAAGTAGGAACAGACAACTTTAGAATTTGGAATTTGAGAACTAAGAATTTTGGAATTAGATAGTTTAAAGTTTGAGGATTAAAAATCATTTACAGGTTATAATTCCTAATTTACTCATTCTCAATTCTTCATTACAACTACTTCATGAACTATCAACTCCTTAGTGGTAACGACAACGCCACCATCCTGGTTAAAAACCAGATTGCCCAGTTTCTAGACGAGCACCTGGAGCAGTACGGGGACAACATTCTGGCGATCTACAAGTGTCTGGACTTCGCCCTGAGTAAGTACCCGCACCAGGGCGGATTTGTTATTTTGGGTAAGGAGAATGAGACCCTGCTGGGAGCGGCGGTGATGTGCAAGACGGGCATGGATACCTTTGTGCCCGAAAACCTGCTGGTGTATCTGGCCGTCCATCGCGACTACCGGGGCGAAGGCATCGGAAAAACGCTGCTTGCCAAGTCGCTGAACTTTGCCAAGGGCGACGTGGCCCTGCACGTTGATACTGAAAATCCAGCTATAGGTTTCTACGAGGCGGCGGGTTTCAAGAAGAAGTACACCGAGATGCGTCTGCGGCGGCAGCATACGTTCTACGGATTATCCGATTAACCTGCTTACTTTCAGGCAAAGTTTTGCCTCTTTTTAAACCCATCCCAAGCCACCGTGAGCCCCCTACAAGAGAAACTGTATCACATCATCTTCGAGTCGGATACACCGGCGGGTAAGGCCTTCGATGTGGCCCTGCTGGTGTTTATTGTCCTTAGCGTCATGGTGGTAACGCTCGAGAGTGTGGCCTGGATACGAGCCGATTACAGCGAGCTCATCAAAACGGCCGAGTGGGTATTTACCGTACTGTTTACCATTGAGTACGGACTGCGCATCTACTGCGCGCCGCGCCGCATCCACTACGTACGCAGCTTTTACGGCGTCATTGACCTAATCTCTATTATCCCGACCTACCTGAGCCTGGTGATCGCCGGTACGCAGTACGCGCTGGTAATCCGCAGCCTGCGGCTACTGCGGGTGTTTCGGGTGCTCAAACTCACGCACTTTCTGGGCGAAGCCGAGGTGTTGCGCAAGGCGATGAACCAAAGCGCCGCCAAAATTATCGTGTTCATTGGAGTGGTGGTCACCATGGTGTTTATCGTGGGGGCGCTGATGTATCTGATCGAGGGGCCGGAGAACGGCTTCACCAGCATCCCGACGAGCGTGTACTGGGCGGTGGTAACGCTAACCACCGTGGGCTACGGCGACATTGCTCCGCAAACGGTAGTGGGGCAGACGCTGGCCACCATTGTAATGATTATGGGCTACGGCATCATTGCGGTACCTACGGGCATTGTATCGGTAGAGATGTCGCGCGTTGATGCCGCCCGGGAGGCTACCCGCCGCCGCTCGGATGGGGCGATCCCCCCCGACCAGTTGGCGGCCGAAATTGGCGAGACATCCACCCCGCCCCCGCCCCGGGCGAAAATGACCGCACCATCGTCTTCTACCATCTGCCAGGCGCAACCGGCCATCTGGCAACGGCGGGGCGCCGAGGTCGAGAAGGCGTAGGCTACGCTATAGCAACTTGGTAGACTTGGAAGCGTCTAACGACGGTTTTTCGCCTTTTTCTTTCATTTTATTTCGGTATCCGCTAGTTTTACCCGCCACTAACGACTATTTCGGGTGCTCCTACTTTCGCCACTTCTTTCCCGCTTTCCCGTCCGCCGTAGGCAGCATCCTCGATGCTCCCGCCGACGCCGCAATGGGTACAGGCAGTTCGCCTGATCTACCCAGCACTACGGTGGGGTCTACCTCTCCTCGCCCATTCGCCTTTCCCTTACCCCCTAACGTTAGTCACTAACCATGAAATTTACCATTCAGGTAGCCACCGCCGAGCATACGGCCTACGCCGAATCACTGAGCGCAATGATCGAGGCAGCGGCACAGGCCCGCGGCACCGGTATCTCGAAGCGTCCGCCCGAGTACATCCGCCGTAAAATGGAAGAGGGCAAGGCCATCATTGCCCTGCACGAAACCAAAGCAATTGGCTTTTGCTATATCGAGACCTGGGGACACGATAAGTACATCGCCAACTCGGGACTCATTGTGCACGACGACTACCGAAAGCACGGGCTGGCTACTGAGATCAAGGAGGCAGCCTTCGCCCTGTCGCGCCAAAAGTACCCCGACGCCCAGCTGTTCGGCATCACCACCAGCCTGGCGGTGATGAAGATTAACGCTGACCTGGGCTACCGGCCGGTCACTTTTTCGGAACTCACCACCGACGAGCAGTTCTGGCAGGGGTGCCAAAGCTGCCGCAACTACGACATCCTTACCCGGAACAACCGCACCAACTGCCTGTGCACCGCCATGCTCTTTGACCCAAACCGTAAACCCTCCGAACGAAAGAAGCGAGATTCTTAGTAACCGCACCATTCTAAACTAAACGTTCAATCACTACTATTTATATGCCTGAAAATCAAGATGCTACCAAACTTGTACTGGCCTTTAGCGGGGGGCTAGACACATCCTTCTGCGTGAAGTACCTCAACGAGCAAGGCTACGCCGTGCACGCCGTGCTGGTAAACACCGGCGGCTTCTCGCCCGACGAGGTGGCCGAAACTGAACAAAAAGCCCGGACGCTGGGGGTAGCCCAGTTCGCTGTGCTTGACGAAACGCAGACCTTCTACCGACAGGGAGTGCGCTACTTACTATTTGGCAACGTGCTGCGCAACAGCACCTACCCCCTTTCGGTAAGCGCCGAGCGGGTATTTCAGGCCCTGGCCATCATCCGCTACGCGCAGCGGGTGGGCGCTACGCACATCGCCCACGGCAGCACCGGGGCGGGCAACGACCAGGTACGCTTCGACCTGATCTTCACCACCCTGGCCCCCGATATCAACGTAATCACCCCCATCCGCGACCTACAATTAAGTCGGCAGGAGGAGGTGGCGTACCTGCAGGAGCGTGGCGTAACCACCTCGTGGGAAAAAGCCCGCTACTCCATCAACCAGGGACTGTGGGGCACCAGCGTGGGCGGACAGGAAACCCTCACCTCTGACCAAGCCCTACCCGAAGAAGCCTACCCCAGCCAGCTGGAAAAAGACGGCAGCGAAACCCTAAGCATCCGCTTTGCGCAGGGCGAACCGGTCGCCGTGGACGGCACCGACTACGACCCGGTAGAGGCCATTCGGGAACTACAGCGGCGGGCCGCACCCTACGCCATCGGGCGCGATACCCACGTGGGCGATACCATCATTGGTATCAAAGGGCGGGTAGGTTTTGAGGCCGCCGCCCCACTGATCCTGATCAAAGCCCACCAGTTGCTCGAGAAGCACGTACTGGCCAAGTGGCAGCAGTACTGGAAGGAGCAGTTGGCCAACTGGTACGGCATGATGTTGCACGAAGGGCAGTACCTCGACCCCGTGATGCGTAACATCGAGGCCTTCTTGGAAGACAGCCAACGCAACGTAAGCGGCACCGTGACGGTGGAGCTGCATCCCTACCGCTTTACGCTGGTGGGAATCAGCTCCGACCACGACCTAATGCGGGCTGACTTCGGGCAGTACGGCGAGATGAATAAGGGCTGGACGGGCCAGGACGTGAAGGGCTTCACCAAGGTACTGTCGACCCAGAACAAACTATGGCAGCAGGTAAATGGAGAGAAGCATGACTAAGGCGCGCGTAGGCATTGTGGGCGGGGCCGGATACACGGCGGGCGAACTGTTGCGCCTGTTGGCCCACCATCCCTACGCTGAGCTGGCGTGGGTGCACAGCAGTAGCCAGGCAGACCGCCCGGTAGCCGAGGTGCATCAGGACCTGATCGGCGAAACCGAGCAGCGCTTTACTTCGGACTTAGACTGGGATATCGACGCCCTGTTTCTGTGCAGCGGCCACGGGGCATCGGCTAAGTTTCTGGAGCAGCACGAGGTGCCCGCCCGCGTGCGGATCGTTGATTTGAGTCAGGATTTTCGGGCCGAGGACCCAGCGCACCCTTTCGTGTACGGGCTGCCCGAACTGCAGCGCGAGCGGATCAAAACGGCCACCCGGGTGGCCAATCCCGGTTGCTTTGCCACCGCCATTCAGCTGGGATTGCTGCCGCTGGCCCAGGCCCACCGGCTGAACAACGACGTGCACGTGCACGCGATTACGGGCTCGACCGGAGCGGGGCAGCAGCCTACCGAAACCACGCACTTCAGCTGGCGCAGCAGCAACGTGTCGGTGTACAAACCCTTTCGGCACCAGCACCTGCGCGAGATCAACCAGAGTATCCGCCAGCTACAGCCAGACTTCGCGTCTACCATTAACTTCGTGCCGGTGCGGGGCAATTTCTCGCGAGGAATCTTCGCCAGCCAGTACCTCAAGACAACGCTCACCACCGAGGAAGCACGCAACCTATACTCCCAATTTTACCAGGACGCCCCCTTTGTTACTGTTACCACCACCAACCCCCACCTAAAGCAAGTCGTGAATACCAATAAGGCGATAGTGTTTGTTGAAGTAGTGGATAACAATCTACTGACTATCAGTATAATAGATAATCTGATTAAAGGCGCTTCCGGACAAGCGATTCAGAATTTTAACCTGATGATGGGTTGGGAGGAGACAGCGGGATTGCGCCTGAAGGCGGGGTATTTTTAGGGCGTGTTGACATATAACCTGAACGGCGATTTTGGTACGCTTTCCACCTGTTCTGCGTTGCTTTCGGCGCCCGATGCCACAGCATTGCGCTTCTCAAGCGCCTTAATCAGACGAAAACTGTCCTCAAAATCTCTCGTTAATCTATATGTCAACACGCCCTAGGCCAGCTGCTCGGCAGCATCTTTCTTGGTAGCCCGCCACGAGAGCACGATGGTACCGGTAAGCACTACCGCAATAAAAGCCAGCGAGTAGCCCGTTGGAATGGCGTACCATTCGCTGATAATAAACTTCACCCCCACGAAGGCCAAAATCAGAGCCAGCCCCTTGTTCAGGTACACAAACCGGCTCTGCAGGTCGGCCAGCAGGAAGTACAAGGCCCGCAGCCCGAGAATGGCAAAGGCATTGGAGCTAAACACCAGAAACTCGTGCTGGGTGATAGCCAGAATGGCCGGTACCGAGTCCACCGCAAAGAGTAAGTCAGACAGCTCAATGACGATCAGCACGGTAAGTAAAGGTGTGGCCAGTCGGCGACCTTCTTCCTTAACAAAAAAGTGTTCGCCCCGGTAGCCGTCGGTTTGGGGGATAATGCGGCGTACCCAACGGAATATGGGATTGCTATCGGGGTCTACCTCCTCGTCGCTGTGGGTAAAGAAGCGGTAGGCGGTAAACAGCAGGATGGCGCCGAACACGTACACCACCCAGTGCAGCGACTCCAGCAGGGCGATGCCGCCGAAGATAAAGCCCGCCCGCATCACCAGGGCCCCGAAGATGCCCCAGAAAAGCACCCGGTGCTGGTACACGGCAGGTACGGCAAAGTACGAAAAGAGCATGGCCCACAGAAACACGTTGTCGACGGACAGGCTCTTTTCGATAAGGTAGCCGGTAATGTACTGAGACGCCGCCTGACTGCCCAGTCCGAGGTAGATCACTCCGGTAAACGATAGGCCCAGGACAATCCAGAAGGCGCTGTAGATAGCCGCTTCGCGGGTTTTTATCTGGTGGGGCTTGCGCATCACCACCTTGAGATCGACGACCAGCAGCAGTAGGATCAGACCAATGAAGGCCCACCAGGCCCAGGCGGGTACCGAGGCCGACGGGTCAGGAATGTTTTCAACCGAAGCGATCAGCAGGGGGGTCATAGATGGGTTAAATAGAGGAATGATGCTGATAGAACGGCTTTTGACGGACAAGGTTGCTCCGGGCTAACTACTTAGTTTGAGCAAATCTATTCGGAGGGGCAACGCTTTGGTGCTTCGGTCGTTCGACCCAGTAGTATTCACCAAAACACACCTTAATCTTATGAAAAAAATGACGCAATCTCGTTTCACCGCGCTGCTGTTCAGCGCTTTTGTTTTGTTTGCCCTACCCAGCAACGCCCAGGACGATAAGTCGAAGCGGGCGAGCCCCCCCGCCGAAGTGTCGGGCACGGTAGAAGGCACCGATATCACAATCAACTACAGCCGCCCGTCGGTGAAGGGGCGCACCATCTTTGGCGAACTGGAACCCTACGGCGAGGTTTGGCGTACCGGGGCCAACGAGGCTACCACCATTGAAGTAAGCACCGATGTGGAAGTTGAAGGCCAACCCCTTCCGGCCGGGAAGTACGCCCTGTTCACCATTCCGGCCGAAGACGACTGGACCGTTGTTTTCAATAAGGTCACCGACCAGTGGGGTGCTTACGACTACGACGAAGCGGAGGATGCCCTACGGGTGGAGGTAACTCCCGAAGAGACCGAGGAGACTACCGAGCAGCTGACCTTCGAGATTGGCGACGACGGCGAGGTGACCATGATGTGGGCCAACACCGCTGTTTCGTTCGGCGTGGCCAACGCTGGACAAGCCAGCAGCAATTAAAATGGGGAATGAGTAATGAATGATAATTAATGTTCCCTACATTAATCATCATTCATTACTCATTACTTTATCTTTGGTAGTCGAACAGTGCCTTTTCTTTGATGGCTTGCGATACCTTATTGGGCACCTTCAGTTCCCATCCCTCAGCCCCTTCCTTGATCATCTTCAGCACGTCATCCGAAATAATATCAAGGTGTCGGGCATTGATCGGTTCCAGTCCGCTAATCCGCTCGGTTTGGTGCAGGTACTGGTAGAGGTGTTGCAGACGGGGAGAGAGCGACAGTTCGGCGTGGGTATAGATCTCCTGACTGTTGGGGCGGTACGAAGGGTAGACGAACAACTTTACGTTGTTCTTAAACAGGTGGCCGAAGGCTTCCAGAATTCCCCCCGTCAGCTCTTCATAGTAGGCCTCGTCAAATAGCTTCTGAAGGCTTGCCACCCCAAGAACCACCCCGATTTTTCCCTGGGTAATCCTCGAGATGTACGAAGTAAGTTTATAGTACTTCTGATAATCGGAAATCATCACTTTCTGCCCCAGCGACTCCAGAATATCCACCCGGTGCAAGAAGTCGGTGTCGCTATAGTATTCTTCCTCATGCACCAGATTATTAAGCGTGAGCTCCGAGATGGGCACCACCCGGTCGGCAATCACGTCGGGCTCTTCCATAAAAGCCTGTAATCCCGACTTAAGCATGTCCATATTTACGTGGGTAAGCGGCCGAAAGCGACCGCGCAAAAGGAGCACGTCCTTTTTGTAAAGTGCTTCGGAAGGTTGCAGCACCGTGCCGTTGGCGTCGAACATGGTGGCGTGCGTCAGCCCGTTCTTCACCAGCTTCAGCGCCATGAGCCGATTATCTACCTCCTCAAAATCGGGGCCCTTCATGCGAAAGAAGTCAATCTCCAGCCGCTCGGTCGACAGATTATCCAGCAGCGACTGCATCAGCACCACCGGGTCGGGTTCGTGGGTGCAGGCGTACACCATGTTAACCCCCAGAATGCCCAGCGCCTGTTGCTGCCAGGAGGCTTCATTGTCGTGCAGCAGCACGTGAATCACGCACTCGTTGACCGGGGCCTGGGGAGCACGCTGAAACCGTACCCCGATCCAGCCGTGCCCCTGGTTGGTGCGGTGGTAGTTCAGGATTTCTACGGTGTTGGCGAACACAAAAAAGCGCGTTGTTTCGGCCCGTTCGGGCAGGCGCTCCTGCAGCAGCTCCAGTTCGTGGTCGAGCATATTCTGAAGCTTTTCCTTGCTCACGTAGCGCTTGGTCTTGCCGTAGATCGCGTCGCTAAAATTCATGTCGTAGGCCGACATGGTTTTGGCGATGGTGCCCGAGGCACTGCCCACCTTAAAAAAGTTGGCGGCGGTTTCCTGTCCGGCCCCGATTTCAGCAAAGGATCCGTAGATGGTTCGGTCTAGATTAAGGCTCAGCGCCTTTTCTTTGGTAGAAGGCACTCTGGCTAGTTCCATAGTTCAGCGATTTGGGTAGTTTATAGGGTTAAGGATATGAGTCGCCGATTGTTCAAAAACCGACGTAGTAAAGTAGCAGAATTAAGAAATTATTCTTCCCCCACCCTTCGTTTATTTTCATAAATTGCTGCCCTTTGTGGTAACCCTTAATCCGAACGGCCGCCCGCCCCACCCCGGCCGGGCAATCCTGTATGGCGAAATTAACTAAGTTCGGAACCTTCTCGGGCGTATTTACACCCTCTATCCTCACCATCCTGGGCGTGATCATGTACCTGCGCCTGCCTACCATCATCGGGCAGGCCGGGCTGGGCGCAACCATCGGCATCATCGTCATCGCCCACATCATCTCGGTAACCACCGGACTGAGCGTCTCCTCCATCGCCACCGACAAAAAGGTGCAGGCCGGGGGCACTTACTACATGATTTCGCGCAGCCTGGGACTTTCCATCGGAGGGACGCTCGGGCTGGCCCTCTTCGTGGGGCTATCCTTTAGCGTCAGCCTGTACATCATCGGCTTTTCCGAAAGCTTCCTGGGCTACTGGGGCTGGGAAACCAGCCGCAACATGATCCGCGGGGCGGGCACCCTGGCCCTGCTGGCGGTCACCATCATCACCCTGATCAGCACCACCCTGGCCCTGCGCATGCAGTTTTTTATCATGGCCGCCATTGTGCTGTCGTTACTATCCATTATTCTGGGACAGCACGACCTCGGTCCTGCCACGCAGGGACTTTCGCTTTCGGTGGCGGGGGGCGGAGCGTCGCTGATGGTGTTGTTCGGCATCTTCTTCCCGGCCGTTACCGGGTTCGAGGCGGGCGTGTCGATGTCGGGCGACCTGCAGGACCCCAAGAAGTCCATTCCGAAGGGCACCATCTGGGCGGTATCGGTGGGCCTGGTGGTGTACATCGCCCTGGCGTGCTTCCTGGCGTATACGGTAGACATCAATGCCCTGGCCAACGACTCCCAGATTCTGATTCGCATCGCCGGGATTCCCGAGCTGGTGGTGGCGGGCATCTGGGGGGCCACCATCTCATCGGCGCTGGGCAGTATTCTGGGGGCTCCCCGCATCCTGCAGGCCACCGCGGTAGACAACATCACCCCCCGCTTTTTCGCCCGGGGGGTGGGGGCTGGCAACGAGCCACGCAACGCCCTGCTTCTCACCTTTGTGATCGCCGAAGCGGGCATCCTGATTGGCGACCTGGACGTGATCGCGCGGGTGGTTTCTATCTTTTTTATCACCACCTACGGCTTTCTGAACCTCAGCGCCGCCTTCGAGTCGTGGACGAGCGCCGACTTCCGGCCGGAGTTTAAAATTCCGATTTGGGTGAGCGTCCTGGGTTCGCTGGCCTGCTTTGTGGTGATGATCCAGCTTGATTTTCTGGCCATGATCGGGGCGATTATCATCCTGGGTCTGCTGTATCTTTTCCTGAAACGGCGCGAGCTGGCGCTGGAATCGGGCGATACCTGGAGCGGCATCTGGGCTTCGCTGGTGAAGACCGGACTCACCCGCCTGAGCAGTGAAGCGCTGCACCGCCGCAACTGGCGCCCCAACGTGATCATGTTTAGCGGCAGCGAGACCGAGCGTCCCCACCTGGTGGAGCTGGGGCAGGCCATGGCCGGTCGGCTGGGCATCCTGTCTAGCTTCGAGCTGAGTAAGTCGCCCGATGCGCTGCTCACGCCCGGCGCCGCCGCCCAGGCAGAAGAGACGGGCACCTACTTTCGGCACCAGTACCGCACCCCCGACATCTACGAGGGCATGAGCCAGGTGGCGCGCCTGTACGGCTTTTCGGGGGTGCGACCCAACACCATCCTGATGGGGTGGAGCCGTACCGAAAAGTACCGCGAGCAGTTCGCCCAACTCATCGATAGCTTCCGGGAGATAGACTACAATACCGTATTTCTGAACTACGACCCGGCTACCGGCTACGGCAACCACCGCACCATTGATATCTGGTGGCGGGGCTCGGGCCGCTCGCTGGCCTTTGCCATCAGCCTGATCCGCCACCTCACCACCCACCTGCTGTGGAAGACGGCCGAACCGCGCCTGCTGCTGGTACTCAACGACCTGACCCAGTCGGACCGCGTGCGGCGCACCCTGCTGCAACTGCTTGACGACTACCGCATGCCCATGACGGTGAAGCTCATCGACAACAGCCTGGAGACGCAGTCGATCACCGAGGTGATCGCTACCGAATCGGCCCGCACCGACCTGACCATCCTGGGCATCACTGAACAGAAGCACCAGCAGACCGGGCAATCGGTAGCCCAAATTCGAGCGCTGCTAGATCAGCTGGGCACCAGCCTGGTGATCAGCGCGTCGTCGCGCTTCGAAGAAATCGACCTGGGCGTGAACGAAAAGCGCAGCGAGCTCGAGACCGTCGACCTAATCAGCGAGATCAGGAACCTGCCCGCCCTGCCCACCGTGCGGAACGCGTGGTTGGCGCAGGACATCACCAAGATCGACGAGCGCAACCGGCAGGTGCTCACCACCTTTTACGAGCAGGCCTTCGTTCCCTATTTCCGTGAAAACCGCCTGATGGCCCAGGAGCTCGGCAAGATTTACCAGTCGGTGATGAACCCCCTGCAGCGCGACTGGGAGCAGTACGACGAAGGGGTTCGGCGGCGGCGGGCCCTGGTGAAGGCCACCAACGACCTGTACTTCCAGGCGCGCGCCCTGTTGGACGTTGTCCGCACCGAATACCTGGAAACCCAGCGCGACGCGCTCAACGCGGGCATCGCCTGGTACTTCAAGCGCCTGTCGGCCGACGTGCTGCGCTTCCCCACGGTGGCCACCGTAGAAATTCCCGTGACCCAGCTCCACACCCGCTCGTCTGACACCACCGGGGTGCGGTGGTTCAAGTTGCGCAACCGCTTTCGGAGGTTATTCAGCAAGCGCCCCCCCGTGCGGCGGGTGCGCTACCAGCAGATCGCTTCGTACTACCTGCGCGACAACCGCTACGCCTTCTTGGAAGCCATGTTGCAGGAGTGGCAGGAGCAGAGCATGGAGTTTTTTGGCGAGTTTCGCACGGCCGTTACCCGCATGGAGCAGCAAATCACCCGGTGGGAGAAGCAGCTCGACCGCACCGCCGACGAACTGGCCCACGATTTTGATAGTCTGCAAACCGCCATGCAGACCATGGACGAGCAGCAGCAGAAGCTACAGCTGCGCTGGCTACGCCGCATGCAGATCGAGTACCGCCGCAACCTGCGCCTGATGGCCACCACCCTGGAGACCGTCGACGGTTCCGAGCGCCTGAGCAAACAACGCAGCGCCACCAAGGTATACGACGCCATGCGGCAGCGCATCGCCAGCTTTCCGGAAGAGTGGCACGAACAAGCCCGACTGCAGCTCAACACCATTTCGCTGGACCTGCTGCTGCAGTCCACTGAGAACCGCGTAGCCCAAGAGGTAAACGACTTCACCCGGAACGCGGTGCAGACCATCGACAAGCAGTTCGTGGGGCCGCTCGACACCCTGAGCGAGCAGTTGGCTAGTCCCGGCGAGCCCACCAAACGGGAAAAAGCCATCGCCAACGAGGCCATGGACGGGGTGGCCTTCCAGAAGGACCTCAACGAAACCTACGAAGACGTGACCAAGCTGGTAGATCAGCTTCCCGAGTCGCTCGACATCAATTACGTGCAGCCGGGCAAAGAGGAAGCTGAAGTGGTGCGCGTACCGGTGCAGCGCCTCACCAGTTACTGGGTAGAAACTACCCTCTATCTGCCCTTGCAGGTGAAGGTGAACGAAGCCGACCAGCAGCTGCAGCGCAGCAGTTCGGTGGTGCGTGATGTGACCCGCCTCACCCAGTTGCAGTCGGAGAGCCGCGCTACGGCAGAGGAGCAGCAGGCGGCCCAGGACGCCAGTAAGCTCATTGACGACGAAAAGCAAAAATTGACTACGCTCAAAACGCGGTTGCAAGCGTCGATCGAAGAGCACCTGCGCACCAGCTTTGAGAAGCTTTCTACCGAATCGTTTGTTACCCAGTCGGGCGACCTGGGCGGGCTGGCCCGGGCCTACCAAACCCAGCAGGTGCGCACCAAGCTAGACCAGTACCAGGGCAAGGTGCGGCAGTTGGTGCGCCGCGTGGGTACCCAGCTGCTGTACTCCAAGAGCCAGGGCATCTTGCTGGCCAAACGCCTCACCGAGACCGAAGAAGACGTGCAGTCGCCCACCGCCCGCATGCTCGCCTTTGTGGAGCAGGTTACGCCCTCGCCCACCGTGGTCAAGGCGCTGCCCTTCTACTACCACACCCTATTTTCGGGGAAGTCGGATATTAGTGACGACTTCTGGATTCCGCGGCCGCAGGAGATCGCCCTGGCCGAGCAGGCTATTGACCGCTTGCGGCGGGGCTACGCCGGGGGCATCTTGCTACTGGGCGAGCGCAACTGCGGCAAGACCGCGCTGTCGTGGCGCATGGCCCGGCGCTACACCCGCAAGACCGACCGGGTGTTTCCGGTGTATCCCACCCGGGCGGGGTCGGCCCGCATCAGCGACTTTACCCGCGCGCTGCGGCAGGCCACCGGTCAGGACGGCACGCCCGACCAGATCATCCGGGCGCTCCCGACCGACAGTGTGCTCATCATCAACGACCTGGAACTGTGGTGGGAGCGCAGTGCCGAAGGCATGGTGATGGTAGAAGAACTGATGCGACTCATCAACGAGCACAGCAAGCGCTGCCTGTTTATCGTGAACATGAATCCCACCGCCTACCACCTCATTAACCTCACCCACCCCATCGGCGACTACTTCCTGAACGTGATTCCTTACCGCCCCTTCAGCACCGAGGAGATCGAGCGGCTGGTGCTGCTGCGCCACTGGTCGGGCGGACTCACCTTCTTGCGCGACGGACGGGAGGAAGAGCGGCTGTCGGAGTGGAACAAGGTGCGATTCTTCAACGCCTTCTTCGACTACTCGGGTGGCAATCCCGGGGTAGCGTTGGGCGCTTGGCTGTCGTCGATCGACAAGGTAAGCGGCAAGCAGGTGCACCTGCGGGTGCCCAAGCCGCCGGACTACGACGCCCTGCGCACCCTGCCCGACGACTGGGTGATGATGATCATTCAGTTTCTGCTGCACAAGCGGCTATCGCTACCGCGCCTGCGCCGCGTGCTCTACGCTGATATGGCCCAGGTGCGTGAGTTGCTCCAGGACCTGCTGCGGGCCGGACTGCTGGTAGAGAAGGGGACCGGGGTGTACCAACTCAACGCGTACACTGAAATTCACCTGATCAACGTGCTCAAAGAACAAGAAATCTTATGACGGTGCTTATCATCCTACTGGCGGCCCTGGCCATTGCTCTCACCTTTCGGGTACTGCACTGGTTGCTTAAACCACTGCGGCGGCGGCAGCTGTTTTGGCTACGGCTTAGTTACCTGCTGATGGGAGTTGAGCTGCTGGTGTGGACCGGCTGGCTCTTCTGGGTGGTTCGTCAGTTGGTGCACCACCCGGCGGTGTACGCCTACTTTACGGTGGGCATTGCCTTTTTGGGGATGGGCTTGCTCACCTGGTTTCTGCTGCGCGACGTGGTGGCGGGAATCATCTTTAAGCTGCAGCACAACCTCAAGACCAACCAGTGGGTGCGGGTGGGTAGTCCCGACGCTCCTACCAACCGTTCGGGTCGCTTGCTGCGCCTGGGCATCACCTCGCTGGTGCTGGAGTCGGCGGGCGAGCGGGTAAAGATTCCCTACACCCAGCTCATCAACGAAGCAGTATCGCGCAGTGAGTTGTCGGAGGTGGTAGAGCCCTTTAACTTTCTGCTGCGGGTGCCCACGACGCAGTCGAAAAGTGCCTGGATGGATACGCTACGCCACCAGGTGCTGCAGCTTCCGTGGGCCTCAGCCCGGCGGGCACCGCTGGTGCAGTGGGAGTCGGACGACGAGCGCTTCCACACCTTTAACTTGCGGGTATACAGCTTGAACGCCCGCCACGCCCTGCTCATCGAGAGCCACCTGCGACACGTATACGCCACCGCCAACGAATAACCCTATGACTGACTTTGATCCCTACGTATTCGCTATTGTCATCTGCATGGTGATTATTCTGTCCTACGCGTTCTCAATTATTTCGGCACGCACCAATATACCTAGCGTGCTGCTGCTGATTGGACTCGGCATTGGGGTGCAGTACGGGCTGCGGGCACTGGAAATAAACATTGGCTCGGTGCTGTTTCAGATTCTGGAGGTGCTGGGCATCTTTGGGCTGATCATGATTGTGCTGGAAGCGGCGTTAGACCTTAAGTTGTCGCGCGAGAAGCTACCGCTGGTGTACAAGTCGCTGGGTATTGCCCTGGCCGCGCTGGTGCTCACCTCGCTGGCGATCGCCTACCTGCTCAACTACTTCGTGATCGACGACTTCCTGACCTCGCTGGTGTACGCGGTACCCCTGTCGGTGATGAGCAGCGCCATCATCATTCCGAGCGTAGCGGGACTGTCGGAGCATAAGCGGGAGTTTCTAATCTACGAGAGTACGTTTTCGGATATTCTGGGCATCATGTACTTCTACTTTCTGATCGGCAACCTGGAGGCGCAGCGGGTGGGCACGGTGGTTACCGACGTGTTTAGCAACATTACCATTACGGTGGTGCTCTCGCTGGTGCTGGGCTACCTGCTGGTGTGGCTCTTCCAGCAACTGAGTGCCCAGGTGAAGTTGTTTCTGCTGATTGCCGTGCTGGTGCTGCTCTACTCGGTAGGCAAGTTGTTTCACCTGTCATCGCTGGTCATCATTCTCATCTTCGGACTGATGCTCAATAACTACCTGTTGTTCTTCCGGGGCCGCTACCGTCGGTTTATCAACGAGACGGTGATTGATAAAACCATTGAGGAGTTTCACCTGGTTACCATTGAGTCGGCTTTCGTGGTGCGCACCTTTTTCTTTGTGGTGTTTGGTATGACATTGGATCTGACCACGCTGCTGGACCGGGATACGCTGCTGATCAGTCTGGCCATTGTGGTGGCCATGTACGTGATCCGGTGGGTGTGCCTCAAGGCGGTGCTGCTGCGCCAGATCATTCCGGAACTGTGGGTAGCACCGCGGGGCCTAATCACCATTTTGCTCTTCTTTGCCATTCCGCTAGAGCTTACTACCGAACAATTTAACTCGGGCATTCTGCTCAGCACGGTGCTGGTAACCAGCATCATTATGACGATCGCGCTGATTGTGAAGCCTAAAGAAGAAGTAGGCGAACTGTTCGACGAGCTCACCTTTGAGAAGTGGGAAGACCTAGACGAAGAGGACGATCCTTCCGTGGATACGGCCACCGTGGATGCACAAGTAGACGATCAGCGTGATGAAAAGCTTACGGTGCCCCGCGATGTGGAATCGTTGATGGGGGGCAAGGATTGAATGCAGTACGCTAAGTTCAGCGCTTCTCTTCTGCGTTGTTATTGAGTACCGATTAATCTTAGATTTCATTCGCAGTACTGCAGTAGCAGGGTGTCGGTGATGGGCACCTTTAGGAAGTAACGAAGCTTTGTAAGGTCTTGACAGACCGCCACCCGGTTGTCCAGAGCATCATTAATGTTGCTTCTTCGCAGGTACCACTGGCTATTGAGCGGGTCGCGCCGGATGAGTTCATCGGCCACCTTGAGTGCTTTCTTAAACCGCTTCTTTTCTCGGAGTTTGTGTAGTTTATTAATGAGTTTCTTGTGGGAGCGCTGTACAGAATGACCTCTAATGACAGCACGCACGGTTATCTCCTCTTGGAAGAAGGCGGGGTCGGGGGCCACTCTGTAAAATGACTGGCTGTTGATCATATAGGTAATAACAAAGTACATCCGGATCGGACTGGCATCGGGCTGCGGCAGCCACTGGTTCTCATTCTTCCGGAAGGTTTGCAGAATATCCTCATCGATGCCTTTGCCTAAGGGATTGATAATTTCAAGTTGGGCAAAGGTGCCTTCGGGTGAAAGCGTAAGAGACACAATGCTGGTACCCACCCGGGCGGTTCGGTGGGCAGTGGGCGGATAGCTAAGCGTTTCCCCTAGTGTTTTATAGAACGCCGAAGGACCACCCTGGTAGCGCGATTCGGGAAACTCACCGACGTGGCGGACGGTATCTTGCGCCGTCAGAGGGGCAGCAGTAAACAGTAGCAGTGCCATTAAGAAGTTTCTCATAGGCAGTGATTGTGGAACCGGTATAACGGGCGTTTAACAAGGCTTGTTACACACTGTTAAGCTATTTTACTTCAAAAGTCAGCGTTGCCCAGTTTGATTCGTAGTCAATATCTTCATCACCGCTTTCAAGCATATGAATAGTGGCAATATACCAGCGCCCTTTGTTGCCGATTGTAAAACTAACTTCTCCCCTTTTATTTGTTCTGAGTGAAGTCTCTTCGGTATCTTTCTCACTAAGGTTCTTACGCGAGCTAACGTGCACCGTCTGATTACTAAGCGGTTCACCCCGATACAAAAGTTTGAATGACATGGTGTCTTCAACTGAAAGCTTATAGGGATTTTTAAGTGGGATGAACTCTATTGGGTAGTCTAGCTGCGTCGAAAAGTTGTCAGTTCTTCTTTCGTCAACCTGAATTAAGGCTTTTACGTGTTTAGAATATTTTTCGTGAGCAGCTTGATGAGAAATCCCTTCAGTTTTTCTATCTGACATCACCTCAGTCAAACCTTCGTGCTCCAGGTAAGCAGTAAAGTCTTTGCCGCTGAGCTCGATAACGCTGGGTTTGGTTGAAACCCCCGCTACGTAGGTACCAGCGTTGCCTGTCTTAAATTTTAGAATGGTGGTTTCATCTTTGTCGTAGTAATTTTCTGCTGAGGGTTTAAAATCATAATTCGGGCCAAGCACTTTTGCGTTGATAATCCTATCTCTGGTTATTACGTTTTCACCTTCGTCGAATGTTCCATTGACGAGGCTGAGTTCGACTAAGCTATTTTTCTCAAAAAAATAGCTATCAGCCCTAAGGAATAGTTCGTGCGATGAGAGAAGGAAAAGAAGGGGCGATAGAATTAGGGTAGTGGATAATTTTTTCATTTCAGTACAGTGATTTATGATCGTGACGCCTAGGGCATCCCTCGCCCGACTTGTTTGCTGTTTTACTTTCGTTTATCATTTTAGCTACTTGGAGCAACTAACGTACGAGCTTCAATTTTGCTAGGGTGAGGGGTGAGGGCTGAGCGTTGTTGTGTGCCGTATTCACATAATCAAGTCTTTTTCTAGCCGTGATAATTTCTTCAATATTAAATCGCGGTTTTTCGATGATTTGATCCATTGAGGCAGATTTGATATCATTGAATATTTATGTCTACCATCGTCTTCCCTCAACTTAGCTGAAACATACTCTTTAAGATAATTGAGATGATCAAGATTGTAAACCCACAGGATATTGCCTTTCACATCGGTTTGTAACCATACTTCCAATCCGAAAAATGGATCGGTTGGCTTATTCTCATTGTATCTATACCAATTGATTGAATATTCATTTTCGTTTTTACATACACCACATTCAATCATTTTCGATTGGAATTGCTGCTTGGTTGGCTGACTAGTAAATGATATGTGGCTTCCACAGAATGAACAACCCCTTCCAACAAAGCCTTGATAGTATCCGAACCATTCCTGTTTACCTTCTTTCCTATATCCACACTTGTCGCAGATAAGAACTGATTGATGCTCGTAGGGGAAGGGTATGGTATATTTTCCTAAATCAGTAGTTATTAAACCACTCCGTTCACAACTTGGACACTTGACCCAAATTTTGTCGCTAAAGTAAACAGTAGGATATGCTGGTTTATCAAATCTCATTTTTCAGTTTCTATAGCCACCAACAATTGGACAACGGACGTATCTCGGTTATATTTATTATATCAAATAGGTCTTAACAACTCGTTACACTTAATCCAGAGGTACCTATCAACCTATCCATATCCTTTGTAATATTATTCTAAAGTCATGGCACAAGCAAGAATATGTACATCAAATGCAATCAAAATATTCCGCGACAACACCACTCTTTACCTCAACTTTTCTACCTTCGTGCTGCACCATGGATACTACCCTAGCCGACCTTCGTCAGGAATATTCCCAGCGATCCCTTGATCGTTCGGACGTGCTGCCCGATCCCATCGCGCAGTTTCAGGAGTGGTTTGCTGAGGCGCAGCGCGCGCAAATCCACGAGCCCAACGCCATGCACCTGGCCACCGTGTCGGCCGACGGGCACCCTTCGGGCCGGGTGGTACTGCTCAAGGGCATCGAGGCCGGAAGCTTTCGGTTCTTCACCAACTACCGTAGCGAAAAGGGACAGCACCTTCAGCACCACCCCTACGCCGCGCTCACCTTCTTCTGGCCCGAACTGGAGCGACAGGTACGCATTGAAGGAGCGGTTAGTCAGCTGAGCGACGAACAGTCTGCTGCGTACTTCCAGAGTCGGCCGCGCGGCAGCCAGCTGGGCGCCTGGGTGTCACCGCAGAGTGAGGTGATCGCTGACCGATCGGTGCTTGAGCAGCGGCAACAAGCATTAACCCAGCAGTACGCCGACCAGCCCATTCCCCGCCCTCCGCACTGGGGTGGCTTCGCGCTACGGGCCCGCCGCCTGGAGTTTTGGCAGGGTCGCCCGAGTCGTCTGCACGACCGCCTGCGCTACCAGCAACAAGATGACAATACCTGGGTCATTGAGCGTCTAGCTCCTTGAAATTGTCACTTGTCACTTGTCACTTGTCACTTGTCACTTTCGTTTAGATGTCCACCGCTAATATTTAGTGCCTAGCCATTTAGAAAGCCATCCCGTACGCAATAGATTTTAATCCACTACCTTGCACCGCTAACCAATCTCACACCATGAATAACCTGCCTTCTCTGCAAGCTATCGACCAGAACTACTACTGGCCGTTGTTCAACCGCTACCCGATTGCGCTGGTGCGGGGCGAAGGATCGCGGGTGTGGGACACCGAGGGGCGCCCCTACATCGACCTGCTGGCGGGCATCGCCGTGACCAGCGTGGGACACTGCCACCCGAAGGTGGTGCGCGCCATCCAGACGCAGGCCGCTAAGCTGATGCACGTTTCTAACCTGTTTATTACCGAACCCCAGATGCAACTTACCCAACTGCTGGCGCAGCGGTCGGGATTGGAACGGGTGTTTCTGAGCAACTCGGGAGCCGAAGCGGTAGAGGCGGCGGTGAAGCTGGCGCGTAAGTACGGCAGCAGGCACGGAAAAGACGGCACCATTATCTCGATGGAAGGATGTTTTCACGGTCGTACCCTGGCTACTACCGCCGCCGGAAAAGACAAGTACCAACAGGGCTTCGCTCCCATTCCGGCCGGGTTCGTTCGCGCTCCCTACAACGATTTGGAAGGAGTACGGTCGCTCGTCACCGAGCAAACCACAGCCATCCTGGTGGAGCCGGTGCAGTGGGAAGGGGGCATTCGGGTGGCTAGTGCTGAGTTTCTGCGGGGGCTGCGGCAGTTGTGCGACGAAAACAACATGGTGCTGATCTTTGATGAGATTCAGTGCGGGATGGCGCGAACGGGTAGCCTGTTTGCCTACGAGCAGGCCGGGGTGAAGCCCGACGTAGTTACCCTGGCCAAGGCCCTGGGCAGCGGCGTGCCCATCGGCGCTACCTTGGCCCAGAATCGCATTACCGAGGCGCTAGACAAGGGTGACCACGGCACTACCTTTGGGGGCAACCCGCTGGCCTGCGCGGCGGCGCTGGCTACGCTAGAGGTCATCGAAGAGGAACGGCTGGCCGACCGCGCCCGCGACCTGGGCGAACGAGCGATTGCGTACATGAAAAAGAAGATGCCGGAAGCTCCGTCGGTGCAGGGAGTGAGCGGAAGGGGCCTGATGCTCGGCGTACAGCTGAGCCAACCCGCCCGCCCGGTGGTGGACCGACTGATCGAGAAGCAGGTGATCGCTAGCGCGGTGGGCGGCGATACGATCCGGCTGGTGCCCGCCCTCATCATCGGGTGGGATGAACTACAGCAGACCATCGATGCAATGTGGGAAGTGATATAGTCCATAGTCGACGGTCAATGGTCGACAGCTACTTGCGCTTTTCGCTATGGACTATCGACTATCTACTGTGGACTGTCGACTATGGACTATCGACTAAACACCTACTGCAGATTACGAATCATAAACTCGAGGGGCATCAGGCCGTAGATCTTGCCGATCATCAGAAAGGTAATCAACCCCAAGCAGTTACGGGCGAACTCGTAGTCCAAGCTCACAAAGGTGAAACCAAAGTACCACTTGTACAGGCTAAAAATAAGGCTAAAGCCTACCGTACCTACCACCGCAGCCAGGGCGTAAAAGCCCACCGACTGCTCCGCCGGGCGGCGCGGACTGAACTTAATAAACAGAAACACCGCGGTGTACTGCACGAACAGAACGATAATGGCAGCGAAGAAGAAGTCGATGGTCACGGGGTTAAAATTTTCTTCCTTTGGTACGACAACGTAGATAGACCGTACTTTTGTTCGAGGGTAGCTGGTTTAATCTACTGATCGCCCCGCAATAATAATGCACGGGCGCGCTCCTCGGCTAATTTTCAGTAAATGATCCTACAACTATCGCTGTGGATACTATTTGGGGGGAGCATTGCGTTCGCGGTGCTACTGTATACCTCTGTTGGATACGCGCTCTACGGTTACGCGCTTCCGGAAGGTTCTGCGGTGAAAATACCGCCCTCAGACCCGGGCGCTTCGGTGATTGTTTGCGCCCGCAACGAGTACTCGAACCTCGTAGCTTTGCTTCCTCTGCTTTTTGAGCAACAGCATCCCCGCTTTGAGGTAGTGGTGGCCGACGACTCCTCTAGCGACGGTACTCGCACCTTTTTGCAAGAACAACAAAGGCTTTACCCCCAACTCACGGTAGTAACTATCGATGAGCGCCTCCCGGGTATTCAACCTAAAAAATACGCCCTGCAGCGCGCTATCCAAACCGCCCGCTACAACCGCTTGGTGCTTACCGACGCCGACTGCCGTCCGGCCAGCGTACACTGGCTCGCCCAAATGGTTTCTTCCTTGCAAAGACCTATTCAGGTAGTTCTGGGCTACTCACCCTACTTCCGGAAACCGGGTTTGCTAAATAAATTCATTGGCTACGAAACGCTGCATACGGGACTGTTGTACCTGGGTAGGGCGCTAGCCGGACGTCCGTACATGGGAGTAGGAAGGAACTTAGCCTACCAAAAAACGTTTTTTGAACAAGGCAGTGGGTTCAAGAATCACCAACAGGTGGTCGGGGGCGACGATGACTTGTGGGTAAACCAGCACGCCCGGCAATCAAACACGGCGGTGGTGGTTACCCCCGAAACGCTGGTCTACTCGCTACCGAAGACTAACCTGCGCGACTACTTTCACCAGAAAACCCGACACCTGCACACCAGTCAGCACTACTGCTTTCGCGATCAATTGTGGCTGGGGGCGCTCTCGCTCAGCACCGTATTGGTATGGCTGGCCGGAACTTTGCTCCTGGTGCTAGGTGACAATTGGCCCGTGATTGTCGGTTTGTTTCTGTTTAGATGGCTTATATTAGCGGCGGTACTTCGTACGGCGGGTCGCCGCCTTCACCATCCAATAAACCTAGCGCTGTTGCCAATATTGGATTTTCTTCACGTTATCTACTATATAGCGATCGGAACGCGGGCGTTTGCTACAACGAACATCTCATGGAAGAACTAAAGAAAGAGTTTTCAAAAAAAGCGCTGGAAGACTTTCGGCTTATCGACGAAGCCACCCGGCAGAACGATGAGCAGGCCTACGCTGAGCTGATGCGTCGCTACAAAAAGCCGGTGTATCATATGGTGCTTAAGATGGTGCGCAACGTTGACGATGCCGAAGACCTCACCATCGAAGCCTTCGCCAAAGCGTTTAAGAGTCTGCACCGCTTTAAAAAGGATTATACCTTTAGCACCTGGCTGTTCCGCATTGCCACTAACAATGCCATCGACTTTATCCGCAAGAAGAAGCTGGAGACGCTGAGTCTGAATACTTCGTTTAAAGACGACAACGGAGACTCGGTGAACATCGACGTGGAAGACAGTAACCTTGATCCGCAGGAGGTGGCAATCAACGAGCAGAAGAAAGAACTGGTACGCGCTTTTGTGACCAAGCTGCCCCCCAAGTACCAGCGACTGGTAAAGTTGCGCTACTTCCAAGAGTTCTCGTACGACGAGATTGCCAAGGAGCTAGACGCCCCCCTGGGTACCGTAAAGGCCCAGCTGCACCGCGCCCGCGAGCTGATGTACGAGCTGGTGAAGAACAAGAAAGAACATATTTAAGGTAAGGAACTAATCGCATCGTAAGCTACTTTTTTAACTTTCATCCCACTTTATATACCTATGGCTAACCAGGCTGACGCTCGGAAAGAAGAATTAAAAGAAATTAAAGAAGCAGCGGAGAAGCAGGATGGGGTTCCCAAAGATATTTTGAAGGCCCTTCCCATTGGCGTGTGCCTCACCGACGAAGATGGTATCTTTGACTTCGTCAACTCCCGCTACACCGAGATTTACGGATACGAGTCCGATGAGCTTATCGGACAACCCTTCACCATGGTGGTGCCCGACGGACAAAAAGAAGACATGGTCGGTCGGCACGACAAGTTTATGGTTGATAAGAATGAGGTAGAAGGCATGTGGGAGGTGCAACGTAAAAATGGCGAGCAATTTAGGATCCAGGCGAACGCCGCCCTGGTCGAGCGCAGCGGAAGCGAGGGGCCGTACAAGATGACCTTCGTGGTAGACATCACCGATGCGCACGCGGCTATCGATCACCTGAGCGCCACCGTCGAGATGTTGGGACGTGAAATGGAGGCCCAGGAACTATCGAGTCACATCGCCAACCACGACCTGCGTAACAACCTGGCTAACATTTCGCAGCTTGCCGAACTTCTTCAGGATACCCAACTTAGCGACAAGCAACAGCAGTGGATCGAGCTGATTCACAAGCTAAGTAGGCGCACCCTGAATATGCTCCAAACATCGGGCGACATTCAAAAAATGGAGCAGGGCAATTACGAGCTTAATTGCAGTGAATTTGATCTGCTGCAGGCTTTGCTTACGCAGACGCAGACCTACGCCAGAGAGAGGAAGCATCGTAAGGTTGAGGTTGAAACTCGCTTTGAGGGAGACTCCGCCGATTATTCGGAACAAACGTTACCGATCGCTGCCGATAAACCCTACATAGAACGCTTGTTTGCTAACCTGATCGGCAACGCTATCGAGGCTTCGCCCGAACAATCCGTGGTGCTCATCAACGTCAGTACCCAGGATAGCCTAAGCATCAGCATCCACAACAAGGGGGTGATTGGTGAGGATATTCGGGATTCTTTCTTCGATAAGTTTGTGACGTCGGGCAAGGAGAGCGGCACCGGGTTGGGCACCTACATTGCCAAGCTAATTACCGACGTTCACGACGGAGAGATATCCTTCGATACTTCGGCCGAAAAAGGCACTACGATTACCGTAGACCTTCCCCATGACGT
The DNA here is from genome assembly GCA_049650865.1 of Tunicatimonas sp. Lineage (GTDB taxonomy): Bacteria > Bacteroidota > Bacteroidia > Cytophagales > Cyclobacteriaceae > Tunicatimonas. The sequence goes on from JBASAY010000171.1 coordinate 26,085, forward strand.
TATTCGGTGATTATCCGAATAGCCGAAACTACTGAAAACATCCTTTCCCTTGCCCCTTCCTCCCGCGCAGTTCGCTCTTGTATACTCGTATTTTCCTGATCTTGATGAGCAGCAGCGGGGTCAGTTGAGCGAGTTACTTCCCTTGTACCAGTCGTGGAACCAGCGGATCAACGTTATCTCGCGGCGCGACCTGGACAACTTCTACGAGCGGCACGTGCTGCACTCACTGGCTATTGCTCGGGTGGTTTCTTTCCTGCCTGAGTCGCGGGTGCTGGACGTTGGCACGGGCGGTGGCTTTCCTGGCATTCCGCTGGCCATCATGTTTCCGCAGACGCAGTTTCGGCTGGTAGATTCTATTGGTAAGAAGATTAGGGTGGTGCAAGAGGTAGCCGATGCGCTGGGGCTTGAAAACGTGGTAGCCACCCAGCAGCGGGCCGAAAAAGTCAAGGGCTCTTTCGACTTTATCGTTACCCGCGCGGTGGCGCGTCTGGGACTCTTGCACGCCTGGACGCGCAAGAAGCTACTGCCGGTTTCGCGGCACGAGTTGCCGAACGGACTGATCTGCCTCAAGGGGGGCGACCTTACCGACGAACTGGCCGAAGCCGGTGTGCCCTACCGGCAGTACGCCCTGTCGGACTACTTCGCCGAAGAATTTTTTACGACCAAGCAGGTGGTGTACGTGCCCGCCGTTAAGTAAAAAAGCCCTCGCGGAGGCGAAGGCTTCGGTTTATTTTGGGTGCCAAGTGGCTACTTAACTTTCTCGACCACCGCCTGAAAGGCAGCCGGTTCGTTCATGGCCAAGTCGGCCAGCACCTTGCGGTCAAGGTCGATACCGGCGGTTTTTAGCGCCCCCATGAATTGGGAGTACGATAGGCCGTGCTGCCGGGCACCGGCGTTGATGCGCTGAATCCACAGTTTGCGGAACTCACGCTTCTTCTGACGGCGATCGCGGTAGGCGTACACCTGGCCTTTTTCGACCGCATTTTTGGCGACCGTCCATACGTTGCTACGGCGACCCCAGTAGCCTTTGGCTTGCTTGAGAATTTTCTTGCGCTTCGCGCGGGAAGCGACACTGTTTACTGATCTGGGCATTTTAATAATTGTTTTTGAGCGTTGGCGACCGAAACATTCGATGCTTGTAGGCCAAAACTCGGGTTGAACTTAAACCAGGGGGGATAAAAGGCAGATGGTAAGAGAGAGTAAGGTGCGAAACGGACAAACAAAAGTTTCACACCTTGTACCCTAAACCATTCTACCATCCATCCTTATATGTTGAGCATCTTCTTTACACGGTCCTTGTCGGCATCGTGGACGAGCCCCATATGGGTAAGCGCGCGCTTCTGCTTCGTTCCTTTTTTGGTAAGGATGTGGCTCTTAAAGGCGTGCTTGCGCTTGATCTTACCGGTGCCGGTTAGTTTAAACCGCTTCTTGGCGCCGGACTTCGTTTTTGCTTTAGGCATGACTTATAATCGTTATAGAAATAAAAAAGTGCTGATGATCAACCCTTCGGTTCATCTTCAACACCACTCAGTATACACATTTTCAAACTAGGTACTCGCTTTCTTCTGCTTCTGCGGCTTCGGGGCCATCATCACCGTCATTCGCTTGCCGATTAGCTTGGGCAGTTCTTCTACCTTGCCGTACTCTTCAAGCTCCTGCGCAAAGCGAAGCAGCAGCATTTCGCCCCGCTCTTTAAAAACGATAGACCGGCCCACAAAGTGAACGTACGCCTTTACCTTGGCCCCTTCCTTGAGGAAGCCTTCGGCGTGCTTCAGCTTGAAGTTAAAGTCGTGATCATCGGTGTTGGGCCCGAAGCGTATCTCCTTGATGACGGTCTTCTGCGCCTTGGCCTTGATCTCCTTTTGCTTCTTTTTCTGCTCGTACTTAAACTTAGAGTAGTCTATAATTTTACAGACGGGCGGATCGGCGGACGGAGAGATTTCGACCAGATCAAGGCTTTGGTCCTGTGCCATCTTAATGGCCTCCTTGACGTCGTGGATTTCGTTGTCGGCATTTTCGCCTACCACCCGCACAAAGGGGGCTCGTATTCTTTGGTTAACCTTGTAGGGTTCTTCACGTCGAACGTACCCTCCTCGTCTTCTAAATTTGCTAATAGTTCTTGGCGTTTAATGATTAATGGTTCAGAACGGCAAATATCGCAATTATTTAATTGGCATCAACCCCGTTCGGTACTTATTGTACAAATTAATCGGGTAAAAAGTTTTAGAATGTCGATAGTCCACGGTTGATAGTCCACGGTCGATAGTCGATAGTCCATAGCCGCTATCGACTGTCGACTATGGACTGTCGACTATCGACTGTCAATCATCTCCTGAAAGTACTTTACGAACGCATCGCTGCCCATACTGCCTACGTCGCCTTCCCCGTGCTTGCGAACCGACACCGCCTGGGCTTCCTGCTCCTTCTCCCCCACCACCAGCATAAACGGAATTTTAGTAACCTCCGCATCCCGGATTTTGCGTCCGATCTTCTCATCGCGGTGGTCTACGTACCCGCGGATGTCCTGCTCTTCCAAATCGCTCATCACCACATCGGCGTAGTCGGCGAACTTCTCGGAGATGGGCAGCACCACCACCTGCTCGGGCGATAGCCACAGCGGCAGGTTGCCCCCGGTGTGCTCCAGCAAGATCGCCACAAAACGTTCCATGGAGCCGAAGGGAGCCCGGTGGATCATCACCGGACGGTGCCGCTGGTTGTCGGCCCCGATGTAGGTCAGATCAAAGCGCTCGGGCAAATTATAATCCACCTGGATGGTGCCCAGTTGCCACTGCCGCCCCAGCGCGTCGTTCACCATAAAATCGAGCTTGGGTCCGTAGAAGGCCGCTTCGCCGTGGGCGATCACGGTATTCAGATTCTGGCCTTCCACCGCAATGAGGATGGCTTGCTCCGACAACTCCCAGGTTTCGTCGGTGCCGATGTACTTCGAGCGGTTCTCCGGATCACGCAACGAGATTTGGGCCTGGAAATCGTCGAAGCCCAGTGCATTGAATACTAACATCACCAGGTCAATTACCTTGCGAAACTCTTCCCTTAGCTGGTCGGGCCGACAAAATATGTGGGCATCGTCTTGGGTGAAACCCCGCACGCGGGTGAGGCCGTGCAGCTCGCCGCTCTGCTCGTAGCGGTACACCGTGCCAAACTCCGCGTAGCGGATGGGCAGCTCTTTGTACGAGTGCGGCTTGCTCTTGTAAATCTCGCAGTGGTGCGGGCAGTTCATCGGCTTGAGCAGAAATTCCTCATCGGCGCTGGGCGTCTTAATCGGCTGAAACGAGTCTTCGCCGTACTTTTCGTAGTGGCCCGAGGTCACGTACAGCTGCTTGTGGCCGATGTGCGGGGTGATCACCGGTTGGTAGCCCGCTTTCTGCTGCGCCTTCTTCAAAAAATTCTCCAGCCGCTCGCGCAAGATCACGCCCTTGGGCAGCCACAGCGGCAGTCCGGCACCCACGTTTTCCGAGAACGTAAACAGCTCCAGTTCGCGCCCCAGCTTGCGGTGGTCGCGCAGCTTGGCCTGCTCTATCCGCTCCAGATACTCCTTGAGCTCCTTTTGCTTCGGAAAGGTAACGCCGTAGATGCGGGTCAGTTGAGGGCCCTTCTCGTTGCCCCGCCAGTACGCTCCCGCCACGTTAGTGAGCTTGATGGCCTTGATAAAACCGGTATCCGGCAGGTGCGGCCCGCGACACAAATCGGTAAAGTCACCCTGCCGGTAGAAGGTGATGGTGCCATCGTCCAGGTCCTGCAGCAGGTCGAGCTTGTACTCGTCGCCCTTGCGGGTGTAGTAGTCCAGCGCTTCGGCCTTGGCAACCGGCTGCCGCTCGTAGGAATTCTTTTTCCGGGCCAGCTCGGTCATCTTTGCCTCAATCAGCGGAAGATCATCAGCCCCCAGCGCGTGCTCGCCCAGGTCTACATCGTAGTAAAACCCAGCCGCAATGGCCGGACCGATGCCGAACTTCACACCGGGATACAGTTCTTGTAAGGCTTCGGCCAGCAGGTGGGCCGAAGAATGCCAGAAGGTAGCCTTGCCCTCGTCGTCGTTCCAGGTGAGCAGCTGCACGGTGGCGTCGTGCTCTACGGGCCGGGTAGCGTCCCGCACCTCGCCGTTCACCTTGGCGGCCAGCACGTTGCGGGCCAGTCCTTCACTAATGCTACGGGCGATGTCGAGTCCGGTACTGCCGCGGGGGTACTCCCGCCGACTCCCGTCGGGCAGGGTGATTGTGATGTTATTGTCCATACGAGGGCGAAGTTACGGTATTACTCCCTCATTCGGAATTTCTGGGCTTAGATTCCCGGCTCCGGTAGGGCTTTGATGATCGTCTCCTCCGGGGCCACCCGCCGGATGGGCGTCAGCTGCTTTAGCTTCTCAAATTCTTCTTCCTGCTTGCGCTTCCACAGGTAGGTCACCTTCCGGCGAAGGCGGTCTAGCTCCTGCGCCGCCTCCTGGTGCAGGTCGGCCTGCTGCAACGAGTCGAGGCGGATGATGGCTTCGTACTGCCGGATGGCGGGCTGGTAGTCGCGGTTGCGGTCGTGACTGCGGGCAGCCATCAGCATCACCGACTTGTCTTCGGGCTGCTGCTCCATCACGCGCCGCGCGTAGTACAGGGCCGAGTCGTAGCCGCGGTCCTGGTAGTGCACTTCCATCAGCTCCTGATCGACCAGCGTGCGGTTGAGCGTACGGTCGTGCCGCAGTTGGTTCAGGATCACCCGGGCGCTGTCGGCCCGGTCGGTCATGCGCAGGATGCGGGCCTGTTGCAGGCGCACCTGATTATCCACCGGCCCCTCGGAGAGCATCTTGCGCATGTAGCGGCGCGCCCGGGAGTACTGCTCGGTTTCTACGTACATGGTGATCAGGGTGCTGTATACCTCGGTGCGGTCGGCTCCCAGCGAGCGGGCGCGGAGCAGGGTGGACTCGGCCACCGCCGCGTTACGGAGGCGGGCGGCGGCCTGCCCCTTGCGCAGGTAGTTTTGGGCGTTGTGAGGCGACCAGGCAATGGCGCTGTCGCTGTAGCGTACGGCATCGTCGTAGTAGTTGCTGCTGAGGCTGGCCTCGGCCAGGGTTTCGTACAGCGCTACCGACGGCCCACTGCGGTTGATCGCCCGGCGGGCCTCCCGGAAAGCGTCTCGGTTTTTGCCCTGGCGCAGCAGCGCCCGCGCGTAGGTCAGGCGGTAGCGAGGCTCTTCGCCGTTGTGACTGATTGCTTGCCGGATGCAGTCGAGCGCCCGGTTGGTTTGTCCCTGACGCAGCAACAGCTCGGCCCGCTGGCCCAGCGCCTCAGCATTATCGGGATCCCGCTCGATGACCTCGTCGACCGCCGTGAGCGCGTAGGTGTAATAGTTGTCTTCGTCAAAGGCGGGAAGCTCCGGAATGAGCTGTTCGGGTTGGGAGGAACAAGCCACTACTAGCAGGCTGCCGCCGAGGATATAAAAGAGAACGATTTTTTTCACCGGTACGGGTCGTTGGTTGAGCCTTAAGATACAACATATCCTGTGCCGCAAGTCCATTTTGGGGGGAAGGGGCAAGTTTTTGGAGTCATTTCGTTTTTATAGACCGGCTAATCTGGTAACCTTGGCCCCCACCCAAGTGCCAGTTGATCCCGGATACCTGGGGCCTTGGCACTGTTTTTATCCTTTTTATGTTGCATCAGCAATTAGATGCCCATGCTCATTCGTAACGTTTTCCTGCTACTGTTTAGCGTCGCTCTGGTTGGCAACGTGGCGGCGCAACGCTCGGCGGCCTACTCCACCAAATCGAAGAAGGCCATCGAGTCGTACGAGAAGTCGACCAACTTTTTCATCCGCCGCCAGTACGGTCCGGCGCTGGAGCTGCTGGCCTACGCCATTAAAAAGGATGGCGACTTTGCCGAGGCCCACCTGCGCATGGGCAAAATCTACTACGCCCTGAAGGACCCGAGCAAGGCCAAGGGCCATCTGAAGAAAGCGGTAAAGGAACAGTACGACAATCCCCGCTTTACCGATGGGCACCTCCTGCTGGCCAATTTGTACTTCGGCGACGGCGAGTTCGACGCGGCGCGGCAGCTCATCAACGACCTGCTCAAGCTGCCCCGCCTGCCGAAGGTGATCGCCGACGACGCCCGCCACCTGCTGGCCAACGTGGCGTTTACCGAACGCGAAATCGGCAACCCCCTGCCTTACCAACCCGAAGCCGTGGCCGGGGTGAACCGCCTGGGCATGCAGTACTTTCCGGTGCTCACCGTGGACCAGCAGACAATGATCTTCACGGGCCGCCGGGGGAGTAGTCCGCAGTACGACGAGGACATTTACGTAAGCGAACGCGACGACGAGGGCCGCTGGCAGGAGCCGCAGCTGCTGTCGGAAAATATCACCACGCCCCGCAACGAGGGCACCTGCACGGTGTCGGCCGACGGGCGCACGCTCATTTTTACGGCCTGCGAAGACCGGCGGGGGCGCGGCAGTTGCGATTTGTACATCACCCGCCGCACCGGCGACCGCTGGTCGCGTGCCGAAAGTTTGGGTCCCGGAGTGAACGGGCGCAGCTGGGACTCGCAGCCTTCCTTGTCGGCCGACGGGCGTACGCTCTACTTCGTTTCGGACCGCCCCGGCGGGCAGGGCCTGCGCGACATTTACGTGAGTGAGTGGCAGGATAGCACCTGGGGGCCCGCCCAGAACGTAGGCCCCACCATCAACACGCCGCGCGACGAGGTATCACCTTTTATCCACGTGAACGGCGAAACCCTGTACTTTTCCTCCAACGGAAGGCCCGGCTTCGGCGGCTTCGACCTGTACGTGACCGAGCAAGACGGCGACGGGCTATCTAGCCCGGGATGGGAAGCACCCCGCAACCTGGGCTACCCGATCAATAATTCCATGGACCAGGCTTCGCTGTTTATCACCGCCGACGGGCGATACGGCTACTATAACAACGAACAAAACGAAAACAACCGCAGCGTGCGCAGTGAGATTTACCGCTTTGAGCTACCCGAGGCCGTGCGGGTAACGCACCGCAGCAGCTACGTGCGGGGCACGGTGTACGACGCCCAGACCAAAAAACCCCTGGCCGCCACCGTAGCGCTGGTAGACCGCACGCAAGACCGTCGCCTGTCGCGCGTCACCTCCGACTCGGTAACGGGGGGCTACCTGATGGTGCTCACCGAAGGGGCCGACTACGCACTGTACGTTGACAAGTCTAACTATTTGTTTAAGAGCATGGCCTTCGACTACGCGGGGACGGGCAGCCAGGATAAGCTGGAGCCGGTTACGCTGGACGTCTACCTGGAACCCATCGAAAAGGGCCGGGAAACGGTGCTCAGCAATATCTTCTTTGATACCGACAAGTACGTTATCAAACCCGCTTCGGAGCCCGAACTGCAGAAGGTGGTTGCCTTCCTAATGGAAAACCCCGCGATACGCGTAGCGATCAACGGGCACACGGATAACGTAGGCACCACGGCCCATAACGAAGCCCTGTCGACCAATCGGGCCCAGGCGGTGCACGACTACTTGAAGACGCACGGGGTGTCGGCCGAGCGTCTGACGTACCGGGGCTACGGCGCCCAGCGCCCGATTGCGGAAAACGACACCGCCGCCGGACGCCAAAAAAACCGTCGGATTACCTTTGAGATTTTATGACTCATCGTTTTTTTAGTAAATTACCGTTAGCACCACGATCTAACCCACTTGCGACCGTACTTTGTGAAGAAACTCTTTGACGTGCCCCGCTACAGTATTGCTGAGTGGATTCCTTTTTTGCGCCTCGTATCGGTTCCCTTTATTGTCGGCTTGGTGCTTGCTGATTGGCGCGTTTTTGCGGGCTTGGCCTACCTGATTAGCTTCTCTTCCGATGCTCTGGACGGCTTCGTTGCCCGCCGCTTCAATATGGAGTCGGACCGCCGGGGGCGCCTGGACTCTATTGCCGATGAGTTTCTGCTGGCAGCGGGCGTGCTGGCCTTCTATCGTCTCGAGACATCATTCTTTGAGGCGCATTTGGGGTTGATCCTGGTGATTCTCAGCCTGTACGGGTTTCAGTTGGTGTTTAGCCTGGTGCGCTACGGCACCTTTAGCAGCTTCCATACCATCTCGGCGCGGGCGGCTGCGGTGGTGCAGGCACTATTTTTAACTTCCATCTTTTTCTTGCCCCCCATTCCCTGGCTGTTTTACACCATGATTGTGTTGTCAGCCATAGAACTACTGGAAGAAAATCTGCTTATTGCCATCTTTCCCACCTGGCGCGCCCACGTGAACGGAATCTACTGGGTGTACCGAGACCGGCGGCAAGCACAGAAGCAGGAAGTATCTACTTAACTTAACGTCCCTTTCGTCTCTACCCAATCATGTCCCATTCCGAGCCTTCTAAGTACTTTAAAGAAGGAGACCCCGAGTCTCTACAGAAATTCCAGCTTAACAAGCTCAAGGAACAAGCAGAAAGCGACTACAGCAATATCAAAGGACTATTTTACCTGATTCCCGTTCCTGCCTGCATCACCAACGAAAACCGCGAGTTTGAGGAAGTGAACGAAGCCTACTGCCAACTGTATGGTTTTGAGCGAGAAGACATGGTCGGCAAGTCGTTTCTGATGGTTCTTCCTGACGCAGCAAAAGACGAATTAGCGGGCCGTCACGATGACTTCTTTAGTTACAAACACGAGTTTAGTGGGCAGTGGAGTGTGCAGCGTCAGGACGGCGTCGAGCGACAGGTCTTGGCCAACGCCGCCTACATACCGGCCCCCGGCAGCGGGCATCCCCTAAAGCTCACCTTTGTGGTGGATATTACCGACGTGGCCTCGGCACGAGAGAACCTTCGTCTGACCAACGACCTGCTGGGCGGTAAGCTAGCCGCTCAGGAGATTGCCCAAAACCTGATGGTGCACGACCTGCGCAACCCGATCAACAATATTTTGTCGATCAGCGAGATGCTCGACAAGCGGACGCTTACGGAAGACGACAAGCGCTGGATCAAGCTGATCAGTCATCTGGCCCAGCGCCTGGAGCGGCAGGTGCGTAGCAGTTCCGACTTCGCTAAGATGGAGGCTGGGCAGTATACATTGCAGGAGGAGTGCTTCGACCTGCTTACCCTCATCAGGCAGGTGCTGCGGGCGGCCAGCGGCGATGCGGCGCGCAAAAGTATTCACACCGAAGTGTCGTACCGCAACGAGGTTAGTGAGGGCGAGGGCACTTCGGTAAACGTGCGGGCCGACCAGTTTTACATTGAGCAGATGATCACCAACCTGGTCGTTAACGCCCTGGAGGCGTCTGCGCGCGAAGCAGCCTTAAAAATCGAAGTCAGCAAGGACGACGACTCGATTAAGATCACGCTATCCAACCAGGGGGTGGTACCCACTGAAATCCGGAACAACCTGTTCGAGAAAAATGTGACCAAGGGCAAGGAGGAAGGGCAAGGTTTGGGAAGCTATATTGCGCGCCTGATTGCGCAGCAGCACGGTGGTGATCTTACCTTCAGCACCTCCGACGAAAACCAACGAACGACCTTTACCATTACCCTCCCCGACCGGGCTTGTTAGTACACCTCGTACAGGGGTGCGTGCAGTTTCCGCAGGGTGTCGGCAGGGATCTTTAGCAGCTGTCGGTCGTAGGTCATCAGTCCGTTCACCTCCGACTCTACGTCGGTGGTTTGGGTGTAGACCGCCGCCGCCAGTCCCTCGGCTACCAGGGGCTGCAGAGCACGGATTAGGGCCGTGTACTCCGTTTGCAGGGCGGCCTGGGTCTTTGAGGTGTTAAAGTGGGTCGGCGCCTTCTCGAGGTTACTCACCCAGAGGTGATTCTCTACGGCCAGCGCCTGACCACCGAATTCGCCCAGCACCGCTACCCGACCGTCTTCCAACTCGGGACGAGCAGGCCCGGGGTAGCGGTGGATGTCGTTGATGCGCCCCGCCCCCACGTCGAGCCAGCCGCTGGCCGGGTTGATCAGCCGGGTAGAATCGTACTGCTCGGCCCAGGCGGTGAGCCGCTCGGTATCGTACTGCCCCCACCCCTCGTTAAAAATCACCCACATCACGATAGAGGGGTGGTTGTGGAAGGCATCGATCATTTCTTGCAGTTCGGCCTCAAACTGCCGCGCCGAGCGTTCGTCGCGAATCAGTTCGGTACCGTCGGACCGCACGCGCTCGTCGCCGCTGGGCATATCTTGCCACACCAGTAGCCCCAGCTTATCGCACCAGTAGTACCAGCGGGCGGGCTCAATCTTTACGTGCTTACGGGCCATGTTAAACCCCATCTTTTTGGTCATCTCCACGTCGTAGCGCAGGGCCTCATCCGACGGGGCGGTGTAGAGTCCGCCCGGCCAAAACCCCTGGTCGAGCGGCCCCAGCATAAAGTACGGTTCGTTGTTAAGGAACAGGCGCGGGTGCCCCTGGGGGTCCTTGCCTACGGAAACCTTGCGCATCCCGAAGTAGCTGGTCACTTGGTCGACTACCTTTCCCGCCTCGTCGAGCAGGTCTACCCGCAGGTCGTAGAGGAAAGGCCGACTGGGAGACCATAGTTTTGGCTCGTCGATCGACAGGGTGAGGGCAGTGTGGGTAGCGCCTTCGGCCATCCCCACCTCTTCGCCCGCCGCCAGCGCGATGGCCCGCACGCGGCCTGCCGACGACGCGTCGTTTACGCGCACATCGAGTTGAAGCTGCCCCTGGTCTACGTCGGGCAAGAGTTTTAGGCGCTCGACGTACGACGGCGGTACGGGCTCGAGCCAGACGGTTTGCCAGATGCCGGTGGTAGGAGTGTACCAGATGCCCTGCGGATTGAGTGACTGCTTGCCCGCCGGTTGTCGGCCGGTATCGGTAGGGTCCCACACCTCTACCACCAGCTCCTGCTCGTTCTGGCGGTTGCGCAACGCCGAGGTGATGTTCAGACTAAAGGGAGTGTAGCCGCCCCGGTGCTCTCCCACCTTCTGGCCGTTCACCCACACGGTTGCTTGCCAGTCGACCGCCCCGAAGTGCAGTACGATATCTTCGCGGGGCCAGTTCTCCGGGATCACAATGCTACGACGGTACCAGAGCTCCTGACCGGGCTGCACTCCCCGTTGCACGCCCGACAGCGCCGACTCGACGGGAAAAGGCACCAGCACCGAACCGTCGTACTGCTGGGGGGGCGTACCGTCCTGGGGAGTGATGGCGTAGTCCCACAGTCCGTTGAGGTTGAGCCACCGCTCGCGCACCAACTGCGGGCGAGGGTACGCCCGGTGCACGGTTAGGGGGTCTATTTCGGTGGCCCAGGAGCTGAGCAGGGCAGTTTCTTTAACCAGCCACTGGGGTTGCGTTTCGGGTATACTATTTTGGCAGGTGGTGAGCAGCAGGACGGCAACAAGGCCAACGACGGAGCGGTTGATCATTCAGGTAGGCAGGTTGGTACACCGACCAAGGTGCGAAAAATTAGGGAAGCGTGCAATGGCAAAAAAAAGCGTCCCGCTCGTGATGAACGGGACGCCTTGCCGATAAATTATGTGAGAAAGCCTAAGCCGCCACGAAGTCTCCATCGCGTACCTCGCCGAGGTAGCTTACGTTTTTGAAGCGGGAGTATCGGTCCATCAGGGCCATGACTTCGCGCTTGGTGCGGCGACTGATTTTAATGGGATGATGATCACCGTACTTGGGTTTAACGGCGATGTAGAAACCATCTTTTAATTTTACCTTTCGTGTGATTGGTCTTGCCATAGGGATTAAAATTGGTTAAACAAAACAACGGGTCCGAGACACTCTCGGCCCATAAATCTATTGCTGCACGCGGCGCACCTCGGTAGCCTGCGGCCCTTTTTTGCCTTCGGAAAGTTCGTAGGTAACCTCATCGTCTTTTTCGATATACTCTATCGCCCCGGAAATATGGACGAACACATCTTCGCCGGTGTCGTCGGAGGTAATGAAGCCGAAGCCTTTGCTTTCGTTGAAGAATTTTACTTTTCCAGTGGGCATGGTACGAATACTAGGTGGGTGGGGATAAAATAAGAGGAGGAAGCGCAGAAGGCGATTAGAAGAGGCATCTTCAAAAACAGCGTAGACTACACCTACACCCTAATTTTTAGACAAAGGTAGGTATTTTTTGCGATATTTGAAAATATTTGCGCGATTGCCCAGCACCTTATCCAAAATGAAGAAACTGATTGTGCTTCTTCTTTCTCTGACGACCAGCCCGTGGGTGGCGGCTCAGTCCGGGGCAGTAGCTAACTATTTTAGGGACACCGAGGCGTTCCAGCAGGCACTTAATGAGGAATATGCTGACTCAACAACCTCGCCCCTGCTGCCCCATGATAGGGAGAACTTCAGTGGACTTCCCTTTTACCCCATTGATGCGCAGCTTCGGGTGACGGCCCGCTTCATGCGCACTCCGGGTTCACCGCCGTTCGCCATGCCCACCTCCCGACCCCGCCGCACGATTTACGAGCAGTACGGCAAAGCACAATTCACCTTGCGCGACACTACCTACGAGCTGTTGATCTACCAAAGTCACGAGTTGCGCGTTACCGAAAAGTACCGTAACCATCTGCTGCTGCCCTTCACCGACCTCACCAGCGGCACGGAAACCTACGGGGGCGGCCGCTATCTGGAGCTCACCATCCCTAAGAGCGACACTATCGTGATCGACTTCAACAAAGCCTATCATCCGTACTGCGCCTACAATCCCAAATATGCTTGCCCCATTCCGCCGCGGGAGAATAACCTGCCGGTAGCCATTCGGGCGGGAGTGCGGTTGGGGGAACATTAACCCGAAGAACAGAGCGAACCCTTGTTATGAAATAATTGAGGACATAACGTGCGTAGGTCTGCTTGCTAAATGTGTTTAAACACGCCGTCTTTTGCATAGCGTTTGTCCTACCGGAAGCAAAGGTATTCTATGCTTCCCCAGCGAAAACCCACCCGGCTAGCAGGTTTCGACTATAGTTCGGATCGGCTTTACTTTATCACCTGCTGCGTGAAGCACATGCGGCACTGCTTTGGGCAGGTGGTGGATGGCCGGATGCAACTGAATGATTATGGCTTGATTGCTGATGCGCAATGGCTTTGGCTGGCGGAGCAATATTCTTACGTGAAGCTTCATGCGCATATTGTGATGCCCAACCACATGCACGGGATTTTAGAGATTGATTCTGAGCGGGTGGGATCTGCGGAAAGAGCGTGGCCGATCGGCGGGGGCGTACGGGCGACTCGCGAGTCGCCCGTACCGCGCGGGCCATCCGCCCCCAGCGGGCCATCCGCCGCAGAGATAAAGATCAAATCGCTATCCGAATTAATGGGAGCCTATAAAACCACATCTTCCAAGAAAATCCATCTCGCCGGATATCCAAATTTTTCCTGGCACCGCTCCTTCTATGACCATATCATTCGCGATGCGCAGGGCTATCATAATATCTCAGCCTATATTGAGAACAATCCGGCGAAGTGGGAAGCAGATCGGTTCTACCAACGCTAGAAGTTGATATACTTATCAGACAAGCTTTAATAAAGGTGCTCTGACTATAGTATACTTCAAAAAAAGTATCAAAATCCTACTAAACAGCACCCTGAGAGCAAGGGTGATCAATAATCTGGTGGGGACTTCGCTTGGTATTTGCAGTTGCAGAAAACTGTATGAAGACTAACAAATATCAACTATGATCTCCACCGGCACCTTCCGCGATGAGTTCGATTTTCTGAATCAACACGTTCCCGAGGCGTTGTACGCTGACTGGAACGATCCGGTAAATACGTTTATCACTTCTACCCTTTTGGAGTGGGTGCGTGAATATAAGCATCATAGAATAGCTGAATATCGAGAAGATGCTATCGCTGTAGATATTGATTTTGATGACGAAGTTAACGAAAAGTTTGATTGGATCAGGTCAGTTGACGTAGACGAATTTATGAATTCCCTGGCTCAATACGACTGGGACGAAGACCGCTTTGAGGAAGTGTTTTCTCACTACTTTAGCTTCTCTGCCTACCAGGCCTACCGCTACTTTTCGGAGAGAAGCATGAGTATTCAGTTGGCAAGTTCAGTAGCCGATTTTGGCAAGGACGCCTTTGGTTGCTACTTGCCCATGCACGCTTTCTACCAAAGTGCTTCTACCCCGTGGGGCATCTACCTTTTTCCTGAATTGATCATCGAGCAAGCTACGCAGCTACACGGCGAGATTAACGAAGGACTACAATGGTGGGAGCACATTGTGTTTTATCTCTACGCGGTCTATCGCCACGAACTGTTTCACTCTCAGGTAGAACGCTTTGCCACCCGGCTAGAAATGCTCTTCAATCGGGCATTCTACAAACCGTATCGCCTAAACGTTTCTGATGAGGTATGCAACTCGGAAGACTGGTTGGAAGAGGCTCTGGCCGAAAATTCGGTTCTAAACAGCCGCTTGGTGGCCAATCGGACGGGCATCTCCGGCAAGACGTTCAGGAAGATATACGAACACGATTTGCAGAATATGCCCCCCGGCTACCGCGATTACCACTGCCAAAGCCACGGCGGGCCCGAACTGGCAATGCGCAAGTTCACCGCCCAAGTGGCGAGCGGCACGGTTGAACCGGACCGGTACCCTACCAACCTGATGACCATCAAAACCGAATACGCTTACCCGGATCAACGCGTTCCTGGTTATTTTGTGGTGGATCCGGAGAGTAAGCGTCGGTTTCAGTGAAGTGTTGGTAGATGCCTTCAGCAGGAAGCTAAATTTGCTGGTAATTACGACCGGTTAGCAGCGTATCTAGTTGCCCACGGGGCGTTACGTTACCTACGGTAATTCGGCTATTCAGTCTAATGAGCACTTCTTTGCGCCGCTGAACCGTGTCGCGGGTCACTCGTTTAGTGGATGAGTCAAAAGGACTTACTACCAGCTGATGCCACGATAAAAACTAATCTTTGACATTCTACCTGAATGTGATAGCTTAGATGAAAAAACCAATCCTGAATGAAATTCTTACTCTCGCTCCTCCTTACTTTTCCCCTTTCTCTCCTTGCCCAACCCAGCCTCGATTCCGTCAATCTGCGCGTACAAACCACCGCGGGTACGCTGCAAGGAATCTACGAATCTGGCATCCGCATCTTCCGGGGCGTTCCCTTTGCCCAGCCGCCCGTGGGCGAGTTACGCTGGCAAGCTCCGCAACCCGTGCAAGCCTGGGAAGGCGTACGCCAGGCCGATGCCTTCGGGCCCCGGGCCATGCAACGGTTCATCTTTAGCGACATGAACTTTCGCTCCGACGGGGTGAGCGAAGACTGCCTGTACCTCAACGTGTGGACGCCCGCCCAATCAGAAGATGAGAAACTGCCGGTGCTGGTCTACTTCTACGGCGGAGGGTTCGTGGCGGGCGACGGCTCGGAGTATCGATACGACGGCGAGAGCATGGCCCGGCAGGGCATCGTCACGCTCACGGTCAACTACCGGCTGGGCGCGTTCGGCTTCTTCGCCCATCCCGAACTCACGAGAGAATCGCCGCACGGGGCGTCGGGCAACTACGGTCTGCTCGACCAGACGGCGGCCCTGCGGTGGGTGCACGACAACATTGCGGCCTTCGGGGGCGACCCGGACCGGGTGACCATTGCCGGAGAGTCGGCGGGGTCGTTTTCGGTGAGTGCGCAGATGGCCTCGCCGCTGGCGCGCGACCTGATCGCGGGCGCGATTGGGGAAAGCGGCTCGCTACTGGGTAGTTCTCGGGTGATCACGCTGGCCGAAGCCGAGCAAGTCGGTGAAGCGTTTGCCAAGCTGGTCGACGCCCCCTCGCTGGCGGCCCTGCGGAGCTTGCCCGCCGATACGCTACTGGCCGCTACCGCCCACGCCGACGCGCCGCGCTTCACCGTAACCATCGACGGCTTCTTCTTTCCCCAGTCGCCCGATACGATCTACGCCGCCGGTCAGCAGGCACCGGTTCCGCTGCTGCTGGGGTGGAACTCCGCAGAAAGCAGCTACCAGGGGCTGCTGGGCGACCAAGAACCTAGTCCGGAAAACTACGCGGCCCAAGTGAAGGAGCTGTACGGCGACCAAGCAGCGGGCATCCTCCAACGCTATCCCGGCACCACTCGAGAGGAAGTGATGCAGTCGGCCACCGATCTAGCCAGCGACCGCTTCATCGGTTTTGGTACCTGGAAGTGGGGACAGGTGCACACGCAGACGAGCGACCAGCCCGTGTACCGCTATTACTACACCCGCCCGCGTCCGCCGGGGCGGCCCTCTGAGGCGGAGGATGCCGTGGCGAGTGCGGAAGCAGGGGCAGCGGTCACCGCGCCGTCACCCCCGCCGGGAGCGGT
Organism: Tunicatimonas sp.; assembly: GCA_049650865.1. Classification (GTDB taxonomy): domain Bacteria; phylum Bacteroidota; class Bacteroidia; order Cytophagales; family Cyclobacteriaceae; genus Tunicatimonas. Next base: position 42,303 of record JBASAY010000171.1, read on the forward strand.
GCACTCGGCTGAGATCGAGTACGCCCTGGGCAACCTGCCCACCAACCGGGTGTTCGACTGGCAACCCGAAGACTACCGGGTGTCGGCGATCATGCAGGGCTACTTCGTGAACTTCATCAAGACCGGCGACCCCAACGGTCTCGGTTTACCGCAGTGGCCCGCCGCCGATGCGCAAAATTTGTCGCCCGTGATGTATATTGGGGTGCCCACCCGAGCCCAGCCCGCCCCGCATCCGGAGCGGTATCGGTTGCTGGATCAGTAGGTTTGCGTAATTGTGTGAGTGCTTTCTGCCTAGCGGGGTTCAGAGAACCTGTTTATGTCGGCCACAGGCCTGGAGGCTCCGCGCCAGTTTGGTAGGGCGTATTGTTCAATAAACGTTCTTTTCGGTTTATGAAAACGTATATAAGACTTCTTTTGACATTCCTGGTAAGCGTTAACCTAGCCTGCCAATCTACCTCCGAAAAACAACCCGCGGATGCAGCAGATCCAACCTCGAAAACATTGGTTGATAAAGGTACTGCCGCGTCTTCCTCATCGGTAGTCATCCAACGCCTATCGCCCACCGACTTTGCCACCAAACTCCAGGCCCTGCCCAACGAGCAACTTATAGACGTGCGCACGCCCGACGAATACCAAAGCGGCCACCTCCCCCACTCCACCCTCATCAATTTCAAGGACGACGGCTTTCGGGAGGAGGTGGCTCAGTTGAACAAAAAGCGACCGGTGATGGTGTACTGCGCGGCCGGGGGGCGCAGCACCGCCACCGTGGCCCTGCTCCGGGAACTGGGCTTTACCGAAGTGTACGAACTGGAAGGCGGCATTACGCGCTGGCGGGAAGCCGGTCAAGAATTAAAATAAAAAAACCGCAGCCGCCAGAATGGCCACTACGGTTTTTTCTCAATAGACTACGTGGGGTACTTTCTAAGCGTTCGCCCCGTTTACCGAATCACGCGCACGTAGTTGTACACTCCCCCACCCTGCACGTTCACGATGTAGGTACCCGGCGCGTACGACGACATATCCAGCCGCAGTTCATCCTGCGGACCCGATACCACCAGCTCCTGCTGCGCCACGCGGCGACCCAGCGGATCAATAATAGCCACGGACAGCGTTTCACCGGCTAAGCCCTGGGCTTGGATACCAATCTCGCGCACCTGAGGATTGGGGTAGGCCGTGAGGCTAAGCGATGGTACCAGCGGCTCTTCGGTGGGCAGCAGCGATTTATAAAGCGTAGTCATGCGCCGTTCGTTAGGGGCCAGCAGCAGCGCCCGCAGATCGGGCAAAATCACCTCATTCACCAAATGAACTACGCCGTTCGATGCTAGAATATCAGCCGCAATCACGTCGGCGTTGTTAACTTTTATGCGAGGACCGTCACTTCGAACAAACAACGGGAGGCCCACTAGGGTGTTCACCCGCGACTGCTGAGCGAGTTGATCCTTGGTAAGTTCGCCCTTGGCTACGTGCAGCAGCAAGAGTTGACGCAAGACGAAGGACGGCAGTTGGTCTACGCTTTGCAACCCGACCAGCCCTAGCAACTGACCAAAGGCTTCGTCGGTAGGTGCGAATACGGTGAACGGTCCTTCCCCGCTGAGGGTCTCTACTAATCTGGCTCGTTGTAGCGCCCGCACCAACTGACTCAGGTTATCGGCCTCCTGGGCAATCTCAACGATGGTCTTGAGGGGCGGCTCCGGCTCGTCGGTTATTACAAAGGTAATCCGCAGTGGCTCGCCGGCCGTTCCTTTCGCGCGGTTGCGGGTGTAAGCGGTAGCCACCACCTCATAGTTACCGGGTTGGATGGTTTCCCGAAGCTTTAGGGTGTAGGGCGGAAAGTTTTCGGTCTGCACGAGCGTATCGTTCAGGATAAGCTGCACACTTTGCACCCGCCCTTCGGCGTGGGCTCGCAACGTAAACCCACGAGGAAATCGCTGCAGATCAATAGTATCGCCGTCCATTAACAGCCCGACATCGCGTCGGGCCGCCCGGTCGCGCACCATAATTTGCACCACCCGGTTCACCGGCGGTTCTTCAATTTGCGCCCGTAGGTTAATAATCCGCGTATCCTCCGCGGGGGGAGTTTCCGCTTGGGCGAAAGGAGCTTCTGAGAAGTTAGCGGCTAGGTACTCAGCCAAGGCATCCTGCTCGGTACCTACCGGGGCAAAGGTAGCTGCGCCGACTTCGGTTTCCTCAGCGGCCAAATCTAGGCGGCTATCCGCCAGGTCGGGAAAGGGATAGTTATCGCCGCCGTCGGCCAGGAAGTTCAGGGTCACTGTCCGAATCAGGCGGTCGGCGTCGCCTACGATCTCACCACTGGCCACCAGGGTATCCTGGTCGGTACCGTCTTGGTTGATAAGCGCTACGAACTGTACCCGACTACCCGCCGCGGCGGTGGTGTCAAAGGCGAAGCGTAGTCCGCCCACCTGCGGGAACTGTCCGGGCGTGGCTCCGGGGGTCGTCGCCGATATGCCGTGCTCCAGTACCGCTTTGAGGTCGGCTATCGACAGGGTGAGCAGGGTGAGTCCGTTGTTGAAACGCAGCGCGTTCACAATGTCCAGCTGCGACACCTCGCCTTCTTCCTTACCGGTAACCGGGTTAGCCTGGGGCGGGGTAAACCGGGCTTGCCCATCTCCGGGGTCAACTACTTGCCCAATGGCCGCGCGGATGCCACCCCCATTTTTAATCGACACCTGCACGTCGGCATCGGCCTGCCGGGCAGCAAAGAGGTTCGCGTCGGCGGTGAGATTACCCAGGTTGGTTTCTTCGGTCCGCACCTGCTCACGGCGGCCCTCCAGGTACACCGCCGTACGGCCGAAGGTGGTGCCGTCCTGCTCGGTCACCACCGCACGCATCGCCTCGGTAAGTCGACGTACCAGTTCGGCTTTGCTTCCCTCGGCAAAGGGATCGTCCTCTCCCCACACCTGCGCTACCACGGTCGGTAGGGCGGCGTACACCCCGTTTTCGGAGTTGGCGAGTGAGGCCGGTTGCAGCACTCCCTGTGCATCAAACTCGGCGATCAGCCGCCCCAGGTAAGAGTACTCACCGGGCGTACCGACCACGGCGGCCGGTTCACCGTCGGCGTTGGTGGTGACAATCGGATACGGGCCATCAGACATTTCACCCGGAAAAAGCACGTCATCGTCCTGGGCTAAAAGCGGATCGGAGCCCCCGGCAATGATAATGTCTACGCCGCTCAGCAAGCCGATCAGTTCTTGCTCAAGGGCCAGCTGCTGCAGGTGCGAGGCCACGATGATCTTGTTGATGCCCGCTTCGCGCAGGCGGTCAATCTCCGGTTGCAGCACCTCGGCCAGGGCGGGCATATCGTTGGCACTGGGGCCAATCACGGTTACACCGCCCTCCGAGGTGATGGAAGCCAGCACCTGGGTCGTGACTCCCACCACCCCGATGCGCTCGCCCCCCACCTCGATAAAGGTGGCGGGGGCTAACTTCGGTGCATCACCCGCCGCCGCTAGGTCATCCGGAGACGACACAAAGGCGGTGCTGGGTAGTAGCTCGTCGGTGAACAAACCGGATAGGCTGCCCTCAGCGCTAAAGTCCAGGTTGGCACTTAGGTAGGGGAAGCGCGCGCCCAGCGCCCGGACGTCGCCCAGCGTTTCGCCCCGAATGTCGGTGCCAATGATGTCAGAAAATGCATCCGGCCCAGCGTCGAACTCGTGGTTGCCCACCGCCGAAGCATCAATGCCCAGTACGTTGGCGATGGCAATGTCAACACGGCCCGATCCTTCGCGCAGGTTGGTTAGGTTAGGCTCATCCAGCAAATCTTGGTACACGTTCTGAAGCACATCGCGCACCGAGCGGTCGGCGGCGGCGTTAAAGAACGGACCGGGAATGTAGTTATCACCCGCCGAGATGCGAACCGTGGCGTCGTACGCATCCTCCAGGCCGTCGACCAGCGCCGCGAAGTTCGGAGCGTTATCGATGGCCTCTACGCCCCCTTCCAGGTCGGAAGCATGCAGCAGTTGCAGGGTAAACGTACCGTCACTAACGTCGGCACCCCGCGGGTAGTCTTTCGGAGCGTTCTCTTCGCCCTCGGTCAGGAAAGACGTGCCGTCGTCGGTGCCCCAGGCGGCGGCAAAGTACTCGTCGGAGTTGGGTTCCAGGATGGTATTTACGTAGTACCAGTTGGCCTGGGCGCGTCCTTCGGTCACGTCCAGCACGTAGTAACCGTGCTCGTCCAGGTCGTTGTAGCGCATGTGCGGATTGGGGTTCACTCCGCCCACCTGCGGAATAGCGGCGGGCAGCGGATTGTTGATCTGCGCATCAAAGCCCAGGGTCGCCTCGCGCCCGATGTTCTCATCAAAGTTGGCCGAGTTAACGCTGGGGGTGGCGAATTCAACTGCTACCGAACCAGCGCGCGTCGCGGGGTCGTAGGTGGGAGTCACCGGCACGGGCACCCGCTGAGCCACCGCAATAGACGGGTCGCCACCGCTCAGGGGCGACGGCTGGGCCGTTACGTCGTAGGCAAAGGAAGAGTGAAAGTCGCCGGTAAGGATGACGGTGTTGCCGATTTGGTTGTCGCCCAGAAAGTTGATAATCTCATCGCGCTCGGCGGGGTAGCCGTCCCAGATGTCCAGAAAAACACTCTCAATGCCGTCGGTGGTGAAGTTGCCGTTGGGGTCGAGTCCGGCAAACCAGACGTTGAAGGGTGAGAAGATTACCTGGTTGCCGATCACCTTCCATTTTGCTTCTGAGGTGGTGAGCTGGTCGTACAGCCACTGCTTCTGCACCTCGCCCAGGATGGTGCGGTCGGCGGCGTACAGGTCGGGGTCGGTGACGCTCATTTTTTGCATCTCGCGCTCTTCCAGGCGGGTGTCGAGCATGATCAGGTCGACCAGGTTGCCGTAGTGGATGGTGCGGTACAGGGGATTCTTCTCGAGATCGACGCGGATCGGGAGCCACTCCTGGTAGGCTTGCTTCGACACCGACTTACGCACGCTCCAGGGCCCTTCGGTTTCGGGCTGGTGGTTCTGCGCGCCGTCCTTGTAGCTATCGTTGGTCGACTCGTGGTCGTCCCAGATGGTGATGAACGGATGCTGCTGGTGCGCCGCCCGCAGGTCGGGGTCCAGGCGATACTGCGCGTAGCGAGTGCGGTAGTCGTCCAGATCCACGATTTCTTTGTCGGGCAGGTGGCTGCGGTTGGCGCGCAGGTCTTCGTTGCCGTAGAAATCGCTGCCCGAGGCCGAGTACTCGTATATGTAGTCGCCCAGGTGAACAACCGCGTCGAGGTCAGCCCGCTCGGCCACCTTCTTATAGGCGCTAAAGTAGCCCGCCTGGTAGTTGCTGCACGACACCACGGCGAAGCGCAAGCGATCGGCCTCGTCAGCGGTGGGCGCGGTGCGGGTCCGTCCGATGATCGAGCTAGCCTCCCCCATGCTGAAACGGTAGAAGTAGGTGGTGTAGGGCTGTAGTCCGGTCACGTCGACCTTCACGGTGTAGTCGCGCGCCGCGTTGGTGGTGAACAGGCCCGACTGCACCACGTTGGTCATGCCGGAATCGGTGGCTACCTGCCAGGCAACGTCGATGTCGGCAGGATCACCCTCTTCGGCCGTTACGCGCGACCAGATGATCACCCGGTCGGGCAGCGGATCGCCCGAAGCCACGCCGTGGTAGAAAGGTTTTAGGTCAGGATCAAGGTTCAGGGATTGACTGCTGAGCGATCCGCTGAGCAGTAACAACGCGAGGCAAGCAAGAACAAGTCGCTTCATAGGGTTAAGGTTGGGTTGGTTGAGGGGCTAAAGCTACGGTCTACCCTCTAAAGTACAGACCGTTGTGTGTTAAGAAATCGTTAAGCCAGGATGAAGGATTGATAACATGTTTGCGTGAAATGTGCCAAAGTACGGGCTTTGTAGTGGCGACTACCATTTCTCCGTCTACATTCCTTTGTATATTTGAGTCCAGTTGCTTTTACCAAGCAATCCTTAAGCTTTCGTCTATCGTAAGAAACTAATTTTGCTATGCTAAACCGGCGTGATCTCATCAAACAATCTGGAATCGCTCTGGCGGGACTTCCCTTGCTGACGACCGCCAACGCAACAGCTCCAAGGAAGGTACTTGTTACCGGGGCGCATCCCGACGATCCGGAAACCGGGTGCGGCGGACTGATTGCCCTACTGGCAGCGGCGGGCCACGACGTTACCATTGTGTACCTAACCCGGGGGGAAGCGGGCATTGCTGGGGTGAGTCACGACCAAGCCGCCACCATCCGGACGGAAGAGGCACGTCGGGCTAGTACTATTCTGGGGGCCACGCCCCGCTTTATAGGTCAGACCGACGGGGATACCTACGTAAACAAAATTGCTTACCGGGATATGCACGACGTGCTAAAATCAGACCGTCCGGACCTGTTGCTTACCCACTGGCCTGTGGATACGCACCGTGACCACCGCAATTGCTCCGCGATTACGTACGACGCATGGCTGCAGGTGGACGAAAAACCCGACCTGTACTTTTACGAGGTAGTGAGCGGGGGGCAGACGCAAAATTTTTCCCCGACTCATTTCGTAGATATCACGGAGGTACGATCGGTGAAGCACAAAGCCTGTTTTGCGCATGAGAGTCAGAACGTTAGTAGCCGGTACGCCAATGATCATGAGAAAATGGAGGAGTTTCGAGGTATGGAAGGAGGACACCCCTACGCAGAAGCCTTCGTGCGGCACTGGCAAAGTCCTTCTTCAGTACTAAGTAATGCTGTAGAGTAGAGGTCTACTATAGTTGAAGTAAGCTTATTGATGAACTTATTACTTAACATATTTTTAGTTACTTCACTTTAAGATTATTCCGACTCCTTGCCCGCAGTTCCTGATGACACCCATTCTACCAAGCAGTGACGCAATGGTGAATGGCGGTTCATCGGCTACTGCTTTATCAGACTCATCGCGAATCCACCCCCGGGGGCCATATCAAAGCTTAGCGTTGTGGAGGCATCTACTGGTACTTCTTCAATGGCCAAGCTGGTTGGGTTGTCGTCCCAGTGGGCGCCCTCACCATCGCGGTAGAGCACGGCGGTGTACGAAGCATCTTGATCCAGAAAATCAAAACTAACCGTTACCGAGCGGGCTTCTTCATCGGTGATGCCACCCACGAACCAGTTACCCGTTTCGCGCTCCTGCCGGGCAATAGTCACAAAGTCCCCTACCTCGCCGTTGAGCACCCGGGTCTGCTCCCAGTTCACACCTACATCGCGGATAAACTGAAACCCAGGCTGATCGGCGTAGCTCTCCGGCAGGTCGGCGGCCATCTGCACCGGACTGTAGATGACCACGTACAGCGCCAGTTGGTGCGCCAGGGTGGTGTTGACCTGGTTGCCCTCCTTATAGGGTTCCATCTTGATGTTGAAAATGCCCGGCGTGAAGTCGATGGGACCGCCCAGCATGCGGGTGAAGGCGATGACCGACAGGTGCTCGGGCGGATTGCCCCCGTCGGACGCCCAGGCATTAAACTCCTGACCGCGCAGCCCTTCGCGGGCGATCATATTTGGATAGGTGCGCCGCAGCCCCGTGGCCTTGATGGGTTCGTGGGCGTTGACGGCCACTTCGTAGTCGGCCGCTTTGATCATCGCATGGTTATAGTGGTTCACCATCCACTGCCCGTGGTGGTACTCTCCCTTCGGGATAATGGGACCTACGTAGCCTGACTTCACCGAGTGGATGCCCAGCGATTGCATCAGGGCGTAGGCGGTGTCCAGCTGCTGCTCGTAGGTGCGGGGGGCGGCCGAAGTTTCGTGGTGCATGATCAACTCCACGCCCTTTTCCTGACCGTAGCGCACCACTTCTTCCAGGTCGTAATCTGGGTAAGGGGTGATAAAGTCAAACACACCCTCCCGGTCCTCGAAGCCAATCCAGTGATCCCAGCCCGTGTTCCATCCTTCTACCAGCAGTCCTTTGATGTTGTTGTCGGCGGCAAAGTCAATGTAACGCTTGGCGTTCTCCGTGGTGGCTCCGTGTTTACTACCGGTAACCTGCTCGGTGGTGTAGGTCGACATATCCTGAGTGCCCTCCATGTCCCAGGTAGAAATGCCCAGGTGCATCTCCCACCAGATGCCCACGTACTTCATGGGCGTGAACCAGTCCACGTCGCCCAGTTTGTTGGGTTCATTTAGGTTTACGATGAGTTTCGACTCGATGAGCCCAGCGGCATCCTCGCTAATCTGAATGGTGCGCCAGGGGGTACTAAAGGGCAAGGCTCGTTTCACGGTGTAGCCCAGTCGGTCAGAGCCCACCAGCCCGCTTTCCATCCGCAGGTTGTCAGAATCAATGCGCAGTGTCATATCGGCATAGTCGACCAGCGCCGCTTCGTGGAAGCTCAGGTGCAATCCGTCGGCGGCACGCATGGTGATAGGCGTATTGACCGCATTTTCGGGAATGTAGGAGGCATTGAGATCGGGATGGTCGCGCTTGCTCAGGGCGTCGATCTTAGTGAAGGCGGTGGTGTTAAACAGGTGCTCGTAGATGTCCCAGTCGCCGGGCATCCACCAGCAGGTATGGTCGTCGGTGAGGGCAAACTGGGTGCGTTCGGCCATGATGGTCACGCTGTCTGCTCCGTCCTGCTCCGAGAAGTGGTAGCGAAAGGCCACGCCGTCGTCGTAAGCCCGAAAGATCACGTCTAGCCTCCGGTTGGGTGCGTCGGTTTCCTGCAAATGAACCGAAAGCTCGTTGTAGTGGTTGCGCACTTCCCGCTGTTCGCCCCAGGGCATTTCCCAGGTTTCATCGGCTGAATTGGTCTCGGTATCGATCACTTCCAGACCAGCAGACAAGGCGGGTTGCCCCTGAAACTCGAAGCCGAGGGTCGAAGGCTGAATTACGGTGTCGCCCTGGTGGGTGACGCTGTAGGTGGGAGTGCCGTTTTCACTAAGGGAAAAGTCCACAATATTAAGGTCAGAAGGAGAGCTGAGCGTGGTGTTCATATTGGGTTCGGATGAGGTGCAGGCGGATAGTAACAGTGCGCTGGCCGCTATACAGCAGATTAGTTTCATAGAATGAGCAGTAAGATGATTAGTACGATATCAACCGACGCAAAAGTAGGCCAGACAAGTCGCCAATCGCCCAAGATAGGGATTTGCTATGTTTCTACTCGTTTTTTAAGAAAAACGTCCTTTGATTGTGAGACATTGAGCTTACAATCAGCATCCTGATCAAAAAGGCGGTGTTCGTACAGCAATTCTCGGTTTAGCTGAATTGTACCGTCATTCCGGTGCGTAGCGATAGCGAAGACCCGGAATCCCCCGCTACAGCGACGAAGAATAGCCCGGCCATGTGCTCAACAAGTCTTTGTAGCGGGGGATTCCGGATATTTTCTTCCGTTTCACTATAGAAAATTCCGGAATGACGCATTAGTTTGGATGACAATTTCTAAACCGGGAATTGCTGGTGTTCGTAGT
>JBASAY010000172.1:0-27939 GCA_049650865.1 Tunicatimonas sp.
CGTGCCACTTGCCCGACATAATGGTGCGGTAGCCTTTCTCCTTTAGCACTTCGGCAATGGTGACGCACTGCTGGTTTAGGTGGCCCTGATAGGACGGGTGGCCCCGATCCTGGCTCATGTGCCCCACGCCCACCCGGTGCTGATACAGGCCGGTGAGCAAGCTGGCGCGACTCGGACAGCAGCGGGAGGTGTTGTAACAGTGGGTGAATAGCACTCCCTCGGTGGCCAACTGGTCGAGGTGGGGTGTGTTAATTTCGCTGCCGGCGCAACCCAGATCCGAGAAGCCCATATCATCGGCTAGAATGACGATAATATTGGGCGGAGTTGCGTTAGAGGTTGTTGGCTGACCTAGGGCTTGGTGGGCCAGGAAGATGGCTAGTGCAGCAGTAAGGAGGGCGCTTAGTTTCATCATTGAAAGGATACGTTTTTTACAAACTTATTGGTAGCGATATCTTTCGGACCAGATATTTTCTCATCGCTGTTGTAACTATCAACAAAGTGCACGTCTTCGATGAGGTGTTCTTCACTAAAACCTTCCAGGATGATCTTGCCGCCCGCCGCGATCACGTTTTCGAAGTGCAGTCCGTCGATACGGCCGCGTTCATCCCGGAAGCCGGTACTGTTGCTATAGCGCGTTTTCTCGACGCGAATCTCTATCGGTCGCCCCGGTAGCTCAATGTAAAAGTTCTCAAAGCGCAGGTTTTTAACCAGCGCCCAGTCCGAGTGGTCGCTGCGGATGCCCGCGTTAGCGTGAGCCAATACGGTGATGTTGCGAAAGGTGATGTCTTCGAACAGTTCGGTCTCCATCGAGGCCCCGACCCGCAGTCCGTTACCCGCGTGGGCGTTGTAGATCACGCAGTCTTCGGCCCGACAGTTGCGGGTGGGCGGTTGGCCATTGGCCTCGGCATCCACCGCGTGCCAGCCGAAGCCGTCGTCGCCACAGCCAATAAAGTTACGGCTGGCTCGAAAGTTAGTAACCCCATCAATGTCAATGCCGTCGTTATTGAGCCCGAAGCTCATCAGGTTCATGTGCGTCACTTCCACGTCCTGGCAAAGCAGAAACAGCGACTGCCACCATTCGCCCGTTCGCAACCCAATGCCTTCCACCCGAATGCCTTGCGAATTCTTAAATTCCAGCCCGCAAATCTTCTCCGGCTTGCTGGTGAACCCCCGGGCGTCGATCACACCCCGCCCCCGGATGGTGACGTCATTTACCCCATCGGCGTATACCCGTCCCTTCAGCCAGGCACCCGGTTCCAGGTAGATGGTTTGCCCACTCTTCGGACGCAAGACACCCACTTCGTGCGTTCCAGCCGGAAAGTAAACAACATTGGAGTCAGCCCGGTCTGGAACATCCGTTTCGGGAGGAGTCTGGAACAGGCACAGCGGCTGATAGTCGTTTACGGTAACCATCAGCATTTCAGGCTGAGCTACGCGGAAGGTCAGGGTGTTGCCCTCCACGGTTCCGGCGATCTCTTTGTGGTAGGGGCGGATCGCGTACGTGGTAATCGGAGTAGCGCTGATGATCGTGATTTCCGTGGGGCCGTCTACGAAGAACTGCGAGGTGTGGAAGACACTATCGCCAAAGCATTCTTCCCGCGCCACAAACACCTCTTCACCCGCTACCGCTACCTGAAACACGTCGCTTTTCTCTAGAGCATCGAAGGGGACGTAGCGGCTTGAAGGCTCACCTTGCAGTGATTCGTTTTGTCCCCTCACATCGGTAAGCCGCGTATCTCTTTGTGCGGACACATCTAAGCGAGGGGCATCCGCGAAGTTGTGGACGTAGTCACTTATGTCAGTAAACCAAACATTGGGAGTTGCTGAACGGATACTACTCGTAACTGCCAACTGATCCTCACGAGAGATGCAGGCAACAAGAGTAGAACAGCAACATAATGCGAGCGCAGCCCGCTGGTTGAGTAGCAAAGAGAGGCTTATTACGTTAGTCATTTTTTTTCTAATTTATGAACACTCCACTGGTTTCCCACCAGTATTTGCACCGTATACACTCCTGTAGGCAACTTGCTCACGTCTATCCCTTGTTGGTCGAGTGAAACATTTTCAAGCACGGTGCGACCTTGCAGACCCTCTAATTTAACCCTCGCTTTTGCATTGTTGAGATTTAGAAACTGCAGGCGGCTATGTGCCGGGTTGGGATACATGATCACTTTGGTTGTTGGATTTGGTAAAAGACCAATCTCTGTTCTTCTACTAACCGCAACCGCATTGCGGGCGTTATTGCCCCCTAATTGGTCTAACTTCCATTTCTGCCGGTCTGACCCTTGATCAGTGAAGGTTATCACGTACCGCCCCGTTGCATTCAGACTATAGACTTCAGAAGCATTGTGCAAGGCTTTTCCACTTTGTTTGTTGATGATCTTATAGTAACCATTGCCAACGCTTTGTACGCTCCACCGCTGGCCATCACTTGCACTTTTAGGAAAGGTGATCACATACTGGCCGTTTGAGTTGGAGCTGTAGGTCTGAGAAGACTCTTGCAGATACCTGCCGTTGCTTTCTGATTTAATGTAGTGATATCCTGGACCAGCTTCTTCAAAGGTCCATCGCTGCCCGCTAAAAGAGTTAGAAGTGAAGGTGATGGCGTAGTTGCCCGAAGCATCGTTTGAGAAGATTTGGTTGGCCTTATGAAGTACGTTACCATTGTTCTTCGCTTCTAATTTGAACACCCCTACAAAGGCCTGACCATCCGGTTCAGGTTCGCCCTGCTGCTTAGCGAACTGCACGGCATCAGCAATCACGAAACCGTTGGCCTCGGTATTAATAATGGCTACGTAGTCGGTGGTGCTCATGGTAAAGACTCCCCCAACTTGGTTAAATTGCCCCGTGCTTGCGTTGCCCTGGGTCATATCCACCGTGAAATCATCATACTCACCGTAAGCGTTTGTATTGCTACCACCAGTACGATAAACGCGCACGGTGGCATTGGTAGCCCGGTTGGCACCTGCTTTCCAGAAAACGTTGATCTTATAGCTACCGTTCAGAGTTTGGTTGGCAACCTGAGGTTTAAAGGTAGCCCACTTTGAAGATGTCTGCCCGGTGTTACCGTCATGTTTGTAATCTCCTTGGTTGCCTCCGGTAGAAGTGCTCACTGTCCAGTTGCCACTATCCTCGTATCCCAGGCTTCTGTCATCTATGGTAAGGGAAGGAGAGCCAACCCCATTGGTTACAAAACCCTGTTCGCCCCATAAGTACAGGGTGTGGTCAGAACGCTTCTCAAACAACAGCTTCGCCTGGGCGCTTCTGTTTTTGACCATTTGTAGTGAATAGGCATCGCCGAAAGTGGTAATGTTCTGTTGCTTCACCCAATCACTGCCCCCGTTGGTCGTGTTCCATTTCTCAACGCGCCCCCCTTGGGCATCTCCATGAGCGTTCAGGTAGGCCGTAACGTTGCTGGCACTAACCACATCCAGCACCACATTGTCTGTCCAGTCTTCAGCCCCATCTGCAATGACACTGAACGAGAAGGGGTTCTCGTTGATCCTTTTGCCCATCACAAACTCAGCGCTGCCGCCCGCCACAATGCCCAAATACAGGTTGTTGTTGGCGTCAACCTGCATGTCGGGTACGGTAGTAGTTGCGTTGCCCCCCGTGTCAAACACCTTACAGTTGAGCGCTTGCAAATCAGAGAGACCAAAGCCGCTGGACGGTTTGGCCAGCGCGGTGTTGTACTGGTTGTGCCATACCCCGTTTTTCTGGTAGATGTAGTAGACATCTTGGCGGCCCACCGAGGGTCTACTCTCGTGCACTACGGTGATATGTAGGGTGTTGGCCTGGTCAACTAAGCTGTAAGAGTACATATCCCCATCGCCTTGCTTTAGCACCTTGGTTTGCCCGAACCAGGTGTTTCCCCCGTCAGAAGAAGTCTGGAAAATCCAGGGTTCTGAAGATTGAGAACCGATGCTATGCCCCCCGTTTCGGTAGTAAGCCACAATGTCGCCGTTGCTTTTGGCGTTTACCTGTGGGTAGGTCATGTCACGCTCAAAGGCGGGAATGTCATTCCACGAGCTGGCATCCAGGGGATTGGACGATTTGGACACCTTTTGTGGTCCCGATGAAAGGCTATGCCCCCCGTAGGTGACGTACAGGTTGCCTGCCCCATCAAACCACATTGCCGGGTTACCGTGGGTGTCGTTAGGCTTAATTTCGCTGTCCCCCACCTTTACGGGGTCGCTCCACGTATTGGTGGTGTGATCAAAGACCATCACGTACGGATCATGACTAGAAGTGTGTTGAAACGATACGAAGGTCTTGTTGTCTTTAAATATGGATCGGGGAGTTATAATGGTATACCAGGGCTGCACGGATGCATCAAAAAAATGGTCATTTGATGGTTGAGCATGACCGATGTCTACTTTGAAGATAAGTATCAGCAAAAGGCAGTAAGTACTTACGTAAATGATTCGGGATTTGGTTGCTTTTTTCATGCTGTGAATAATTAGTGATTAATGGACTGCGTCTTTCGCGAGCGACCGTTATGTGATGAGTGTTCTAGTGTTTAGCGAAACCAAAGCCGAACTTTCAACTTTTGATGGATTCTCAAAAAGGAAGAAGGGGTGCACTAGACTAACCCCCTTCTTCTTGGGCCAATTATCAATCTATCTGATCGTTGGCATCCACCTCGCTGAGTGGAACTAGCCAGAAGTAGTCAGTAGCGGGATTAAAACTTCTGGTACCCGCTCCCATTCCTCGCTCAAAACCAGATTCATCGGCGTACACCACGTGGCCGGTGGCATCATCGATCATGGGCACTTGAAAGTTCTCCTCCCAGGCTTCAGCTGATAAGGCCCGCCCGTAGATCTTTCCGGGCAGTACTTCTTCGGCAATCCTCCAGCGGCGAATGTCAATCAGGCGAAGCCCTTCTCCCGCTAATTCTACCTTACGCTCCCTGCGAAGAGTTCGGCGTAACTCTTCCCGGTCGTTGCTGCTTACCGATGGATACTCCGATGTTTCTGAAGCAGGTACTGCGTAAGCTCGTGCGCGTATTTCGTTCAGAGCATTTCGGGCGGTAGTCAGATCACCCGATGGGTTCTCAATGTTAGCTTCAGCCACAATCAGGTACATTTCGGCTAGTCGAATCTGAATAATATCCAGACCTACGTTGCGGCGGTCAGCCAACCCAATACCATCTACGTACTTCTTCCAAACAAAGCCCGAGTAGGAAGCTGCCGCGCTACTTACGTCGGCGTAGTTGGTAGAATCAGGATTTACGTAGAACGTGAATCCCGGATCAAATACCGGATCTGAATTCCCGTTGGTAAATATACTGGCATTGAGCCGGGGGTCTCGGTTAGCGTACGGGTTCCTAGGGTCGAACACTGGGTCTTCATCAATAGGTAATCCGTTCACCGTTTCGTACGAATCGACCAGATCGCGGGTAGGAATGATGATAGACCACCCATCACCCCCGGATCGGCGAGGCCCTAGCAGTTGCACTAACCCCAGGTCGTCTACATTGGTTAGGTAACCAGCCGAGAAAATGATCTCAGCACTGTTTTCGCCCGAGTGGGTAAATAACTCGCGGTAGTTAGGATACAGCCCATACCCACCCCCGGCAATCACCTCTTGCGCTTGGCTGGCGGCGGTGGTGTAGTCTTGCTGATACAGAGCTACGCGGGCCTTCAAAGCTCTTGCCGTGTACTGATTGGCTTCGTTCTTAGTGGTTTCTTCGGGCGACAGTAGTGTGATTGCATCATCCAAATCCGCATTCACCTGCGCTAATACTGCATCTTGACCGCTCAGCGCAAACCCACTCTCGTCGGCGGTGGGGGAGGTCACTTGGAGTACCACGTCGCCGTACAGCGCGGTGAGCATATAGTAGTAGTATGCCCGTAAGAACTTGGCTTCGCCTTCAAACTGCTGCAGCGTGGCTGCATCAGTTGTTGCTGAAGCCCGGTCGAGGTTGTCTAGAATAAAATTTACCTTGCCAATACCCTGGTAGTAATTATTCCAGTAGCGTTCCAGGATAAAAATCTCATTCGACATATTTCCTTCGGTGATGGTTTGGATGCCCCCATCGCTCCGGTTCCAAGAGATGTCCGTGAAGGTATCCAAGTTAAGCGTTCCGGAATGCTCATTCGCATCCGAGAAATCCCAGGAAAAATCCACGTGGTCGTAAGCGGAGTAGAGAGCCAACTGCACCTCCCGGGAAGTAGAGAGAACGTTCTCCGAAGTAGGAGCAGTAAGCGGATCTTTGTCCAGGATGTCATCACAAGACAACATAGTCAACAGGGAAATACAGACGATATAAATGATATTTTTCATGATTAATGTAGTTTACGTAGTGACTAAAATGAAGCGTTTACTCCCAGGGCAAAGATTCTGGACTGCGGATAAATTTGTGAGGTGCCGAAGGGTACTTCTGCATCATAGCCCTCTATTCGATCCAGATTTAGCACGTTTTGACCACTCACGTACACCCGCAGGCTGGACATGCCGATAGATTCCAGGGCGGTGGTGGGTACATCGTAGGCCAACACCACGTTTCTTAGTTTGAAATAAGAGGCATCTCTAACCCAAAAATCGGAGTTGAGTTGGTTGCGGTTACCCGTGTTTTGCCACAACCTTGGGTAGGCAGCGCCCGGGTTAGGATTGGTCGGGATCCAGCGATTTTGAGCTATCTCTTCGGTTATCTTGCCAGAAGTGTTTCGGAAAGCATAAGCCGCTTCACCATCAAAGTAAGTGTCTACCTTCCCTACCCCCTGCGCGAATACAGTGAGCGAAAACTGCCGGTACGACAGGTTTACGTTCAGGCTGTAGGTGAACCGGGGGATGGTGCTTCCGATAATGACCCGGTCGCTGTCGTCAAGTTGATTGTCGCCGTTCTGATCAACGTACTTGATATCACCGGGCTTAGAATCAAAGCCTAAGAACTGCCCGTCGGCAAGGTCCGTTTCCGTGAGTAGTCCGTTGGTCTCAAAACCAAAGATAGAGTTAATCTCTTGGCCCTCCCGCTGCACCTGCAACCCCTGAATGATTTCACCTTCGTCTAAAGAAACTATCTCGTTCCTCACATCAGAGAGCACCCCAGTGATTCCGTAACCAAAATCACCAGATTTTTGACGGTATCCTAGACTCAGCTCCCAGCCTGTATTCTTTACTTCGCCCGCATTCACGGGTGCCGGACTAAGGCCAAAGGTGCCTGAGATTGGCTTGTTAAGTAAAATATCAATGGTGTTTCGTACGTAATAATCGGCCGTGGCGCTCAAAGCTCCGCTAAAGAGCGTCACATCGACACCATAGTTTTGCATGGTGGTGGTTTCCCAGGTGAGGTTACTATTAGCCACATCGGTAATGGCCCCGGATGGCTGCGCGGTATTGCCGATCACCGTGGTGCCCAGGTTGAAAC
Organism: Tunicatimonas sp.; assembly: GCA_049650865.1. Lineage (GTDB taxonomy): Bacteria > Bacteroidota > Bacteroidia > Cytophagales > Cyclobacteriaceae > Tunicatimonas. The sequence goes on from JBASAY010000172.1 coordinate 7,370, forward strand.
TGGAAGCATAGGGATAAAAGGCAGCATTGCTTATGTTCCCTCCCCCTCCGGAAAAGTCAACTTCTTCCAGATATCTTCTAAATTGACCTACCGAACCGGCCCCGGCCACAAACTGGTTGCCCAATTGCCCCACGGATGCCCGGAGTTTAAACTCGTCTACGTTGCTGATCGTAAAGAAGTCTTCTTCTGAAATTCTCCAGCCTGCGGAAATTGAAGGGAAGAAACCCCACTGTTGGCCGGGAGCGAAACGCGAGCTACCGTCGTAACGAGCGTTTAACTCTAGTAAGTAGCGCGAATCGTATTCGTAACCAACGCGTCCGAAGTAAGAAAGCAACGACGACTCAAAGGCGTTTCCTTCGTTAAGTGCCGAAGCAGGGTCACCTGCCCCTAAGACCTGAAAGTCAGGCAAGATGAATCCGCGTCGGGAGGCTCCCTGGCGTTGGTAGTCTTCGTCAACCAGTTCAGTTCCTAACAATCCGTTTAGAACATGCTTGCCAATACTTTTTTGGTAACGGAGCAATGCGCGAGACGTAATGACCGTTTGCTGTGCTTGCACATCGTTGAGCGAGGAAGCTCCTAGGAAAGTTCCGGAACTAAGCAGCGTATTAGAAGCATCATACTGTTTCCACGCTGCGTCCCGGTCGAAACGCGTATAATGACCGCTTCTCACCTGCGGGGCAAACGATAAATCCACGCTCAAAGCTTCGGTTAGGTCCACCGTAGCACCCACGTTGACTGAGAACAAATCAATTCTGGTTTCCCGATCGCCCATTCCTTCGGCCATTGCTAGGGGATTTTGGGTACCGTTCCAGCCTTCTCCGTACGAACCATCAAAGTTTCGAGCGGCGTAAATCGGCGGAATACGAAGGGCTTGCTCAAATACGACGCCTTCTCCCAAGGCTGGAGCGTTATCGATGTCGCGCTTAGCGTTGATGTCGAAGACAAAACGTAGCCGATTGGAAGCTACCACGTCGTTATTGGCGCGCAGTGAGTAGCGTTTGAAACTACTGTTAGCAATAAGTCCGTCCTGATTTTGGTGCGTGAGCGTCACGTTAGACTTGATGGTTTCGTTGCCTCCGCTCACCGTTAGGGCGTGCTGTTGCTGCAAAGGATTGGGTACAAGAATCTCGTCGAGCCAGTCGGTGTCATTGTTAGGATTGAGCGCCACAAAATTCTGTGGTGTACCAATTTCGTTTTCGAGTGCCTCGTTATAGAACTGCAAGTAGCCGTCCGCATCCAGAAACTCGGGTAAATCTACGGGCTGCTGAATGCCTACGTACCCTGAGTAATTTACCTTGATCCCTCCGGCAGCGCCTCGTTTGGTAGTGACAATGATTACTCCCCCGGCGGCACGAGAACCGTAGATCGCGGCGGAAGCGGCATCTTTGAGCACCGAGATAGACTCAATGTTGTTAGGATCAACCATATCGAACGATCCCGGCACCCCGTCGATGATCACCAACGGGTCGTTGTTGCCCAGCGTACCCAATCCTCTGATGCGGATGGTGGCCCCGCTGCCGGGCTCCGCGTTGGGAGTCACCGTCACGCCGGGGGCGATGCCTTGCAGCGCCTGATCGGCGCTTAGCACCGGACGCTTATTAATCTCCTGCGCATCGATGGTGGAAACCGCTCCGGTTAAGTTCTCCTTCTTCTGCTCGCCGTAACCTACCACTACAATTTCCTGTAGCGCTTGGATGTCGGGTGATACATCTAAGTTGATGGTACTGCGGTTGTTAATGGCTACTTCTTCGCTGGTGTAGCCAACGGAAGAAAACACGAGAGTTTCGGCGTCGCTAGGAGCGGTGAGCCGGTAGTTTCCCTCTATGTCAGTAACGGTTCCGAGGTTGGTACCCTTCACCAGGATGTTCACTCCCGGAAGGGTTTCCCCGTTGGATAGGTCGGTAACCTGACCGGTGATGGTGCGCTCTTGCGCGTAGAGGGCCAAGGATAGCCAGCTAGCGCTCATTAACAGTAGGATTCTTTTCATCATAATTTAGGTTTTAAAACAGTTGAACATTTATTGATAGCAGCGTACTCCCAATAGGGCCGCTGGGGTGAGCTCGTTAGAGGGGGTTAGGGTGATGATTAATTGCTGGGTCACCACCGGCGAATCCCAGGTGATCTCATTCTGACTCTGGTGGTTGTCGTGCTTTTCGTAAACGATATGCTGCTGATCGTCCCGCAGCTGGTAGTGCGGCACGCAGAAGGGCATCACGCTCTCGGGGTGCCCCATCAGGGCCGACTCCATCGGGTGGTCAAAGTCGGTGTCCCAGTGCAGCACCACGCGGCGCAGCGACTGCGGCTCATCCCAGCGTAGTGTGAGCTGGGGCTGCGGGTCGTTCAGGTCAGCGACCCAGGCGTTGGGCAGGTGCGTGGGGCGCATCAACCCGTTGCGCAAGTTTTCTGCTCCGAACACGGGCAGCCCCGGATCAAGGCGCATCGCCAGGTTATGACCGTCGGGCCGCCGGGCCGGACACCAGAACTCGAAAGATTCTACCCCGATGTCCTGGTCCGGCTCCTGCTTGCCGTTATTGGAAACCGCCTTGTTAAATTTGTTGAATACGCTCAGCACCCCGGTCAGGCGCATTTCGCTGCCCCGAATCTGCACGCGCTCGTTGCGCATAAAACAGACAAATACGTACTGAGACTGGGCCACGGTACTCGAGAAAGTAATCGTCACTTCCTGCTCTCCCGGGTTTAGCGACAAAGCTTGCAGTTCCACGGTCACATCGGGAGTATGATTACCCAGTTTGCTACTGCAGCGCAGTTCCACGTTTAGCGTGGTGGCTTCTTTTGTCTGCAACCAGACGGTTACGGTTAGTGGCTGCTCTCCCGGCACCGGTAGCATTTGGGCCGCCGGATACTCCAGCGACACCCAGGGTCCGTTGGGTGGCAGTTCGGTCAGAACCAGCTCACTGGAGGGGGTGAGTTGGGCCGACCAAGCTAAGTCATCGGGATCTTCCAGGTGCAGCTGCGGAATGTGTTGGCCCCGCGCGAGCAGGCGTTGCTGGAGCGTTCGCAACAGCGTACCCTGCTGCAAGTCGGCGGGCTCACGGCCCTGCTGAGCGCACAAGGCAGCCGCTACACCCACCGCCTGGGCGGCGTGGCCGCAGGTGGCCATTACCCGCGATGAGCCGAAGGCCACGTGCGAAGCGCTGATGATCCGGCCCGCCAGAAACAGGTTCTTGATGTTCTTGCTGTACAAGCAGCGGTACGGAATCTGGTATACCCCCTTGGTGTGCCACTGGTTGCAGCCCGGTTTTTCGCTGAACACGCCGTCGGCGGGGTGCAGATCGATGGCCCAGCCGCCGAAAGCCACCGCGTCGTCGTGCTGCCGCTGCTCCACCACGTCGGGCTGGATGAGCATGTAGTCGCCCTCGAAGCGGCGGCTCTCGCGCTTGCCCGGAATGGTGCCCACCCACTCCAGGGTCAGGTTGGCGGCCTCGGGAAACTCGCCCGAGTTTTTGATGTGGTCCCAGATGCCGTACACCACCTTCCAGAGTTCCCACTTAATGGTTTCGGTTTCGTGTACCGTATCGAGCCGACCGCCCCACTCGATCCACCACAGGCGGCAGCCGTAGTCGTCCAGTCCGATACTTTTGTAGCGGGGCACCTTCTCGCTGATGTCTAGCGCGTACGAGGGAGCAACGTAGCGCACCGGCTTGCCGGTGTCCTTGCTGTAGAAATAGAGCGTGTGGCCCAGCAGTTCGCCGTAGGCTTCGGTGGGAGCAAACTTTTCGCCGAACTCTTCCTGCGCTTCGGCGCCCATCCGGAAGGCCGCCCCGGCTAGAAAGCCAACAATGCCGTCGCCCGAGGCATCGCAGAACAGCGGCGCGCTGAGGTGGTAGCGCGTGGAGTTCTGACTGCAGAAGGCAGTAACCTGGCGGATGCTGTCTTGGTCTTCTTTCTCTACTTCGTAGACGGCGGTGTTGAGCAGCAGGGTAATGTTGCTTTCTTCGACTACTTTTTCCAGTAAAATCGTATCCAGGATCAGCGGGTTACCCTCGGGGTTGCGGTAGGTATTCTCCACCAGGATTTCGTCGATCACGCCGCCCTCGCGGGCCCAGCGGTTGTTGTTGCCCAGGTGCGAGGTGGCTCCCAGGATCCACAGCCGCACTTCGCTGGAGGAGTTGCCGCCCAGCACCGGCCGGTCTTGCACCAGCACCACCCGGATTCCTTCCCGGGCGGCGGTGATGGCAGCGCAAGTACCGGCAACTCCGCCGCCGACGATAATCAGATCGGCGGAGAGTGCTTCGGTGCGCAGCTCGCGCTGTGATTCAAAGGATGCTTTTATCATAATGCGTTCGTTGACGTTATCATTTTTCGTTTGATGTGCCACAACCAGGCGGCCACCGCCCAGATGCCTACGCCTACCGTTAGGGTAATAAGCTGACCGGTCTCTTCACGCAGGCCCAGCACCACCACCAGAAGTCCCACCGCCAATAATGACAGTGCCATTACCTTGAGCGCGAAGCGATTCTGCGATGAGGCCGAAGCGTCGGCCACTTCGGCAGCCCGGGTAGTTTGTTGCTGCGCGTACCGTTGGTACTGGTCGCTTACGCGGTGCTGGTAGTACGCCCGTAGTTCGTAGGCGGCGAGTAGGATGAGCGGACCAGCCACTCCCAGGGCCATTTCTTCGGCCCGGTTCAGGGATATACCCAGCAGCGCCGGGCTGATAAATTTAAAGAAAGCGTTGATCCCCAGGCTCACCAGGGTAACCGCCAGCACCGAGGTGCCCGTCTGCCGCCGGGAGAACAGCGCCCAGATGGGCGGACCGTAGAGCGGCACTCCGGTGAGCGCCCCGATGGTGAGCACCACCTCGACGATGCCCCCCGCCAGCGGCACGAGCATGGCCACGCCGATGGTGACGATGCCGAAGGCCACCGTAGAGAGTCGGGCGATTTGCATTAGTTTTTGTTCGCTTGCCCGCGGGCGCAGTTCTTTGAAAATGTCGTTGGTGAACACGGCGGCCGACAAGTTAAGCGTGGTGTTTACCGAACTGGCGGTGGCAAAGATCATCCCCCCCAGCATCAGCCCCAGCATCCCGGCGGGCAGCACCTCCTGGCACATCAGCAGGTACGCCCCTTCGCTTTCCAGTCCGCTCAGGTTGCCGTTCAGCACGTGGTAGATCATGGGGGGCAGCATCCACAGCACGGGACTGATCAGGTAGAGTCCGGCAAACAGGTAGCCTACCTTGCGGGCTGAGGGGGCATCCTTCACGCTGGTGTAGCGCTGCACGTAGGCCCAGTTTCCCCCGATGAAGCAGGTGTTGTACAGCGCAAACGCAATGAGGAAACCCAGGGTGTACTCGCCGTTGATCAGTTGCATGAAGTCAGCCGGAACCTGCGCTGCTAAGCCAGACAACCCGTTGACGCGGTCCAGGGCCAGGGGCACCACAATCAGCACCGCGGCGGTCAGGATCACGAACTGGAGCACGTCGGTGACCACCACCGCCCACAGTCCCCCCACCGAGGTATAGAGCATGATTGTGATGCCGAGGATCAGAATGGACCACTCGATAGAAAATCCGGTGGATACGTTGACCAGTTTGGCCACCGGGTAGAGAAAGGCACCGGTGTAAAAGAAAGAGAGCAGCAGAAAGATGTAGGTATAGAACCGCTGCACCCGGGTGCCGAGTCGTTGCCGGATAAACTCAGCGGCGGTAAGGGCGCGGGTCTTGCGCCAGGCGGGGGCGATGAAGTAGCCGATGGCAAAGCCTCCCAGTCCCATCATCCACTGGATGGTGACCGCTACCCAGCCGTGCTGATAGGCAATAGCGCCCCACACCACGAAAGTGCCGGCGGAGAAGAAGCTCATAAAGAGCGATAGCCCACTGATCTGCCAGGGCATCTCACCTCCGGCAGCAAAGAACGACTTCATATCACTTCCCCCTTGCCGACTAAATGACAACCCGGCCAATAAAATCAGCCCGGTGAAGAGTAGTATGACAACGTAGTCGAGGGTAGTCATGGACTGAATGATGGGCCAGAAGCTAGTTTTAAGAATTACTATATTTAACCCTTCAAAATTACATATTTATTATTTTATACTAATAATTATTGATATTTTAGCTAAATAATTAAGTTGCAACCGATCCCGCAACCGGTTGCATGAATTGATTCAGTAACTTTTAACGCTTAATTTTATAAAATTGATAAGGGTAGAATCATACTATTGACTGCTTATCCTAACCAAACCGTCACCTCATGCGCGCCAAACCCATCACTTTACAGGACATTGCTGTTGCCACCGGGTTTTCACGCGCTACCGTATCGCGGGCGCTCAATGACCATCCGGACATTAGTGACACCACGAAGCAAAGGATCGCGGAAGCAGCGCGGAGTATGGGGTACCACACCAACCTGATGGCCCGGGGGCTGAGCCAGCGGGAGAGTCACATCATCGGCGTAATCGTACCTACCATCCACCGCCCCTTTTGGGCAAAAGTTATTTCGGGCATTGAGGCCGTTGCCTATCAAGCGGGCTACCGGGTGATGATCTGCCAGTCGGACGAGCAGTACCGGCGAGAAGTAGAAACTGTTGGGGCACTGGTGAATAGTATGGTGGACGGCTTGATTGTGGCATCTGCGAAAGAGACTAGGAATGTTCAGCACATTCAGGAAGTCTTGCAGCAAGGACTACCTTTACTTATTATAGAGCGGGGAAACACTGAGTTGCCAATAACCCAGGTGGTTACCGACGATTTTGGGGGTGCTTTAATGCTGGTTAACTACTTGGCCGAGGCAGGCTATCAACGCATTGCCCACCTCACCGGCCCTTCACAACTACAAATATGCCGAGAGCGCCAGCGGGGGTACCGTACGGCCTTACTCGAGCACCAACTCAACAGTGACCCGCGGTGGGTAATCGAGAGCGAGTTCACCCGCGAAAGCGCCGGAGAGTCATTTCGGGAATTGATGACGCTACCCAATCCACCGGATGCCGTTTTTTGTTTTGCGGATATTATAGCTACCGGAGCCCTGCTAGCGGCTCAGGAAATGCAGCTTAGCGTGCCGGATACCGTAGCCATTGCCGGGTTTGGCGATGACGACCTGAGTCAATTTATCGGATTGACCACCGTATCCCAGTCATCCTTTGCGATGGGTCAGCGCGTCGCTCAACTGTTACTCGATGAAATCACCCAGGAAGAAGGAAGCGCCCCGATCCACACCGAAGTATTCGGGGGAAAATTAGTGATCCGTACCAGTACCTAAGACGGTTAGGTTTACCTAAAAACCTCCTCGAGGGGTAGTTCCACCCTGATCTTTTCGTCAACCAGGGTTTCGTTGCCACTGAAGAAGCGATATTTACCCGGTTGGTGGTTCACCGCGATGGCTTCCATGCTGGGCAACACAATCCAGCAGGAGGTGACGCCCATCGCAAAGTAGCGCTGGGCTTTCTCATTCAGATCGCTTAGGTTCTGCTTGGGGGATAAAATTTCTATGGTAGCCAACGGAGTATCTTCTCGTCGGATCACATCGTTTTGCCAGTCCACTTCAAACTTGGGATAAATAGCAATATCCGGTACCAATGGTTTACCATCCAAGCTGGTAAGACTAAGCTCCGGAAAGACCAAGTACTTGCTATCATAATTGGACTTTAGAAGATAAATCAAGTTTCCTTGAACTAAGGAATGCAAAGTGCTAGGCACAGGTTTTCCTCGTTCGAGTTCGTAGTCGGAAAGCATTTCAACAGCGGTAGACATAGGGCGGTATTTTAGTGCCGTTATAATTTACTTCCTTGTACGGACACCTCCCCCACCTGGTTCTATACGATGATTATCCCGTACTACGAAATAAATCGTAAGTTGCTTGCAAGTACGAAAACTATCGTATATCATTGTACTACGATGAACATCGTACTTATCTGTTGACTATGAAAAAGCAAGCTGTCATCAAACCCACCGAGGCCGAACTGGAGATCCTCCAGGTGCTGTGGAACCACGGCCCCTCCACGGTGCGCGAGGTGCACGACAACCTCACCAACCAGCGGGCGGCGGGCAGCCGAACCACCGAGCGTCGGACCGCCGAGCGTCGAACCGTAGGCTACACCACTACGCTTAAGAACATGCAAAATATGGTGCAGAAGAAACTACTGCTGCGCGACGACACCCAACGCAGTCACGTGTACGCCGCCGCCATCCGGCAGGTAGACACCCAACGGATGCTATTGGACCGCTTTCTGGACACCGCCTTCGGGGGGTCGGCCTCCCAGCTGGTGATGCAGACGCTGGGAAACCAAAAAACTAGTCCGGAAGAACTGCAACAGATCAAAGCCCTCATTGCTCAACTCGAAAACAAATCACAATGACAAACCTCACCGAAGCCCTGGGCTGGACGCTGCTGCACAGTCTCTGGCAAGCTACGCTCGTCGCCATAGTATTCTATTTAATCCGCCCCCTTATTCGTCACCGACCGGTACCGATGTACATTGGTGCGCTAAGCGCGCTTCTGCTGGTGCTAGGCTGGTCAGCGTACACGTTCACAGATTTGTATACGCCCCACGCTGTCTCGGACCACGCGACGGTTACCTATCCCACGCTAGCTAGTCCGCCCGCCGCGGTGGCACCGGCGCTTTCCGAACCGGTACCCATTGCCCGACCGAGCGGTTTGTCTTGGATAGCAACCGGAGTAGCGTGGGTCGATCGATACATCAGCTTCGTAGCGATGGCCTGGCTCTTGGGCACGCTACTGTTATCGGCGCGCCTGGCCGGGGGACTGTGGTACGTGCAGCGGTTGCGTCATGATCATGTCTACCCGGTTCCGGCGTGGGATGCCACCGCTTCCTCCCTCGCCACCCGCCTGGGCATTCGCCGTCCGGTTACGCTGCTGGCCTCGGGCCGGGCGAAGGTACCGATGGTGGTTGGCCACCTGAAGCCGATCCTGCTGCTGCCGGTTGCTTTGCTCAGTAGCCTACCGCCGGAGCAGCTGGAAGCCATCATCGCCCACGAACTCGCGCACGTGCGTCGCCGCGACTACCTGGTTAACGTACTGCAATCGTTCGTTGAGCTTCTCTTTTTTTACCATCCGGCCGTGCGCTGGCTGTCGGAGGTGGTGCGCCAAGAACGGGAAAAGTGCTGCGACGACCTGGCGGTATCCCTGAGTGGCGATACCATCGCCTACGCCAAGGCCCTGGCCGAAGCCGAAGCTTTTCAGCACGCCTCCGGTACCATGATGATGGCCTTCGCGCAGCGACGCGGAAACCTGCTGACGCGGATTGAGCGACTGGTATACCCCCGCACCTCGCCAACGAGCCTGGTGGCCAAGGGATACCTTGTGGTACCGATGCTGCTCATGGTGATCTACCTGGCCGGAGGCGATACGCTGGCCCGCGTCGTAGGCCACGAACCGGCCCTTGCGACCGGGGCGGTGGTGAAGCGGTTGCCTGATCGAACGGAAGTGCACCGTTCCCCGTCGGCCGGTGATACGCTCAGAAAAGACGAATCCCACAATGCGGCCCAAACGGTGCCGAATCCTACGCCTGCCTTGGATACCATTCCGGATGACCAGGAAAATGAAGATGGACAAAGTAGTTTTTCGTTTCACTTTAACGATAGCACTACGTTTTCCTTCGACATGGACTTTAACGTTGACGAGGATGACAGCACTTCTCACCGCGGCTTTCGTCACTGGCGGTTCAGCAGCAGCGATACATTTCCTGACTTTGCGGGGAGCGACTCGCTGTGGCGCGCATCAATCGAAGAACTAGGGGAAACGATGGAGGGGTTTTCCGAAGAACTAGCTACCTATCTGGAAGATTCGTTAGACACCAAAGCTTTGCAGCGGCGAATGAACTCGATACAGCGGGAGTTGGGCCGGTTGCAGACGGAACTGGGTATCTCGCTGCAGCGGACGTTTAGCGACGAGAAGATGGAGGATTTGCAAAAAGAGTTGCAGGACGCCCAGGAAGAGTTAAAGCGCAATCTACAAGAAGAACAGTCGTGGCGTAATGAAGAAAGCAACCGGAAGTTAGAAGAAGTGCAGCGAGCGTTGGAGAAGATGCAACAACAACCAGGGTTTGATGATGAAAAGGATAGCCTTCAACTGGAAGAAATTAAGCGAGCCCTTGATAGCATGCCGCAGTGGTTTAAAGACGAAGGATGGAACAGCGTGGACAATGCCCAGCAGTTGAAAGAGGTGGAACAGGCCCTCGAGGATATGGCCCGGCAGTTCGGTGAAGAGACTAAACGGACGAGCGAGGAGAAGTACCGACAGCTAGCGGAGGCGATGCAAGCGCTTGATGACGCGAAACAGCAAAGCGGGAATCAGTTGCAAAACAACTTCGACGACACAGTGACTCGTTTAGAAAAAGCACTGCTGGCCGACGGCCTGATCACCAGTGGCAAAAAGTATCGCTTTGAACTCAAACCCAAGGGACTCTACATCAACCGGAAAAAGCAGGACGGGGAACTGCTCGCCAAGTATCAGGATTTGCTAAACGTATCAGAAAGTACTAGCTTCTCAATCACCCGCACCGCCCCATAATGTGTTTCGATCAGCCTTAGCGCCAAACGTTACTGCATCATTGATGCTGCCTTACCGACCAAAGGTGTCGTAATAGCGGTCGGCGTGCTCCTCGTAGCGCTTGATCAGATCGATGTTGGCCACCTCTAGCTGCGTCAGTTCGGCCCGCACATCGGTAGAAACCGGAATGTACCAGTCCACGTTCTGATCGAAGACATAGCGAATGCGTTTGTTCTTGAACGAGTAGCCATGCCGGGCATAGATTGAATTACGCAGAATCTCGAGATCAGCTTTGTACATATTCTCAACGTCCGAATTGGTTAACCGCTGCGCCGATGGATTTACGGTTAGTACATCTTCGGTAGAATACTCACCGGGGGCGTCTTCTTCGTAATCAGGGTCATCGTTGCCTAAGTATATTCCCCCTAATCTATCGGGTAGTGCTAAAGCAGGATCGTAGACGAATTCCTTTTTTTGTAGTCCATAACGCTTGTGCCGACCTTTGAGATCAGCCCGGTTCGCGTGCCATTCCCCTCGTAACGGAAACATACTGTCATTAACGAGAAACAAGAACTTGCCATCGTAAGGATCATCCCCCGGTTCTTGGACTTCAGCTTGATAACCTTCGTTGGTAACTGTATAGCTACCGATAAACGGGCGGCTATTACCCGCCACAATGCTCCTCCCCTTTACCGTACCGTTCTGAAAATCATCGATAATCAGCGTAATTCGGTTACTGGGGATGGATTCACTCTTTGGACTTGTCTCTACATTCTTAAAATCTCCTACGTAGCAACCCACTACCTGCTTCTCGTCCATTTGTTGGACTCTGGGCGCTGTAGCAACGTCAACCGGAGGTGTTTCGGCTATTTCTGCCGGTGCCATGGTGATAGGAAGATCCGAGCGGTCGGATTGACAACCGTAAAACGCAAGAATGAAGGCCAACAAGTAGTACTGATTTTTCATTTTTTCTTCATTTGGTAAATAATGATTTCGGCGATCACCAGGTTACCCAGCCAACTCAACCAGGCCACCGTTCGGTACACGTCCATCGGACGCGGATGCAGCAGTGCGACCAGTATGAACTTCCAGGCCCGCAGGGTAATAGCCGACAGCGTGAGTGCGAAGCTTCGGATCATCCAGGCCCGGTGCGCTGACCAGTTCAACTGACGAGCGGTCAGAACGGCTTTGGTAGTCGTGTAGAACCAAGCCACCGACAATAAACAGAAACCAATTTGGGAGCTTAGTCCACCGTTGGCGTACCAGCCCATCACCAAGCCCGATGGGGCCGCAAAGACAACGATAGTGACTACGTACAGCCATCCGAAGCGGCGATGCCACTGCGGTTGATGCTCTCGTAAGCTGGAGGAAAATTGGGTGGCTCCGGCCAGCAGCACGAACATGGAGGTGTAGACGTGAACAAAAAATGCCAACCGGTAGTGCGTTAGCCCGATCACCGGCTGTTTTATTCTGAGAAAGGCGGTGTCGGTGTTGAAGGGTATGTACTGCAGGGTGATCTGACCCATTAGCAGACAGAAACTGAGGTAGATCAGCGCAACACCCAATCTGGATGCCGCTCGGGGAGATATGATTGACCTGTGCGTGTTCAAGGGCGCGTCAACGGATTCTTACCCCGAAAATAGCCATCTGCCGGACGACAAACACTGCGGCTATCGAGCGTACCTTACTCAGGTTTGATTAGGGAGAGAAGCGTACGGGCTGTTGTGAAGCTATCGGTTGCTCATTGAATTCTAGCATCTCAATCAAACCGCTGTCCGTACCCACTCATTCGCCGCACTTTTTGCGGAGAATACATTGCTTATTCGCCGCATCGCCTATTTCCATCTCTAGAAAAAGTATTTATATTAGACTTTGATCACATTTTTTAACCCCTTTGCTATGCAAATCCGCCGACTCTCCACCCTCTTCTATTTCTGTTTTTGTCTGAATCTCACCGCTTGGTGTCAGGCGCAGCTTACAGCCACCCAAGCGTACGAATATTTGCAGGACCAGCGGCAGCGGGCCCGCGAAGCCGTGGGAGAGGGCAATTCTCACCCCTCGCCGGATAGTCTAAAAAAAGCAATTTCCATTCTCCAAGCGGCTTTAGAGTATTACTATCGCCCTGACGTACAATCACTGGCCCAGGATGATGAACCGCTTTTCTATCGAGAAACGGATATGCTGTTTGATCTTGCCTACAATCAGGTGAGGGCCAATCAAAACGATGCGGCGGTGGCGTCTTTGAGCAAGCCTCTAAACAGCAGGTACGGATCGGCTTACGCTGAATTGGTTAACGAAGACTCTACCTTTGCCAGCCTTTGGCGGCACCCAATCCTACTGCCAGTATTAAATGAAGCGAGGGCATCGCAACGCCTTTTTAATTCCAGCGCGCTGCAAACTCCTTACTCCCCCAATATCAGCGAAGCCGAAAAGGTGGCGGGACTGTCAAAACTCTGGTCGGAAGCCAAGTACAATTTCGTTTACTTCGACCAGGTGCCGGACCTGGACTGGGATCAGCTCTACCTGGAGTACTTGCCCAAGGTTACTGACACCCAGAGCACGCTGGAGTATTACAAGTTGCTGCAAGCCTTCTACGCCCAATTACAAGACGGGCACACCGGGTTGTGGACCACTTCGGACACGCTGGGTGACTTGGTGTACGGACGACCGGCCCTCTTAACGAGGTTAGTGGAAAACAAGGTGTTGGTAGACGAAGTATTTAGCGATAGTTTACGACAACTGGGCATCCGTCCCGGAGTTGAGATTATCCACATTGACGAGATGCCGGTGCATACGTATGCTAACCAATGGGTGCGACCCTACCAGGGCGGATCCACCCCCCAAAACGTAGATGTGGCCACCTACACGTACCAGTTGCTGCGCGGAGCGAAGAACCAACCCGTTGAAATTACTTTCGGCCTGAAAGACAGCGTATTTCAGCACACGCTGTCCCGCACGGGGTACACCGACTACCACGCTTCGCCTGATTTTGCTTACCGCCTCCTGCCGGGCAACGTTGCCTACGTAGCGCTGAACAGCTTCGAGAACGACGACGCCTGGAATGACTTCGTGGCGGTTTACGACGATTCTATTGCCAGCACGGATGCCCTCATCCTAGATATGCGCCGCAACGGCGGGGGCGACAGTGGGTACGGATGGAATATCCTGGGCTACCTGACCGACACTGCCTTTCAAACGAGCGCTAATTCATCCCGACTCTACAGCCCCCTGCGCCGCGCCCGGGGCGAGGGCGTGGTTTATGAAGCTTTGGGAAAAGGCACTTGGTCGCCGCAGGGAGAGAAAGTTTACTCCAAACCGGTGGTGGTCCTTACCAGCGCTCAAACTTTTTCCGCGGCCGAAGACTTAGTGGTCGCTTTTGATGCCATGGAACGGGGAACCCTAATTGGCGAGACCACCGGCGGCAGCACGGGACAGCCGTTAGCGTTTGCGGTGCCGGGCGGCATCATGGCGCGGGTGTGCGCCAAACGCGATACCTATCCGGACGGCACCGAGTGGATTGGAAAAGGCATCGAACCCGATATGAAGGTGCATCCGACCGTAGCCGACCTGCAAGCGGGGCGCGACACCGTGCTGAAGGTAGCCCTAGAGCACCTGCATGAACTTGAGAATACCAAATAAACCGCCTAATGTACCGAGTATCTGAACCACGGTAGCCACCGATGACGCAACGTACATTCTGGTGACCATATCAGTTTTTAAATTAGCCAAGTCCACTTTAAGGGCAGCGTGCGTGTCAGATAGGTCAACCTTGGTAGCTAAATCTTTGTTAGCATCCTTTTGCATACCCTTTACCACTCCCACAGCCGCCTGAGCATTTTCGTCACTCCAGTTGTCGTTCTTAAGCAACTGATAGAGTTTGATTTCTAATTCTTCTGTTACTGTCATGCCTGTAAACGTTAATGGTTTAAAGGTTAGCGGTGCCGTTAAGTAGGTACGCAACTTATTAACCGTAGAACCCTAAGTTATACGAATACGTCAGTTAAAACAACCTAAATTATTTCATTCTCTCAAGAATATTTGATCAAGGCACTGCTGGTTCTCACTCAATCATTGGCTCATGATCTTCTTCAAGATGCTAAACGTGATCAGATAGGTAGGTTTGATGCCGTCGCGGCCCAGGCTGCCCGAGGCCAGCGTGCTGCCGGTGAGTAACGGATTGTCTGAGGCGTAGTAGGCATAGCGCAGCTTCACGCCTGGATCGATGCTGTGGCGGATCTTGGCGGCCGCCTGGATGGCTTTTTGGTAGTGCGCGCCTTCCATCTCTAAACCGATGGCCCGCCACGACGAGCGCATAAAGTAGCGCAGCACGTCTTTGTTCTGCAGCGAGGTGCCCAGCACGGTAATCATCGGACCCGCACACACCGGAATGCCGTGTTGCCGAAGCTCATCGTCCTCCAAAAAATCGTTGTCTATTGGGTAGTTATCGGCGGTACCTTCGAACACGTGGGCGGTGGGTAACATGATATCCCCCTTCTTGCCCTGCAGAATACCTGCCTTGCCCATCACAGAAATAGAACGGACGTTCAGCGGATGCTTTTGCTCACCAATCTGGTAGGGCTTTAGCAGTTCGTCCATGCACTCGAAGGCTTGCTCCCCAAAGGCGTAGTCCATCACCAGCAGTACCGGCCGCTCTTCCGGAGGCTCATCGTTCCAAAAGATGCCGGGTGCCAGTTGATTCCCCGACAACTTGGCCGTGTCGATGATCTGCACCCCAATGTTGGTACCGGAGGTATCAACCAGTTCGGTAAGTCCGTGCTTGAGGGCGTAGTCGCGCAGCTTGCGGGCGTACTGGGCGTGCCCCTCCACTCCGATGGCAACGGCTAGTTCCTGTAGCGCGTCGAAGTTGGCCCGCCCCAGCGCGTGGTAGCCGTAGATCACGTTGGTGAAGCTGTGCTGGTTGGCACTGATGATATGCAACGGTCGGTTGCCCAGGGCCAACCGGTCGATCACCGACTTGATACGGTCGGCCCAGCGTTCGCCGTACACGTGGTGGCCGATGCGCTCGCGCAGGGTATTAGAGAACTTAATCTCCCGATCCTGTTTCTGTTGGGCTTCTTCAACGGATAACTTTCCCAGGAAGTACACCGTGCGAAACAAACTGTAGCGGTTGGTATCGGAGGCGAACAGGTTGCTGGCCCGGCGGGTTTCTTCATAGGTGCGGCGCAGAATGTTGCTTAGGTACGAGTAGGCCGCTTCTCGCTCCAGCGGCAGCCCCTCAGCCTCCCGATCCACAATCTCGCGCAGCTTGAGCCAGTCTTGGGTGGGCCGCCCCTTGTGGTCTAAGGCGTTGCGGCGGATTTTCTCCGCCTCGTTGTACAAAAAGGTAAGGTGGGTCAGGATGTCGTAGATATCACTGCGGCCGCGGGTCATCTCCACGTACATCTGCGAGGCATCGACCCGGTAGCAGTTGCGCCGCCGCTTGGCGGGCACGATGAGCTCAAAATTAGCGTTTTCGTAGCCCTCGCGCGAGATCAGGTGGATGTACTGGCATTCCTCGATGCCCTTGGGCAGGCGGTCCATCACGTACAGGAGCCCGTCCAGTTCTACCCGCTCGGGGTCGTTCACCAGTCCGTAAATCTCCGGCTCCAGCACGTGCAGCGCCTCAATGAGCGACGCGCCCGACACCCCCAGCGGCTTGTAACTGCCCCGGATAAACAGGTGCCGCATAATAATGTATAACTTCTCGATAGCCGCCCGCGACTCCTGCGCCCGCGTGCGCGTGAGGGGGGGATGGTCAGGAAGGGTTGGCGACGGTTTCACGGATAAGAATTTGTTTGATAAAGTAGTCGATAGTCCATAGTCCATAGTCCATAGTCGATGGTCCATAGTCGATGGTCCATAGTCGCTAGTCCATAGTCGATAGTCCATAGTCGATGGTCCATAGTCGCTAGTCCATAGTCCATAGTGTTGATAGCTGTGGACCATGGACTATCGACTGGCTGTTGGCTGTTGGCTGTTGGCTGTTGGCTGTTGGCTGTTAACTATTCTACCGTCGTTTTGTCTGCCGTGGCGTCTGATTGGCTATGGTCTACCTCGTCGAGCAGGCGGCCCGAGCGGCTGTAGTACTTCCACTTGCCGGTCTTTTCTCCTGCCGCGAAGGTGCCGGCTGACTCCACCCGACCGTTATCGAAGTAGTAAACCCACGCCCCGGTAGGCTTTCCGTTCTCCAGTTTCCCCTCGGCGGACTTGTCACCGTCGCGGAAGTAGTAGACGGCCGTACCGTTGGGCACGC
The DNA here is from genome assembly GCA_049650865.1 of Tunicatimonas sp. GTDB lineage: Bacteria > Bacteroidota > Bacteroidia > Cytophagales > Cyclobacteriaceae > Tunicatimonas. Next base: position 24,086 of record JBASAY010000172.1, read on the forward strand.
CGTTTTCGTAGGCCACCTTCGATTCCAGTCTACCGGTGGGGTGGTACGTTAGGCGTTGTCCGAAGCCATTTTTCAAGGTGCCGGGCGATAGGGTATCACCGCGGATGGTATGAAAAGCCCCTACGCGGCGCAGCAGTCCCATCTCGTAAAACTCGTCCTGTACCAATTGCCCGGTGGGATAGAAGATGCCCCAGGGCCCGTCTTCTTCGCCCATGGCGTACGAACCCACCGCCGCCAATTGCCCGGTGTCGTGGTAGCGAAACCACTGCCCGTCTTCCAGCCCCAGTTTGAAGTCGCCCTCAGCCACCAACACCCCGTTTTCGTTGTAGTAGCGCCACAGGCCGTCCTTAAGCCCATTCAGGTACTTTCCGGCTGAGTACACCTTGCCCGACTCAAAGTAAGATGCCCATACATCAGTCTCTAGTCCGGCCTCGTAGGTTCCCTCTACGCTACGCTTGCCGTTGTAGTGATATTCGGTGTAAGTGCTGTCGCGCAGGCCATTCTGGAAGTAACTCACCGACTTCAGGGCACCGTTTACGTGGTAGATCTTCCACTCGCCCGATGGCACACCGTCTTGGTACTCACCTACCCCCAACATGCCGCCGTACTCGTTAAAGAAACGCCACTCACCGGTTTGCTTTCCGGCTTCAAACTCGCCCCGCTGCGCCAGTTGGCCCCGCTCGTCGAAGAACATCCAGCGGCCGTCGCGTTTTCCGTCTTTCATCTTACCCTTGCCCTTGAGGCTATCGATGGGCAGAATTTCTTCCTGGGCTACCCCCGGTAGGGATATCGCTAGGGTTAGTAGGAGTAGTAGTCCGTAGTGTTGTAATTTTTTCATGATATCGTGCATTAGTATTGAACTGCTCAGCTTTACAACTCATTCTAGTTCAATTAGTTCTATCATTTCGCCTAAAAATAACGGAGCCGTAGGGGGCAGTAGCTCCCAGGCGTCTACCGGTAAGAAGCGCGCCAGCTTCAAAAAGTTTGTTTGCGCCACGTGGTTTTGCTGCTCTTCGACCGACAACGTATCCAGCGGACGGTAGTTATCCGGGCGACGGTGGTGCTGCCAGGGGTCGTCGCTAACGCACAACCAGGTGGAGGTGCCAACCAAGTGCGGTAGGTTGCGCAGCACAGCGGGACGGTAGCGGTGCCACGACGCTCCCCCCAGCTGGAAGGTAACACTGTAGTAATGCCCCCACCAAAACATGGTGCGCAGCGCAAACACATCGTCCTGACCGAACCGGCGGGGATAATCGAGCACCAGGTAGGGAAAGCCCCGGTAGTTTTCGCCCCGCGAGATTTTACCTACCCGTACTTGCACTTCCTCAGGAAAGGTACGGGGATGCGCGGCTAACCACTGCTGTAGCTCCTCGTGGGTCTGGTTCAGCAGTTGTTGCACTTTTTTGATTGCTATCGCCTTGGTGCGCAGGAAGTGGGTGTCCTGCAAACAACGCATTTCCTGATCGGTAAACATCTATACCGCCTCTTCGTCGATGCGCTGAATGACCTGGACCACCAGGTTGTGCTGGTCGCCATCGCTATCCTGGATCAGCACATTGAGCCGGGGGTTGTCGACCTCCAGTTGGACGTCCACCGATACGATGGTACCAGACAGGTGGCTACTCAGCGTATCTTGGGATGCCGCGATGGCCCGCGTCAGTTCTTGCTCCAGCGGACTAGGGTTGTATCGTTCGGTTTTCATGGACAATGGGGGTTGGATTACTACCTTTGGCGGTGCATATTGGGGGCTTCGTTCTGAAAAACCAAATGATCGGCTACTTTTAGGCCATAGTTCTGTTTACTATTGTTTAGACAAGCTACTGATCAATAAGCTATTATAAGATTTTTATGAAGTATTACTTTGCAGGTGCCGGAGTGATTTTGGGACTCGCCGGTTGGCTAAGTTACACCTTGTTGAACCCGGTGCCAATTCCGGCAGAATTCGCTACCCACTCGGTGGCCCGCAACCCCCACGTAGAACGGTTCGCGGCTGACTACCAGAAGCTGGTGCAGCAGGCGTTTGAGGAGGCGGGCGTGCCGGGTGCGGCGGTGGTGCTGGTGTACGATACCAGCGTGCTGGTGTTGCGCGGAATGGGCCTGCGCGACGCGGGCCAGCCTGATTCGGTAGACGTGCACACCGTCTTCCGGCTGGGGTCGGTGTCGAAGGGTTTTGCCGCGGTGCTGGCCGGCACTTTGGTGGACAAGGGGCAGCTGGACTGGGACGATAAGGTACAGGCCTACGTGCCCGACTTTGTGCTCAGCTCGCCCGAGCAGGCGCGACGCATCACCATCAAACACCTGCTGTCGCACACCACCGGGCTGCCCTACCACGCCTACACCAATTTGATTGAGCACGGCGAAGCCATTCCGTCGGTGGCCCAGCGCTTCATCGACGTACCCCTCATCGCTCCCGAAGGCGAGATCTACAGCTACCAGAACGCCGCCTTCGGCCTTATCGAGGAAGTAGCCCACACCGCTACCGGAAAAGCCTACCCCGCTTTGGTTATCTCGCAGTTACTTTCGCCCCTCCGCATGGACGACGCCTCGGTGACCCACGACGGCATTACCGGCGATCCCAACCGGGCCCGGCCCCACGTGCGCACGACACGTTCGTGGCGGGCCTATCCCGTGTCGGATAAGTACTACAACGCAGTATCGGCCGGGGGCATCAACGCCAGCGTTGCCGATATGGCGCAGTGGTTGCAACTGCTGCTGGGCAACCGCCCCGACGTGGTGAGCGCGGCGGCGCTGGACACGATCTTCACTCCGGTGGTGGCCACCAAGAACAAGCGGCGCTACTTCCGCCGCTGGCCGCAGGTGCAGGAGGCCTACTACGGACTCGGCTGGCGGGTGCTCGACTGCGGACCCGATACGCTGGTGTACCACGGGGGCTACGTGAACAGCTACCGCAGCGAGATTGCCGTAAATAGGCGGGACCGGGTGGCCGTGTGCGTGCTGGCCAGCGTACCGGGTCCTTTCACCAACCGTTGCATTCGCGGAGCGTTCGAGGTGTACCAGCAGCACGCCGATGCGATCCGCTGGTGGGAAGAGACGCAACGCTACCCGCTGGTGCGGCGCGAGCCGGAAGGTGAAAAGCCAGTTTAAGTAAGGTTCGCTTACGAACTGGTAATGTCCTTACCGCTGTGCCCGGATAAATCGGTATGGCCTTGTAAGAACGCTAGCTCGGGGTAAAGTGACCGCTGTTTGCTGATCGCTACGGCGCTGCTCCCATCGAACGAGGCGGTGCCACGTCGCTCTACGGCCTTTGTGTTCTCACCCGTGCGCTTTTCTTGCTCCACCTTGTGCGACTAAAAGTAGTTTAATCCGATGTGCAGCTCAGCTGGGGCAATTGTTAAACCTGTCCGTCATCGTTGTGATAAAACTTGGTGAGTTGCTTCCGCAGCACTAAAAAGCGAATGAGCCCCAGCACAAACACCACACCGCTGGCCCCGAGCGCCACAAAACCCAGCAAGCGAAACGGCCGCAGGTTTTCTATTCTGATTAGTGCGATGCCGGCCGTGATCAGGTAGAGCGAGAATTTGCTGTACGACAGGAAAGTGCGTTCGTTGGCCAGTTTGGTTCGTTGCAACGCTAAAAAATCGCGCAGGATGATCTTCTCGTCGTTGGTAAACGCAGGCGTGGCCTTTAGTACTTTCCCTAACTTGGTTTTGATGCGGTTCATCGGCACATATTCAGTGACGTTAATGCTTGATACGTCGGTCGTATTCGGCATGGCTGCCAATCCAGAACCATAGAAAGCCATCGTCTACCTCAACCGACAGTGTTAGGGCGTGTTGACATATAACCTAAACGGCGATTTTGGTACGCTTTCCACCTGTTCTGCGTTGCTTTCG
>JBASAY010000173.1:0-7419 GCA_049650865.1 Tunicatimonas sp.
CCGAAATAACAATTGCCGAGGAAGGTTAGTTTGATTGGGAATTAGAAGAGAAGGAAGATGGGTATGGGGTTTTGGGGATTAGGAGTTGGGGGTTAGGTTTTGGGGGAATTGTACATCCTTCCAAAACTTAACCCCCAAAACCCTAACCTCCCAGAAAGTCCCTAATACCCAATCCCCAAAACCCTGTACATCCCTGAAAGACCCACCTATGATCAGCTACGACAAAATCCGCGTTACTTCTAACTCCACCATCAGCTTGCGCGACTACGCTACCGACGACACCGGCGAGTTAAAGGATAAGAAAGAGGGAAAAGACGTACAGAAGAAGAACCTCAAGGAGCTTAAGGATCTGCAGGAAAAGCTTTACGCCTTTGATCGCTACGCGGTGCTGCTGGTTTTTCAGGCCATGGACGCGGCGGGCAAGGACAGCACCATCGAGCACGTGATGTCGGGCGTGAACCCGCAGGGGTGCCAGGTGTTTAGCTTTAAGAAGCCCAGCGCCAACGAACTGGAGCACGACTTCCTGTGGCGCACCTACAAGTCGATGCCCCAGCGGGGCCGCATCGGCATCTTCAACCGCTCGTACTACGAAGAAGTGCTGGTTACCCGGGTGCATCCCGAGTATATCCTGGGGCAGCGGATTCCGGGAGTGAGTACCCTGGAGGATGTTGATGAGCAATTCTGGCAAAACCGCTACCGATCGATCAACGAAATGGAGCGCCACCTGCACCACAACGGCACCGTGATCCTGAAGTTTTTCCTGAACGTCTCCAAAGAAGAACAGAAGCAGCGCTTTCTGAAGCGCATCAACCGGCCCGACAAGAACTGGAAATTTACCATGAACGACGTGGAAGAGCGCAAGTACTGGGACGACTACCAGCAGGCTTTCGAGCAGGCCATTAGTAACACTTCTACCGAGCACGCCCCCTGGCACATCATTCCCGCCGACCACAAGTGGTTTATGCGGGCGGCAGTGAGCGAGATCATTGTGGACAAGCTACAATCGCTCGATCTGCGCTTCCCGCAGGTAGGCGAGGAGCAGCAGGAGAACCTACAACAGGCCAAAGAGATGTTCGAGAATGATCCTACGGCGTAACCCAACCCGCTAAAGTGCCTTTCGGTTATAGCCCTTCTAAGTAGCTACTACTTTTTCTAATATCTTCCAACGGGTCGGGCGACCTGTCTTGCGCCACGAAGATGTGCTTCACCCCCACCTCGCCTGCAGCCCGCAGAATCTCCGGGAAGTTAAGCACTCCCGAACCCACCGGCTGGAAGGCGTCCGGCGGCAGGGTGCTATCCAAAAACGACGTGGGCAAGCCCCCCTTCTTATCCGTGAGGTGCAGCATCCGCACCCGCTCGCCGTGCTCCCGGATGAACCGGGCGGGGTCCAGCCCGGCCACGCTCACCCAAAACACATTTACCTCCAGGTGCATCAGCGCCGCGTCGGTGCCCTCCATCAGCAGTTGGAAGGGCGACGTGTCTTCCATCGACTGGAACTCGAAAGCGTGGGGGTGGTACGACAGTTGGATGCCCGCCTGCTGGCATACTTCGCCCGCTTGGTTTAGCTTTTCGGCCAACTGCTTATAAACATCAATTCCCCCCCGGTCTTCCGGATACACGTACGGGAACACCAAATCGGTGAGTCCGTACTCGGCGGCCTGCGCTACGGCCCGCTTGAGGGTGTAACTGGCGGGGGGTTGCCGTACGCCGGTGGCTAATAAGGCGTCCCAATTGCCGGTGATAAGCGGAGGCAGCAGATGCGAGCTGTTGATAGCGATGCCTAAGCCCTTAAACACGGCGTGTAGTTTGGGTAGTAGTTGGGTATCGAACAGTTCGAGCTGTCGGTAACCTGCCGACTGAATCGCCTCGATGGTTTGTTGGGGCTGGGTCATCAGTGGTTCGCGCACGGTGTAGAGCTGCAAACCGAGGTTTTCAATCAGGGGATAGCTCCGTCCTCTAGTAAAGACCGGTACGCTTACTCCTACGGCAGCCGCCACGGCAGTCTGAACAAACCGACGGCGCGACAGACGGCCTGCCTCTTTATCGCCCTTCATCATTCGGTATTCCTTGTTCATCATTCTGCGGTTTGACTGTTAGCAAAACGACGGAAACCCACACGCATACCGTCATAAATTTTTTAAAAATATCAAAAACCCGTTAGATTAGCTCAGACACAATAGATATAACCGACATATCTCGGTTATTTAGTTGTTACCCGCAAGTTTAAAAACAACCTCAACTTTGAAGAAAATCGCATTGATATTTTTGACATCTTTTTTTATAAGTTGTCAAGCACCACAAGATAAGGAGTTTGACAGTGGTTCAAAAATAGTGATGTCTGATTCAACATCTGACCAAATCAGTGATTTAGAGTTACTGGGAAAGATTTGGGGCTTTTTAAAATATCATCACCCTGAAGTCGGGAAAGGTAATTATGATTGGGATGATGAACTGTTTCAGTTTCTGCCAGAATTCATGAACGCAAACGATACCAGGCAGCGGGACGAATTACTACTTCGATGGATAGAAAAATATGGTGAACTGCCTGGATGTACGACCTGTAAGGAAACAGCTGCCGATGCTTATCAAAAACCTGATTTCTCATGGGTTGAGAACGGAAATATGAGCACTGCCTTAAAAGAAAAGATAAAAGAAATCTATCAGAACAGGCACCAGGGAACTCATCATTATATTAAAAAGACGTACCGTGATGGTAATCCTGAATTTTTAAACGAACAAGCTTATTCAACTTCTTTTCCTAACAAAAATCTACGTTTACTGGCTTTGTATCGATACTGGAACATTATCCACTATTTTTTTCCCTACAAGTATTTAACCGACAAAAACTGGGGTGAGGTGTTGAGAGAATACATCCCGCTGTTTATTAACGCAAAAACGGCATTGGAATATCAATTGGCCGTACTGCAGCTTACAGCCGAAACCAATGATACGCATGCAAGACTTTTTATGGAAGCAAATGATACAGTCTTCTTGAAAGGAACCAGGTATGCACCTCTTCGAACAAATGAAATAGACTCATTGAGAGGGAAAAGATATGCGCCTTTTCAGGTTCGGTTTATTGAAAATAAATTAACGGTTATTGACTATTTCAAGCCGAAGATGAAAAAAGCTGTAGGTTTGGAAATTGGTGACTACATAACCCGTGTAAACGGCAAAAAGATAAAATACATTATTGACAGTATCAAATCATATTATCCGGCATCGAACAAAGCAGCACGGAGGTATTACATGGCAACCGATTTGGTGCGTTCGAATAATAATTCCATTCATATCGTTTATAATTCTTCGGGAACAGTAAAGCAGAAAGAATTAACAATGTATGAAAGGTCTGATTTGAATATGGATGAACCAAACAGTAAATTGTCGTATGACAGTATAACGATTAATAAAGATTCTACATTTATCGGATATATTACACTAGAAACTATCAAAGAAGCAGAAATATCCCATATTAAAGAGTCTTTTAAGAATGCGGAAGGAATCATCATTGATATTCGGAATTATCCTGCCGCTTATGTGCCTTTTTCGTTGGGTGAATTTTTTACTTCAAAAAGAAAGCCTTTTGAGAAATCTACGACAGTGAATTTAAACAATCCGGGTGAATTTAATTTTAGTCGTAATATGTCGTTTTTAAATCATTATGCAGAAAACCCTAGCAGATTAAATGATTCTGAAAGACCTAAATCAAAAAATTCAACTAACCCTGGAGAATTTATATTTAGTTTTAAAGTGCCGTCTTTAAATAATGAGACGGAAAACCGTGATAGCTTAAATAACTTTGAAACACATAAGTCAGAAAACTATTTTCAAGGGAAATTAGTCGTCATTGTGAATGAAGAAACCATAAGTTTATCCGAATATACCGCTATGGCACTTAGGGCTGGAGATAATACGGTTGTAATTGGTAGCCAAACGCAAGGGGCTGATGGAAATGTATCACTTATCCCATTACCGGGCGGAATAAAAACCGGGATTTCAGGTATTGGTATTTATTATCCGGATGGGAGAGGAACACAGCGTATTGGTATTGTTCCGGATATTGAGGTAAAACCTACCATACAAGGGATTCGGGAAGGGCGAGATGAACTCTTGGAAAAAGCAATTGAATTAGTACAAAAAGAATAAAAACCTATTGACTCGGCACTGCTTGAAATTGATCGCTTCGATTTCCGCACTTTTTATAGCTTGACTGTTTGCATTCATTCAATGAAACCACTTGTTCAGCATTTTGAGGACGGTAAGCTGGTGATTTACTTGACTTAATGCGTACGAGTTAGAAGTTTTTGAGATGAGTGACAAGATGAAAATGGTTTTAATAGTGAAAAAACTGGCTACGAATTAAAACCCTCGCAATTTTCGCTACCTTTACGGCAAGTTAAACCAACAAAACTTTTACTGACCCGCCGACTCCTAGTCTACGGGTCTTTTATTTTAATAGCACACCTTCACTCCAAACCATTCCTATGATTCGCTCGCTTACCCAGTGCGTTCTTGCACTCACTCTTCTGATCGGCTGCCAGTCGGCCGAACCGCCCGCTGACCCAGCCTTGTACTCTCCCGACCAGCGCATCAAAGTAGAGGTGTCTCTAGATTCTAATGGTAGTAGCTTATCGTATCGGGTAGGATTTAAGCGCGGCGATACCTACGCCACCGTGGTGAAGCCCTCGGTCCTGGGACTCATCCTTGAGGCTGCCGACGGCGAGCAACTGGATCTTTCGCAGGGCTTCGACGGCCTCACCGTTTCTGAAACTACCGGGGGCACCGAAGCGTACGAGATGCTCTCGGGCAAGCAGCGGCAGCACGAGGCGGCGTACCAAGAGAAGACGTACACCTTTACCCGACCCGACAGCATGGCCCTGCATGTGCAGGTTCGGGTGTTTAATGGTGGGCTAGGCTTTCGGTATCTCCTCGAGGAACGCTCCGACGAGCGGTTTACGATTCAGGACGAGCTCACGGCCTTACACCTGCCCCCGGAGGGCAACAAGTGGTTACAGGCCTACGACTCGGTGTGGATGTACGCCCCGGGCTACGAAACTTTCTATCAAGACGAGCTTGCTATCGGAAAACCTGCGCCTGCCAACAAGAACGGCTGGTCGTTTCCCGCCCTGTTTCACACCTCTGATGTATGGATGCTGCTCACCGAGGCGGCGCTCGACGGCACCTACGTGGGCATGCACCTCAACGCCAATCCTACTGACGGACAGTACCACTTGCGCTTCCCCGAACCCAACGAAGCCTTCGACTCGCTGCACATCCGCCCCGAAGTTACCCTGCCCTGGACCTCCCCCTGGCGGGTGATTCACCTGTCGGACAGTTTGAATGGCATTGTTACCGCTAACCTGGTGCACCACCTAGCGAAGCCCAGCACGGTAGCGGATACCGATTGGATTAAACCCGGCAAGGCTTCGTGGAGCTGGTGGTACTACAGCGACAGTCCGCAGGACTACAACCAACTGACGCCTTACGTAGACTTCGCCGCCGAGATGGGCTGGGCTTATTCACTGGTGGATGCCAACTGGAACCGCATGAAGAACGGCGACTTAGAAAAGCTAGCTGCTTACGCAAAAGAAAAGGGCGTGCAACTGCTGGTGTGGTACAACAGCGGCGGACCCAACAACGTGGTAACCGAAGAGCCCCGCGACCTGATGCACACCCCCGAAGCACGCCGTGAAGCCTTCGCAATGCTGCGCGACCTGGGCGTAGCCGGAGTGAAGATCGACTTCTTCCAGAGCGATAAGCAGCCGATTATTCAGCAGTACATTGATATTTTGGAAGATGCCGCCGAGTACCAGCTACTGGTTAACTTCCACGGCTGCACCCTGCCCCGGGGGTGGGCGCGCACCTACCCGCACTTGCTCACCATGGAAGCGGTATTCGGGGCCGAGGCGTACAAGTTTGCCGAGCGCTACCCTGCCTACTCTCCTACGCACAACACCATCCTGCCCTTTACCCGCAACGTGGTGGGGTCGATGGACTTCACCCCGGTGGCCCTATCGATGTCTACTTACTCCCGCCTGACAACGAGCGCCCACGAGTTGGCACTGCCGGTTGTCTTTGAATCTAGCTTGCTTCACTTAGCCGACCGTCCCGAAGCCTACCGGGCGTTGCGTCCCGAGGCAATCCGCTACCTCAAGGAAGTACCCGTGGTGTGGGATGAAACCCGCCTGGTAGATGGCTATCCCGGCGACTACGTCATTCTGGCCCGGCGGTCGGGCGACATCTGGTACCTGGCGGGCATCCACCAGGCAGAAACCGATAAAACCTATGAGATGCAACTCGACTTCCTACCCAAAGGCGCCTACACCCTGTCGCTATTAGAAGACCAGGACGATGAACTAGCGTTTCGAGAAGAGACAGTAAAGGGCGGACAAGCATTCTCGGTGACCCTGGCCCCGTACGGGGGTTTCGTAGGGACGCTGCGGGCGCAGTAGCTTTTATTCAGGCAACGCAAAAGCGACGTACGCATCGCCCGAGGGCGTTCCGTTGCGGTTGCCCCCTCCGGCGGCAATCACCACGTACTGCCGCCCGTCAACAGCGTAGACCGACGGTGTGGCGTATCCGCCCGCGGGCAGTTGGGTTTCCCACAGCACCTCACCGGTAGCAGCGCTAAAAGCGCGAAACTTCTCATCAGCCGAGCCTCCTACGAACACCAGTCCGCCAGCGGTGGCCACACAGCCCCCGAAGTGCTGGGTACCGGTGGGCGGAACACCCCGCTCCAGTAGCTTAGGATACGCGCCCAGGGGTACCTTCCAGAGCAGCTTAAAGCTGGTCATATCCACCGCGTTTAGGGTACCCCAGGGGGGGCGGGTGGCCGGGTACCCCTCTTCGTCCAGAAACAGCGTGAAGCCATCCAGTACGTAACGATCGGGCGACTTGACGGCTGGTTCTAACGTCGGAGGGGTTACGGTGGTCGTGTCGAGCAAGTAGTCGACCAGCGCATCGAGTTGCTGGTCATTGAATTGCGGGTGCGCGGGCATGGTTCCCTTCCCCTGCTTGATAATCTGACTTACTGACGTACGTTCTAGTCGCGAGCGTAGCCCGGTGAGCGCTGGAAACGCATTGGACACGCCCTGCCGCTCGGCTCCGTGGCAGCTCGAGCAGTTGCTGAGGTACAAGCTTTTGCCTCGCTGATTAACCGCCGCAATTTCCCCTTCGTGCCGCATCGGCCGGTTCGCAACTTCCTCCTCTACCGGATTGATCTTCAGAATCAGGGCGACCTCGTTGGCCGTGGCGTAGAGGATCTTCTTGTCAGGATTATACGAGGCCCCACCCCAGCCGAAGCCCCCCCGCGTGCTGGGCATCGCTAGCGTGCCCCGCTCGCTAGGGGGCGTGAAGAACCCTTCGTTGCGGTACTTGGCAAACTCCTGCCGGGCGTAGGCCTCCGCCTCCGGTGAAATA
>JBASAY010000174.1:0-63206 GCA_049650865.1 Tunicatimonas sp.
GGTTTTTCCGGCGTGCAGCAGGTCTACTGCCTTTAGGAAAGCGTACTTATTACGGTACAGGGGGGAGGCTTCTTGCAGCAAGCTATCATAGTGCTGCACCCGCACTTGGTTGGCATAGATATTATCCGCTACGTAGAACGCCGTATCCGCTACATCGCGGAGCAGCTCAGCCATTCGCTGGTTGCTGTTGTGAGGTTGACACCCGGCGGTAATTCCACCAAACAGCAGAACGTGTAGAATGAGTTTCATAGTAGACAGTAAACCAAAAAAAGCCCTTCCGGGGAAGGGCTTTAGTAATATATGATTCGCTAGATTTAGTACCCTGGGTTCTGTTGATCGTTGGTTAATGCCGGGTTAGAGTCAATCTCAGAGTTAGGAATAGGTAGCAGCTCAAACTGAGGCTCCCAGTCGCTGATCGGTTCGCTATCCAACAAACCTGCTTTTCGCCACCGGCGGATGTCGCGGTTTCTGATTTGCTCACCGTTAAGCTCTATTCTCCTTTCGTGCACGATAGCATCAAACACCTGGTCAGGGCTCCCTACCGGATACGCAGCGGTTGGGTAAGAAGGCATATCAACAGAAGGGCGTGCTCTTACTTGATTTAGCAACTCAACCGCTCGTCCCTGATTGCCTAACGCGTTCTGAACTTCTGCCATCATCAATAACACATCGGCGTAGCGAATTACCCGGTGGTTGATACCCGACTGTGCGAACAGTTCATTATCGCTGTTGTAGTAGTTCTGATATTTCCGCCAGCTGGGCAAATCATCAGGCACAGTAGCATTAACTCTGGCCGGAGGGGGAGCTACAACCGGGGTGTAAATAGTATCTTGACCGTTGTTGTACAAGTCACCGGGCGAGTAGAAGCTCAGTGCATAGCGGGGATCGCCAGCTTCAAAAGCGTTGAGCAGTGCCGGTGAAGGAATGACGTTGCGCCACGCCTTGAAGCCGTACTCTTGTCCACGGAAGCTCACCTCAGCGGTGCCGCTACCGTCGCCCGACCAGGCACCCCCTCCACCAAAGTCAGTAGAAAACTGCACCTCGAACAGTGACTCTGAGTTATTCTCATTTTCAGCGGTGTAGTTGTCGGTATAATTGTCAACCAAGCTGTACTCTCCGGAACTGATCACCTGCTCTAACGCTTGCTCAGCAGCCCGGTAAGCGGGCTCTCCTAATCCTTCGTACGTAGCACGCCACAAGTGCACTCTTCCGGCCAACGCTGCGGCAGCGCCACGGGTAGCGCGGCCGGTGTCACCCCCGCCGTACTCTGACTTCAGAGGAAGATTAGTGCTAGCGAACGTTAGGTCCTCAATCACCAGATTGTAAACCTGATCCTTGCTTGCTCTTTCCACCCCCTCGGTAGCCTGAGCAGCAGTAGCCACTTCACTAAAAAGGGGGACATCGCCCCACAGGCTGGCCAACTCAAAGTAAAACAAACCTCGAAGGAACTTTGCCTCCCCAAGCAGCCGGTTCCTAAGATCGGCTGAAATTTCAGTTTCTTCCATCGCTTCTACTCCGGCAATGGCAACGTTAGCCCGGTGTACTCCTCGGTACAAGCCAGTCCAGACGCTGTTAACCAAACTGTTGTTCGAGTCGAACGAGTGGTTTAATAGCTGCACCCGCTGAGCTTCCAGGCTACCAAGTCCAAAATATTCATCCGACAACAAATCATGAACGAAGAAGTACTCACGTGTCCATAACTGTTGCGACTGCAATGCCGAGTAAATAGCATTGACCGCGGATATTGCCTGCAAATCGTTTGCGAAGTAAGTATCCGTAGAAAACTCGTTCGGGTTTTCCTTGTCTAGAATCTCCTCATTACACGAGAAGCAGACCGCAACCATAAATAGAGTTGATAATAATAGTTTCGCCTTCATAATAATAATTAGTTAATGAATTAAAATCCAACCTGAACACCCACCAGATACGTTCGTGCCTGCGGTGCTTGCCCCCAGTCGATACCAAAGCCTAATGTTTGGTCACGATTGTTTGGCCCACCTAACCCCTTGCGAGAACCTATTTCAGGATCATACCCCGGGTAATCGGTAATCGTCAGTAGGTTCTGGGCCCCTACGTAAACCCGTACATTGCTTACGAAGCCGTTGCCAAACGATTCAAGAAGACTCGTCGGCAGTGAGTAACCAATCTGAATATTTTTCAGACGGGCATACGAGCCGTCGAACAAGAAACGGTCAGAGGCACGCGTATTACGATTCGGATCACCCGAAATCCCCCGCGGTATATCAGTATTGGTGTTAACCGGGGTCCAACGGTTGATCACTCCGGGGCCAGCGTTGAACACGCGCGTCATTCCCTCAAGATCATAAAGCTGTGTAAAGTAAATTTCGTTCCCGCTTACCCCCTGAATAAAAATATTTGCATCAAATCCTTTGTAATTCAGGGTCGCGGTAATGCCGTAGGTAACGTCAGGAAAAGGATTACCAATGCGAGTACGGTCATCGTTAGTAATGTTACCGTCATCGTTTATGTCTCTAAACTTGATGTCTCCCGGAGCTGCATTGCCTTGGCTAGGGATACCTTCTCTTAGTACGAGCTTACCATCTTCTCCTTCTTCAAAGTCTTCGGCCTGGAACAGGCGATCTACCTGCCAGCCGAAGTAGTAGGCGATAGGTTCGCCTTCTTCAGTCCAGGTAAGTGGATCGCTCTCAAATTGAGGACCGGGAATAGGCTCTCCGCCTCCTAGGGTAACAACTTCATTGCGAACAAACGATGCATTAGCGTTCACGCTCCACTGAAAATCGCTTTGCCCGCTACGAACTCCCAGGGCGAATTCAAGTCCTTGGTTCTCTACGGTTCCCGCGTTCACACTCGGGGCATTGTCGTACCCTAATGAGGTTGCCAGAGGCACGTTTACCAGCATGTCTTCGGTGGTGTTAAAGAAATACTCCGCTGAGAAGCTCACCCGATCGTTAAACAGGCCTACGTCAACACCGAGATTACGCATGGTAGTGGTTTCCCACTGCACAATCTCATTGGCCAAGGCATTAATGGTGGTTCCAGGGGCCAGGCTCCCATCAAACTGATACGAGAAGTTGCTAGAAAAAACCGGAATATATTGATAGTCGCCGATGTTCTGGTTCCCGGTTTCACCCCAGCTAGCGCGCAGCTTCAGATCACTGATCGCACTCACCCCGTCCATAAAGCCTTCTTCACTCAAACGCCAACCAACCGAAGCCGAGGGGAAGGTACCCCACTTCCGGCCCGTTCCGAAACGCGATGATCCGTCTCTACGAATGGAAGCACTCAGCAGGTAGCGATCGGCGAACGAGTAATTGGCCCGACCAATGTAGGAGATCAGCGCCCACTCTGTCAATCCACCCCTAGCGTTCACCGAGCCGGGATCTAAACCATTGATCACCCGGATATCGTTTGACAACGGGTTTTGACCCTGCACCCGCAAGTCGCGATTATTGAACGTCTGCTGTTCAGCCACTGCCAGTAGCCCGATGGTGTGCTTACCGAATGTACGGTCGTAGGTCAGACTATTGGTAAACAGCGGAGAAGTAAACTGTCGTCGGCGCTCGTCGAGCGCAGCAAAGCCCCGCGAGTGAAAATCCCCTGCTACGTAAGCCGGCTCAAAGCCATAATCATACGAAAAGTTCATGTCCAGACCTACCAACGATTTAAAGTTAAGACCTTCAATAATGTTTACCTCAGCGTAAGCCGTTCCCAGTAGTTTAACGTCTTCGTTGCGATCAGTGATGAGCGATTGAATTAAGATCGGGTTCTCAGCGTCGTTGTTATCCACCTGATCAGGACCGTTAAATCCACCTAAGTTATTTGGATCGTAAATTTCTTGGTAAGGAGGCGACTTGATGGCATGCTCTACTAACGAACGGCCGGTGCCCCCGCCAGCTTCACGGTTACGTTCGGTAAAGGCAACCGTGAGGGTTTGCCCTACCTTCACGCGGCTACCCACCTTAAACTCGGAGTTGGCGCGTAATGAAATTCGCTCAAAGTCGGTACCAATCATCGTACCCTGCTGGTTAAAGTACCCACCGCCAATCAAAAAAGTAGACCGATCGTTTCCACCGGATACCGACACGTTGTGATCTTGGATAGGGGCGGCACGAAACAGTTCATCTTGGTAGTCAATGTCGCGATTTCGGATTTCGGGATCGCTCAGGCGGGAGGGGACGGGCAAACCGGCGTTCTGCTGAATTTCTGTAGCATAGGGAATATACTGAGCCGTATTGAGCACATCCAGTCTTTTCCATACGTTCTGCACTCCGTAGTACGAATCAACACTCACCTTGGTATCACCCGCTTGGCCCCGCTTGGTGGTGATCAGGATAACCCCGTTGGCCGCTCGTGAACCGTAGATTGCCGCCGCTGAAGCATCTTTAAGTACTTCTACCGATTCAATGTCATTGGGGTTAATGCTGTTGAGCCCCCCCGCGGGCACTCCGTCGATAACGTAGAGCGGGTCATTGTTGCCTACCGTACCGATACCGCGAATGCGGACGTTGGCCCCCTCACCGGGTGCTCCATTATTGGTTACGGTAACTCCGGCAGCCCGGCCCTGGAGCGCCTGCTCGACGCTAGGAACAGGAAGTTGATTAATTTCTTCGCTGGATACCGACGAAATAGCTCCGGTAACCCGAGCGCGATCCTGCGTACCGTAACCAACCACCACCACTTCAGAAAGCGAGGTGATGTCGGGCAGCATCAGCATATCAATAGTAGACTGGTTACCAACAGATACTTCTTCGGTGGTATAGCCTACGGCCGAAAACACAAGGATGGGATCTTCTTCCTCAACGCTGATACGGTAGTTGCCGTCAATGTCAGTAACAGTTCCTACCGTGGTACCTTTTAACAGAATATTGACGCCAGGCAGGCCACCCTCTTCCTCGGAAGTAACCGTGCCGGAAATCGCGCGTTCTTGCGCGTATGAGACGTTGAGCATGAGCACCGCCAGTAAACTAAGCGCCGCTCGTAGCCGATGAGTAGTAAATAGAGTCATATGCAAATAGTGTAGTTAAAAGAATGAAACATACGGTTCTTTTATTATTATTATACCAATGTGCGAATATAAGCAATTTTTTGTTTTTTATTGTCAAAGACACATAACTAATCTGCTCTGGTTAACTTTTATCCGCTAATACATATATCGAATCTCTTTATGGCTACCTTTAACCACCTTAGCGACGAGGCTTTACAGACGCGCTTCCGCCAGCACTCGGTGCGTGGCATGATTATCTCCCTCTCGCTGCTGGCCTCATTCCTGATCCTTTACTTCTACGCTGATCCCAGCAACCCGGTGGTAACCACTGTATCAGTAATCATTTCGGCAGCTTCGGTGGCGCTGGCTATTTGGTACCACGTAGAGAAACGCAAGTACGTAAAGGAGTTTAAGCGCCGCCGCGAAGCATAAAGAAAGGTCGCCCCTTCCGGAACGACCTTATCCTTGTGCTACTTCAGATCAACACAGCTACCCGCGTCTGGTATTCACCACAATGGCTCCTCCCCCACCGCGCATGCCCCAGAAGCTGGCTCCGAAGCCCTTGTGCACCTCAATGGTCATCACATCGTTCGGGTTGAGCATATTCACCGCCGAAGCATCCACCGGCATCCCGTCGATGACGTAGAGCGGCGAGCGCCACCCCCGTACCACAGCGTACGAGTTAAACCCCTGGGTAAACACCCGCACCCCCGGCACGCGCCCCTGGATGGCTTCCAGCACGGTAAAGGGTACAAAGGGCAGCTCATCCATCACCACAATCTGGTCGGCGAAAGGGGCCGTACTAGAAATGTCTCGCAGGTTTACCCGGAAGGCGTCCCGCAACGCATTGGGGCTGTAGACTATCTGACCAGGTTGGTTAGCAGCTTGAGTGGCGGCGGGCATTCCCAAGAACCCTAGCAGCAGCAGGGCAACGGCAACTATATAACTAGGCTTATTCGTTTTCATGGCTCGTTCGTTTAAGTGAAACCTAATAAATTACCCAACTTTCGTCGTCTGCGCTCGCGCAGCGCACCGGTTGAGTAACTCCTTCTTTCCTTTCAATAGTAAAACGCAAACTACTGGGCGGTAATTCAAGCTTTACGTTAAAGTATGTTAAACGAGACGGCAGGTGCAACGCCAGTGCATCTCATCCTCACCGAGGGCGCGGGGGCTCAGGCAATGGTGAGGCTAAACGGACGCAAGGCGCTAGGGCCGAGAGGTAGTAGCTGCTCCGGGATGGGGATAGTTTCTTGAAACATCGTCCAGCACCAGCACCCAGTCGTTCTCGGGGGATGCCTTGCCCGGAGGGTCGAATTCAAACGTTTTCTGGTCCGATAAAACCTCAAATGGTTGGTCGCTTGGCTGATACTCACCGTCGTACACCCTACCATCGCGCGGGTTGTACCACCAGCAGTTTATTTCATCGGGCAGTTGCGAAAGGTCTACCTCGAACGAGCGGCCATTGGAAGTGTACACCATACAGTAGCTGAAGTTGCTGGCGCGGGCCGCCTGAAGACGATCATCAACCGTTCCTTGGTCCGTGATAATGATACGCTGACCCGGAACTCGTTCGGGACTGATGAACGGACGCGATTCGAACAGCGCCCGAAGGTGGGTCATGTCACTCGCTCCTTCAAAGTGCAGGGCGTCAAACCAGTGGTAGTTATGGTGCGATTCTTTCTGGATGTTTCCCGGTTTATCCATTTGCCAGATACCGTTTCCGCCGTAGGTAAATCCGAAGCCCCCGGCCAGCACCGACCAGTACGCCCTGCGTCGCAGGTGCCACGCGGTGAAGACCCCCTTCTCAAATTTATGCTCAACCGGATGCTGCTCGTAGCACGGCTCCGCATCGATGGTGGGCTTAATGGGAGTACGCTGGTAGTCTTCGTAGATCCGCTCGTAGTTTTTGTTGCCAACCCGGTGTCCCGACTGAATCATATTGAAATCCAACCACGGTTTTTCGTGGTAAAACTCACCGGTAGAGGTGGCCGGGGGCCGGTAGGTACCGCCGGGCGGATGGTACGACATCAGAACGTTGTCCAAATCTCCTTCTGCATATCCTTCGGTGATCCCGTAGGCGAGCGAATCGTACACCGCATGTTTTGATGGCCTAACATCCCCGCCGAGCACCCAGATGATATTACTGTAATCTTTGAACCGATCGCCAATAAACTGCCCGTAGCGATACCCCTCGGCGGAGCTTAGCGCCAAACTACCCGGCGATTCCTCCTTGTAGTCGATGTGGGATTTGCCCCAGGCTGGTAAGAGGGCTACGTAAAGCTCCATTTCCAACGCCTCCTCTATGATAAAGTCGGCGTGTTGCCAGTACGGCTCATTCGGTTGATTGATGTCGCCCCCCACAAAGGCAGAGTGCCCGTAGGCATTGGGTTGGCGCACGTCCCAGTCCAGCACGTGGGCTTGGATTACGTTAAATCCTTTGTCTTTACGATCCTGAAGGTAGGTTACAACTTCTTCCCGATTTAGCTTCGAGAACAGCTGCCAGCCCGTATCTCCCAACCAAAAAAATGGTTTGCCGTCTTCGGTGACCAGGAAGCGTCCGCTATCACCAACTTCTAGTTTCTTGAGGTGAGCGGCCGGGACGTGTTGGGCTTCTTTCGCGTTAAATCGAAAGATAAGTACGCCGACGAGTAGAGCGGCCACTACAAACGCTAGTTTCTTGATCATTTCAATACTGTCTTTTAGGGGCTTCGCTACCCTATGACTAGCATAGGTTAGTTAGGCAAGATTATGTGCCAATCTACGCGCTCTACTGCTGCTATCCCGACTGGGCGTCCCCGCAGGAATCTTTTTCCAAACTACCAAGGTAGTGCTACACCTGCAAAAGGTTCCTTACGGGATGACTAAGAAAATATGAGATGTACTTTTGACTGTTTCGTGCTTTATGAAAAGACCCACGCCCCCACCCACGCTGGTTACCTCAGTAGGAACGTTGCTTGTTGGGTCGTAGGACGCGTTGCTACCCTACGACCAGAATAGGACAAGAACTTAAATCAATGATTGAACCAGCTTGAAGCCAAATAACCCAATTAAGACTAGTCCAGCTGTAATCAATAGAACAGTAACGAGATTATGTTTATTGATTTTTTTGGATAACATTCCATCGTATGCAATGACACTCAAATATTTTTCAGACATCACATACCCGATTCCTATTAATATCATTCCAAGTCCAAGTCCGAATATATGTTTCTGATCAACGAATTCAGGTTTTAAAAGGAATGAAGCGGAAATTAATGCAACTCCAAGATATAGAACTATTCCATACCATTTGTCTAACTTCACGTTTTCTAGTAATTTCATTGTCACAGTACGCTAGTTGAAACTATGCACTTTCAGTGCAAGACTTTTAGTTGCTACCCACTTTTAGTTATTTTTGGCTGAAAAAGCCGGATGAAGCGTAATCGTTACAGTTCTCATAGTGTCCATAATATGAATGTGCATATTGTCTGGATAACTAAGTACCGCTATCATGTTCTCAAAGGCGACGTGCAATTGAGGTGCCGCGAGATTTTGAAGCAGGTGTGTAATATGCTTGACATACGAATACTGAAAGGTGTAGTGAGCAAGGATCATATTCACATGCACTTGAGCTACCCGCCGAAGTTGTCGGTGAGTGACATTGTGAAGCGTCTGAAGGGTAGGAGTGCGCGGATGCTGATGCAGGAGTACCCTGAGCTGCACAAGCGATATTGGGGCCGTCATCTGTGGGGCATTGGGTATGGTGCTTGGAGCACAGGCAACATCACGGAGGATATGGTACAAGAATACTTGGAACATCATCGGGATAAAGAGAACGGGGCGGCCGCCGCGCGGATGAGAATTTCATTCTGGAGTAGCTTTCAATTGATTTGAATCAACGCCCCCACTTTCAGTGGGACAACAAACCTATGGACTTCCAGTCCATAGGTAGTTTAGTACTCATTCCTGCTTCGTAGTGTGTTATAAACTCGCCCCGTACCATTTGTGAACCTGGGAATAAGGACACAGGTAGTCATTTACTCCTTCTGTCATTGCTCCTCGAGCAAAAGCTTCAGTTGAAATATCAGCTCATCAATATCATTCTCTACGATAGACCAAACAATCCGATAGTCAATACCGAAATAGTCGTGAACAATCCGATTTCTAAACCCTCTGATTCGCTTCCATTCAATAGCTGGGTTGTTCAATCGATAGTCAGGGTCAACGCGATTAGCAGCTTCACCGATTATCTCAAAGTTTCTGACTACCGCGTCAACCGTCTTATCATCGGCGATAAAGTCATCATAGGCCATCGCTGCGGTATACTTCTGAATCTTGTGAGCTGCTACCAGCATATCTTCCAGAAGAAGCGCTAAATCGCGTTTAGACATATACTAGATCAGGCTTTATAGCTTCCAAGTACTTCGGTTTAACTCCGTCGCGAGACACTAGATCAATTCTCATCCCTACCATCTCTTCAATCTCATCGGCCAGATCAACAAACCGGCTTCCGATGACGGCGTCTACTTCTACTAACAGGTCCAGGTCACTGGCTTGGTTAGACTCGCCGCGCGCGTACGATCCGAAAATGGCCAACGACTTTAAGGGATATTTTCCGAACAAATAAGGTTTAACCACGCTTAGCTTCTCTTGTATCTCCGACAGGCTTTTCATAAACAATAAGTTTAATCGAAGATACGCATTATTGTTGATAAGGCGGATAATTGATGAATGATGATTAGTGAGCAATGAATAATGACGAATAAGACGATCACAATTATTCATTACTCTTCACTCATTAATCATTACTCGTTTCTACACCAAAGCCTCGTACAGCACCTCTACCGGATGCTTCGCTACCCGGCCGGTGCCGTCCTTGATCTGGTGGCGGCAGCTGGTGCCGGGGGCGGCAATAATCACTTCGGCAGGTTGCTTGCGCACCGTAGGGAACAACACCAACTCTCCTACTTGCATGGATAGGTCAAAGTGCTCCTTCTCGTAGCCGAACGAGCCGGCCATGCCGCAGCAGCCCGACGGGATAAGGTGCATCTCGTAGTTGGTAGGCAGCGATAGCATCTTTTTGGTGGGCACCAGCGACGACAGCGCCTTCTGGTGGCAGTGCCCGTGCAGCTTGATGACCCGCTTTTCTTGCGTAAACTGCTCTGCCGTGATGTGGCCCCGGTCAATCTCGCGGCCGATAAACTCCTCCAGCGTATAAGTATGGTCGGCGATGCCGTGCGCCTGCTGCTGGGTTTCGTCGCGGGTTAGGTCAATGTACTCGTCGCGCAGCGTGAGGATGGCCGAGGGCTCCACGCCCACAATGGGAGTAGCTTCACTGACGATGTCCTTGAGCAGCGCGATGTTCTTTTCCGCAATGGTACGCGCCTGCTTGAGTAAGCCCTTCGACAGAAAGGTGCGTCCGCTCTCTACGTGCTTCGGGATCTCCACTTCGTAACCCAGTCGCTCGAGCAGCAGAATGGCCTTTACCCCGATCTCAGTATCGTTGTAATTGGTGAACTCATCGCAGAAGAAATACACCTTGCCCCGCCCTTCGGTTTGCTTCGCCGGAAGGTTACTGTACGCATCGTCGGTAAGCGTGGTGGCCGGGGCGGAAGAGAAGCCACTCGCTTGTACCAATCCACGCTGGTGCTGCCGGTACCACTTCTGCAGCGTGACGGTATGCAGCTTTGGCATGGACCGACCCGAAGCGAAGCCGGTCACCCGCTTGATCAGGCTGCTTACTAATGAATTGGTCACCGCCCAGTTGTACAAGCGCGGCGTGAGCGCGGCCAGGGCGGTGAGCTTGGTGAAGTGGGCAATGATGCGGGTGCGCAGCGGCACGCCGTTGGCTTCGTAGTAGTGCTGCAAGAACTCCGCCTTCATCTTGCCCACGTCTACGTTCGAGGGGCACTCAGCCTTGCAGCCCTTGCACGACAGGCACAGGTCCATCACCTCCTTAATCTCTTCATGGTCGAAGCGATTGGTTTTTTCGGAGTTGGTCAGGAAGTGGCGCAGGATGTTGGCGCGGGCGCGGGTGGTATCTTTCTCCTGGCGGGTCACCATGTAGCTGGGGCACATGGTGCCGCCGCTGATATGCGTCTTGCGGCAGTCGCCCGAGCCGTTGCACTGCTCAGCGGCGCGCAGCACGCCCTGGTTGAGGTCGAAGTCGAAGACGGTATCGACCTCGGGGGTGGGGTGGCCGGGCATGTAGCGAAGTTGCTCGTTCATGGGCGGGGCATCCACGATCTTACCGGGATTGAAGATGTGCTGCGGGTCCCAGGTGGCCTTGATCTCTTTCACCAGCGCGTAGTTCTTCTCGCCGATCATGAAGCGCAGAAACTCGGCCCGCAGTCGGCCGTCGCCGTGCTCGCCGCTCAAAGAGCCGCGGTAGCGCTTCACCAAGGTGGCAATCTCCTGGGCAATGGTGCGGAACAGCTCGTTGCCCTGCTGTGTCTTGAGGTTCAGGATGGGCCGCAGGTGCAGCTCGCCGTCGCCCGCGTGGGCGTAATGCACGCACGACATGTCGTACTTGGCCAAAATCTGGTTGAACTCAGCAATGTACTCCGGCAGGTCGGCCACCGCCACCGCCGTATCCTCAATTACCGGCTGCGCCTTGTGGTCGCCGGGCACGTTGCTGAGCAGCCCCAGTCCGGCCTTGCGCACGTTCCAGGCAATCTTGGTGTCGTCGTTATACAGCACCGGGAAGTGGTAGCCCAGGTTGTTCGCTTGCAACTCCGTATGTAAGGAGTTAATGGCCGCGTCGACCGCTTCTTGGGTGTCGGCCGCGAACTCGATCATCAGCACCGCTTCGGGTTCGCCCTCAATCCAGTAGGTATCGGGGCGGTACATGATGTTAGCGCGGGTGCGCTCAATCACGTGGTGGTCCATCAGCTCAGAAGCGCGTGCGCCGTGCTGCATGGCAATCACGTTGGCCCGCAGCGAATCGTCCAAGGTATAGAAGTGCGGGCACGCTAGGCCGACTACGGGCGGGGGCAGCGGCTCGCAGTTCAGCTTGATCTCGGTGATGAAGGCCAGCGACCCCTCCGACCCGCACAGCAATCGGCAGAAGTTGAACGGCTCGTCACCGCCGAACACCGCACTGCGCAGCAGCATATCTACCGCGTAGCCCATGTTGCGCCGCCTTGGAATCTCGGGCTTGGGAAACTCCTTAATGATCTCCTCTTGCACCGCGGGGTCCGACAGGCGGTCGCGCAGCGTTCGGTAGATAGTAGCCTCCAGTTCGCTTACCGCCGTCTCGCCGCTGCATTTCTGCTCGAACTCTTCCGGGGTCAGGGCTTTAAAAGTCGTAATGCTGCCATCGCTTAAGATGGCGCGGACCTCCAGGGTGTGCTCGCGGGTGGTGCCGTACAAAGGCGAGTGCAATCCGCACGAATTGTTGCCCACCATGCCGCCCGCCATGGCCCGGTTGGCGGTAGAGGTTTCGGGAGCGAAGAACAGGCCATGCTCCTTCAGGTAGTGGTTCAGGTCGTCGCGGATCACGCCGGGCTGCACCCGCACCCATCGTTCGTCGGCGTTGATCTCCAGAATGTCGGTCATCGTCTGCGAGATATCCACCACGATGCCGCTGCCCACCACCTGCCCGGCCAGCGAGGTACCCGCCGCCCGCGGAATAAGTGAGGTGCCGTGCTCCCGGGCGAAGCGTACCAACCGTACGATGTCGTCTTCCGACTGCGGAATGGCCACGGCAAGGGGCATCTCCTGGTAGGCCGAAGCATCGGTCGCGTACAGGATACGCATGGTGTCGCTGTGGTGCAGGGTGCCCTGCAGCTGGCGGGCGAGTTGGTCTAGGTCAGTAGCGGGGGAAGTCGGGGCAATCATGGTCGGGCTTGTTATTTGCAACAGGGGTTTGTACCAACAAAAGTACAATATACAACAAGAAAGCTCCGGCCGTAGTGCGGTTGGGCAACCATTAAATAAAAAAGCAGCGGTCGGACACTGCCAACCGCTACTCTCTGCTTAGTGCAGCTCCTCCTCTTGGACTCGAGTGGCACGGCAGCAGCCGACCGTCGGCCACCCGGCAAGGACCTACTGATTAACCGTCAGCCGCTCTAACCAATTGAGCTAAACAAAAAAGCAGCTGTCGGCCTCTGCCAACAACTGCTTAGTGCAGCTCCTCCTCTTGGACTCGAACCAAGGACCTACTGATTAACAGTCAGCCGCTCTAACCAACTGAGCTAAGGAGGAAGGTTCTGTCTTCCTTTATGCAAAAACAGACTGCAATATTAGGGGGTTCGCGGCGCAATTGCAAAGCTTTCCGGCACATTTTATTTTGGTTAATCAGTCAACATCCTGTATATTATTTAATGATCTGAAAACACCTCGGTACGAAGGAGGTTAGCACTTACGTAACGGACACTAATTATGAGCAAGAGACAGTTTTTTGCAGGGGTTATTTTGGCAGCTTTACTGGGCGGGGCGGTAGCGGTGGGTCTACTTACCTACCTTAACGACACTCCTGCCAAGCGTTACGCCAACCTGCCGTCGAGTAACAACGTGGCGCTATCAAATTTCCTGGCCGATACAACGTTCGCGGTGCCCGACGGCATCAACTTCGTTTACGCTGCCCAACGGGCGCGCCCCGGGGTGGTATTTATCCGCTCTACCTACCGGGGCAAACGCGAATCGCGTTACGACTTGCTGGAAGACTTTTACGACTACTTCGGAGAACGCGAAGGACAGAGCAACCCCCACCAGGGACAGCCTTCCCGCTCATCGGGCTCGGGAGTGCTAATCTCAGAAGACGGCTATATCGTTACCAACAACCACGTTATTGAAGACGCCAGCACCATTGAGGTTACCCTAAACGACAATCGCCAGTACGACGCCGAACTGATCGGCACCGACCCTACCACCGACCTGGCGCTGCTTAAAATCGACGATACCGACCTGTCGCACGTGCCCTTCGGTAACTCTGACGACATTCGGGTTGGTGAGTGGGTGCTGGCGGTGGGGAATCCTTTCGGAACGCTTACCTCAACGGTTACCGCGGGCATTGTAAGTGCTAAGGCCCGCAACATCAACATCTTACACGATCAGAACAACCACCAGATAGAAGCATTCATCCAGACCGATGCGGCCGTCAACCGGGGCAATAGCGGGGGGGCCTTGGTGAACCTACGCGGTGAGTTGGTGGGCATCAATACAGCCATTGCTACCCAAACCGGTTCGTACGCGGGCTACTCGTTTGCCGTGCCGGCCACCCTGGTGCAAAAGGTAATGGGCGACTTGCTGGAGTTCGGTTCGGTGCAGCGCGCCTTGCTGGGAGTATCTATCCTGGACGTGAATGCTAAGCTGGCGCGTGAGAAAGGACTAGACGTAGTGGCCGGAGTTTTTATTGACGGAGTGGCCGACGGGAGCGCCGCCGCCGAAGCGGGCATTGAGCCCGGTGACGTAATCGTAGAAATTAACCAACAGCGGATCAGAAACATCGCTCAGTTGCAAGAATTAGTAGCGCGTAACCGTCCGGGCGATGGGGTAAAGGTGACATATTGGCGGGATGGGGCGCGAGAAGAGGTGGACGCAGTGCTGAAGGGCACGGTAGCCAGCGTTACGCTGAAGCGCGAACCGCTACGCGCCACCCTCGAGGGTAGTGTGTTCATTGACCCTCCAGCTGAGGTGCGGAAAGAACTTGGTATTACAGGAGGAGCACTGCTCGACGCGCTGGGTGCGGGTAAGTGGAAGGAGGCCGGTTTGCAAGAAGGCTTTGTGGTTACGGCCATTGATCGAGATCAGGTAGAAAGCGCCCAGCAGCTCACCGATATTATGAATCAGAAGCAGGGTGGTATTCTTATTGAAGGTTACAAACGCGACGGTAGTAAAGCCTTTTACGGATACGGATGGTAATGTAGCATCGCGCTTGCAGCTATAGGACGTACCTTTTATGATGAACTTACGCTTTTAACGGAAGGTATAACCTCAATATATACATTTAGTTTCAATTATTGTTGACATAGTCTATAAAGTAGCTGGTAAGTAAAAACACCCATAAAGCAGCTTATTGTAGATAATCCTATTATTTTTGCGGGGCAGGTTGGCATGTAGTATCTACATTAGATTTATGGTATACTGCTTGCTTGTATAGCATGATAGAGTTTTACAATAATTAACTTACCACCAAAGTAAAAGCTATATGTCCGAACAAGGAAAAAAGCACCGTGCCGTGATGCTTATCGATGATAATGAAATCGATAATCTGATCAATCAAAAAATGATCGAGGCCACCAACATATGCGATAATATCTATACGCATTCTGGGGCTAAAAGTGCTATTGAGTTTCTTAAGAACATCGAGAAACTGGGTGAGGCGGGGCATTCTGTGCTTCCCGAAGTAATCTTCCTGGACATCGACATGCCGTTGATGGACGGCTTCCAGTTCTTAGATGAGTTCGATAAACTCGCCGATGACACCAAGAAGTACTGCAAGATTGTGATGCTTACCTCTTCTATTAACCCACAAGACGTAAACAAGTCGCACAAGTACGGTAGTGTTAAGCAGTATATCAACAAGCCCCTTACTCAGAAGAATCTTGAAAAACTAGCGCTCTAGTTTAGACGCATTCGTACTTATCTGCTTAGCCGGGTCTCTTCTGAGGCGCGGCTTTTTGCTTTATGCCATCACCCTTTCGCGGTTCGCGGGCTTATATTATTGATGATAGCAAGGAATCATCTAGCGAGTAGCTCTATGCATCCAGTCAATAAAAAAGCCGAAGAGTAATCTTCGGCTTTCGTGGTTTGAGCTAAACGGAAGTTGTTAGCAAAGCTTATTCACAAACGAATCGTCCATCTTCACCAGCATGGTCGGGGCAAAGTGCTTCATCTCAAAACGACTGAACCGCTCGGTTAGCGCCTTGATCTTGTTGTATTTGTCGCGCTTCACGTCCGAAACCGATATCTTAAGAATCTTGGTAAAGATCACGATCGACTCACAATTGTCTTTGCCCAACAGGCGCACCTGCCGCTGTATGCTGTTGGTTAATTGGTTAAACAGATCGTAGTCGTTCATCAGGCAGTACTGCAGGGCCAAAACAGCCTTCACCTCCAACTGAGCCGATGGGAACTTCTTCAAGCTGGTTTCATTGAGCAGATTGTTGATCCAGCGCGAAGCCTCGTTGTACTGCCCGGCGTAGTAGCACGACAGGGCGCGGTAGCATACGTAGGTAACGTACTTCGGAATGTCGTCGGTATCGCACTCAAAGTCTTGGAACAACATCTGGTTCTCCTGGTGCAGCGCTTCTTCTTCTCCCATGCGGTGGGCCCGCTCAATTTTACTTACCAGGTACTGGGCCGGGTAGGTATGCAAGCTGTAGTTGGTGAGCAGCGTAGCCGTAGCGTCGTTTACCTCCTCATAGAAATCTTCGGCCTTGCGGTACACCTTGTAGTGGTTGTAATACTCCAGACGAAGCAGTTCGTACACCAGTTGCAGGTGGTGATAGATAGAATCGAGGTAGTAGTTGCTTAGCGTATCCTGCATGGTATCCAGAATATCCTCGATGGGCTGCTGCTCAGTAGTGCTCTCGTAGCTTTCTTCTTCTACAAACAAGCGGAAGAAGATGTTAAGACAACTCTGATAGATATACAAGCGGTGCGAATCGTACAAGTTGCACAGGTTGTTCATCTCTTCGTTAAGCAGAGTGAGCTCCAGCTGGTTGGTTTCATCCCGCGAAAGCGTATACTCTCCGTACTTCTTAAAAAACTGCGCCAGCAGCTCCTCTGCCTTGTCAACGGCCAGCATATAAGCTACGTGCTTGTTGTAGAGTTGCGAATAGGTAAAGTGGTCTGAGGTGTTTATATGCAGCTTTCGCAGCGTCTTGTAAATAATGGTAAGCTCACTAGGCAGATCGTAATCCAGTAGCTCCTTTTCAATCTTCTTTAGCGTAGCAATGGCGATAGCTCGCTTCTTTGTAAAAATCACCTCGTTGATATTGGCTACCTTCTTTATTAAGTCGGTACGAGGATTCTCCATCTGTTGCAACAGATATTCCTCGATCTTCTGATTCAGGCGCGACCGTAGCGTATAGTACGCGTTGGTGTTTACCCCCAACTCGTCCATAATTTTGTTGTCCGAAAGCGAGCGCTCCCGCATTGCCTTTAGTAAATGAGCTGACTTTTCAGCGCTGTTCTCGATGAGCGACTCATGAATAGAGGTATAGTCAGAATCGGACAGCTGCTTAATGATGTTTTTTAGTTTAGCCATTGGTTAAAAATTAATGAGTTAACGAGTTGTTACGATCTAATTGCCATAAACAATAGTAGACAAAATTTACTGTATCTGCTACCAATCACGTTTTGCTACGAAAAGCCTTTCGGCGATCACAAGTACCAAATAGAGCGTATTTGCACAGAAAATCAGCGCAAAAGTACGGGGGCAACCCTACCCAATATACTTCATCGTAGTATAACTTTCATTTTTTAACCAAATGTGGCAGAATTCACGCTTTACGCCATAAACATTGTTTGTGTAATAAAACGACTATAGCCCCATACATTTTTGTCGCTATCATGATGCCTTTTTTAGAAATAGGCGCGCTTACAGCATTGACTAACAAGGCTGCCTAAGCGTGAATTGGCTAGAAAAGCATAAAAAAAAACCGCTAGGTTACCGAAGGACCTAGCGGATTAAGTGGAGAATATCGGATTCGAACCGATGACCTCTTCGCTGCCAGCGAAGCGCTCTAGCCAACTGAGCTAATCCCCCAAAAGGAAATATGAGGAGAGTAATACGAAGTATTTTGCTCATCTCGTACTTCAGATTATCAAAATTAGGCAAAATAGCAGAGAGTTAAAAGGGACGACGGGCTTTTGCAAAATTCTTTCGGTAGTAGTCAGAGAACAAATTGCTTTCTATCACTCCCAGCGAACTAGACGAATGGATAAAGCGTACGTCCCGCCTGCCGCGCACCTCTGTAACCAAGCCAACGTGCGACACCTTCCGCCCCCGGAAGGCAAAAAACACCAGATCACCTGCCGCCACTTGGTGTAACCCTACAAGTTGCCCAACTTTACTTTGCGCGGCCGAAGTGCGCGGCAAGGTAATTCCCCCACGGCGGAAGGCGGTCACCAGCAGTCCTGAGCAGTCCATGCCCGTTCGGTTGGTACCCCCCCATCGGTACGGAGTGCCAATAAACGAACGCGCCTCCTGAATGGTAGCTCGAACACGCTCCTCACCGACCGGCGCCGGCGTTGCCGCACTTCGCTGGGGTGCTCGGCGTTCCGACGGGCGCTCGGGCGGACTGTACTTCCAGGGAGTTCGTTTAGCGACGGGAGTTGACGCCCGGCCCGAACGGTGCGAAGCGTTTCGCTGCGAAGCACAGGAAGCCGTTAGCAAGATGACGAGTACGTACAGAAGGGGGGCAAGCGGACGAACCGTACCGAAACGTAGGGATATCGGTTGGGGCATATTGCGAATATAGCGTATCTTAAGGGCAAACGATTCGCCCCCATTTATATTTTGCCCGTGCCTTCCGATCAAACCTTTAGCTTTTTTGAAGACGTGTACGCCGTGGTCCGCCTGGTTCCTCAAGGAAGGGTGACAACCTACGGTGCCATTGCGCACTACCTGGGCAGCCGGGGCAGCGCCCGAATGGTGGGTTGGGCCATGAACCAAGCGCACGGCAAGGATGTGCCCGCTCAGCGCGTGGTAAACCGCGCCGGACTGCTCACCGGCAAACACCACTTCGGTGCCCCCCACCAGATGCAGCAACTGCTGGAGGCGGAGGGTGTGACAGTGCATAACGACCGCGTTCAGGACTTTGAGGAACTATTCTGGGACCCTTCAACGGAGTTGGTGTAGGTAATCCTTAAATAGTAATGCTCAGTACACACTGAACATCCCTCTACAGCAAACTTTGCTATCAATTATTGCCACCTACGCTAAACTAGCTCATTCTACAACTACACCAATATCTTACATTCAACTTCTATAAGTCATATTTTTATTTATTAAAGTTATAAAATTGGTTAAGTTTCCTATGTGATAAAAGAGTTAAGTGAAACCATTAGACATTAAGGTATGCTAAGAAATTTTAACCGATTCAGTTATTTGATGCTTGCATTGATCTCTGTCAGTCTATTTTCCTCATGTGAACAAGAACAGGCAATCAATAAGCAAATAAAGAAGGGCGCTATTCGCTTTTCATTTGATAAAAGATCAATTGAAAACTCTAGGCTTTCACAAGATCATAAAGAGCCAACTCCTAGAGCTGTAGTTATATCAATAAAAGATTCAAAAGGCGATTACGTCCTTAATGCTAAGAAACTCGATCTCGTTAAGTTGGGAGAAGGCTATTTTACTGAGAACGTCGAATTTGCCGAAGGACAGTATTCAGTAGATGATTTCTTGGTGCTCGATTCTATTGACTCTACCATCTATTTGACCCCTAAACTAGGTTCAGAATTTGAAAATCTTGTAGAAACTCCTTTGCCTTTTTCCTTTGAAATCAATTCTCAAAGGACCACTGAGGTCAATTTAGAGGTAGTACCATCAGATCTTGGAGATCCTATCAAGTATGGTTATGGAGTATTTTCGTTCAGTGTGGTCAATACGTTGGAGAAAGGTCTCGTTTTGCATCTGCCCTTTAATGGCGATGCAAACGATGTGAGCAGCAATGGAAATCACGGGGTAGTAAGCGGTGCAGCGTTAACTTCTGACAGAAACGGGGTAGAAAACAGCGCTTACTTTTTTGATGGAATTGACGATAAAATAGATTTTGGATACGACAAGAGCTTCTCAAACTTGAATGCTACTTTTTCGTACTGGGTAAACTTCAAAGACTTTCATTCGGCCGTAATTGGAAACGATATGATTGATAACAGGCAGTCAGGTGTTTGGTTTAGCGTAGGACAAACCGAAAAGACGTTGAATCAAGTTTCTCTCAGCTACGGTAACGGCGGAGGCCCTATGCCCAGCAGTCGTAGAACATTTGGTGCAAACGAATATCTTAAGGCTGATCAATGGTATCACATTGTTGGTATCATACATGGACAAGATTCAATTGGTATCTTTATCAACGGAGTTAGGGCCGAAGGCACTTATTCCGGAACTGCTACTACCTACAATCATTCTGAGGGTGGGGGAAGTATCGGCCGGGTTTGGGATCCGAGCAGTTTCTTTTCGGGTAAGATGGACGATCTGAGAATATATGATAGGGCCTTAACTGAAACCGAGATTAGAGCTCTCTATAATAAATAGAAGTGCTTTCTGTGTCATCCTTAAATTGAGAGCTTCGGTACCTATACCGAAGCTCTCAATTTTTTTACGTTTCAACGCAAGAAATTGCTATCAATTTCTAAGTAGCCTTAAGTCCTCAAAAAAACAATCGTCACCATTGCTTAGTATCAATCCTGTCTAGCCCATTTAATATTTGCGCTTTAAACCACAGGAAGTATGACTACTAAGAATTTTTTTATCGTTCTCTTCATTGGTAGCTACCTCTCGGCGTGCGCTCAGCCCACCTCCTCTACTACTACGCAAAGAGAAGAAGTTTCTTCCGACAGTATCTACACCCACGGCCTGCCCACCAGCGCCGACGGCACGGGCAAGTTCTATCAGGGGCGCGACATCGCCCAGGTGATGGGGCACCAGGGAGCCGGTTGGCTCGAGCGGTCGGGACGAGAGGAAGAAGAACGTACCGATCTGCTTGTTGACGCACTAAACCTTCAGCCCGACGACGTGGTGGCGGATATCGGCGCGGGTTCCGGCTACTTCACGTTTCGGATCAGCCCGCGGGTGCCTCGGGGCAAGGTGCTCGCCGTCGATATCCAGCCCGAAATGCTGGAGATGATCCAGGAGAAGCAGCAAAACGAAGGTGGTGATAACGTACAAACTATCCTGGGTACCGTCGATAGCCCCCGCCTGCCTGCTGATTCGGTAGACTGGGTGTTGCTGGTGGACGCCTACCACGAGTTTTCGCACCCCTACGAAATGATGCGCAACGTAGCCGATGCCCTGGCCCCCGGCGGGCGGGTAGCGCTGGTTGAGTACCGTGAGGAAGACCCTAGCGTACCAATTAAGCCCCGCCACAAGATGACCGAAGCCCAGGCCGTACGGGAGATGAAAGCCGTTGGGCTAACGCTGTTGGAAAACAAAGACGTGCTGCCGCAGCAGCATTTGATGATTTTCGGTAAACCGTAGCCTCGCGATTAATCGCGAGGCCACGGTTTTTACACCCGCTGTTTTTTTCCTTCGGTGGTTCCTGAACTGGCACTGGCGGCAGGTAGTCTGCGTTTGGTTAGATCAACGATAACCGGTGAGGCGATGTAAATCGATGAATAGGTACCTACCAGGATACCGATAAACAGCGAGAACGAGAAGCCCCGTAGCACTTCGCCGCCGAACACCAGCAGCACAAACACCACCACCAGCGTAGTAAGCGAAGTAATCAGCGTTCGCGACATTACGTTATTCACCGATTCGTTCACCACATCCTTTAGCGGAGTGCGGGGGCGATATCCCAATGTCTCCCGAATACGGTCAAACACAATTACCGTATCGTTAATAGAATAACCCACAATGGTAAGCATGGCCGCGATAAACACCTGATCCACCTCGTAATTGATGCCCAGTAAGCCCGCAATGGCGTAAGCACCCAGCACAAACAGCACGTCGTGGAACAACGCGATGATGGCCCCGGTGCTGTACTGCCAGCGGCGGAAACGGATCAGAATGTACAAGAAGATCACAACCAGCGAAAAGAAGATCGCCTCGAGCGACGAGTTACGAATGTCATCGGCGATGGTAGCACCCACCTTGGTAGAACTCGAAATGGTAAAGCGGCTATCTGGCACGGCCGTTGAGTTGTCTTCCTCAAAGGCAAAGCCCGTAAACTCTTCTACCCCACCAATCAATCGTTGGCGAACATCCGCATCGGCCTCGTCCGACTCGTCATCTACCCGATAGCTGGTAGTCACTTTCAGCACATTGTTGGCCCCGTAGGTCTTCACTTCCACACTGGTATCGTCGAAGTCATCGTCCAGGGAAGTTCTTAGGTCAGAGGGCACCACGGGTTCGGCGAAGCTAATCACGTACGAACGACCTCCTTTAAAGTCTACGCCTAGGTTAAGTCCGTTGATCGCCAGGGCAATTATGCCGATAAGGATAAACACTCCCGAGAAGGCGTAGGCGATCCGACGTTTCGACATAAAGTCGAAGTTGAGGTTAGCCAACGCATTGCGTGATAACGGGGTAGCAAAAGATACATTACTCTGGTCGCCCTTGCGGGTCATCCACTCGATGATCACCCGGGTGATAAACACCGCCGAGAAAAACGAGCACACAATACCGATCATCAACGTAACCGCAAAACCCCGCACGGGTCCTTGGCCGAAGACAAACAGGATGAGCGCCGTCAGGAAGGTAGTTACGTTCGAGTCGATGATCGAGCTGTAGGCTTTGCTGTAGCCCGCGTCGATGGCGGTGCGCAGCTTAGAGCCGTTGCGCAGTTCTTCACGAATCCGCTCAAAGATAAGCACGTTGGCGTCGATGGCCATACCGATGGTAAGCACAATTCCTGCGATGCCCGGCAGGGTAAGCGCCGCGTTGATGGTGGGCTGCGCCAGGATGCCAAGTACAAAGAAAATATTGAACAACAGCGCGACGTTGGCCACCAAGCCTCCCTTGGCGTAGTACAAGATCATGAAGATCACTACCAGACCCAGTCCGGCCAGAATAGACGTAACTCCCTGCCGCTGCGCTTCTTTACCCAACGTAGGCCCCACAATGGCTTCTTCCACAATACGGGTGGGTGCGGGTAGCGCTCCAGCTTCCAAAATATTGGCCAAATCGCGCGCCTCATCAATGGTAAAGTTACCCGAAATAGAGGAGTTGCCACCGGATATTGCTTCGTTTACTACCGGCGCCGAGTATACGCGTCGGTCGAGCACAATAGCCACCTGCCGGTTCACGTTAGCCGCGGTGAGTCGACCCCATAGGCGGGCACCCTCGGCGTTCATTTGCATACTAATGGCCGGACGCGAATTTTGGTCATAGTCCTGCCGGGCCTGGGTGATTACCTCACCGGTGAGGGGTGCCTTGCCCCCCCGGCCGCGCTTCACGGCGTAGAGTTGCAGTAGTTCCAAATCATCCTGCACCCGAGGCGTTACCTCCCACACAAAGTCCAAGTCTGAGGGAAGCAACGACTGTACGTCGGAGCGACGCAGAATGCGGTTGATACGGCCGGTATCCTCTACGTCGTAAACTAAGCCGTACTGCGGTGGCGATTTCAGCAAACTGTACAGCGGTGACAACTGACTGTTGGCCAGTGAATCTAGCGCGGTAGAATCGGTACCGGCTAATTGGGCCTCTAGATCGCCGTCGGGCACGGTGTCCAGGTCTTCGGCGGTGCCTACTTCGGTTTCCGATAGCACGGCCAGATCATCCTGCATATCGTCGGCCGAAAGGCTTTCCTCCAGCCCTTCCAGGTCGGCGTTGGTGCCGTCTTGCTCCTGCTGTTCGCTTACCAGCAGCCCGTTAATCTGCTCGAGCGACGGGCTAATATCCTGCACGGTGTACACTTCCAAGAACTCTAGCTTGGCTACTCCCTGCAGTAGTTTACGCACCCGCTCGGGGTTATCCACGCCGGGCAGTTCTACCTGAATGCGGCCGGTGCCCTGCAAACGCTGAATGTTGGGTTGCGAAGTACCAAAGCGGTCGATGCGCGTGCGCAGGATGTTGAACGAGCGGTCGATAGCGCCCTCTACTTCCTCGTCGATCACCTCAATAATCTCGTCGTTGGTAGAACTAAGACTGATGCGCCCTCGGTTGGCCGCGTTGGCAAAGATCTCGCTCAGACTCTTGTTGGGGGCTACCTCGTCAAAAGCTTCGGCGAACAGGGTGGTGAAGCGCGCCTGGCTGTTGGCCCGCCGCTGCCGCGCTAGCTCCAGCGCCCGCTGAAAGTCGGGGTCCTTGCTATCGCCCGACAGGCTGCGGATAATTTCTACAGGGGACACCTCCAGCACCACGTTCATTCCACCCCGCAGGTCAAGACCTAGGTTGAGTTCAGTTTCCTTTACTTCCTGGTAGGTGTACTCGATACCCAGAAAGTTATACACCGGCTCATTCCAGACCGAGTCGAGGTACCGTTGTTTCTTGGAGAAGTCGATGTTGCCTTCGACGTCGGTGGCGTAGGCCTGGGCGTCCTTCTGCACACCGTTCGACACCAGGGTAAAGGAGAGATAGTACAGACACAGCAGCGAAATAACTACCGTGAGAATGATGATACCACTTTTGTTACGCATAGCGAAATGAGATTAATTCGTAGAGAGGAGAGAAGTTTATGAATAAATCGCCGCAATGGGCGATAAGATGAAGGTGGAAGCAGGATGTAGCAATGGTAGCCTACTCCTTAATTAGTAACGTGCGCGAACTTAGGGAGCGTTTGCCGGTGCGATAAGCCGAAATAAAGTTCGAAGGTAGCTATTCTGAAGTAGCAACGGTGCCTGGTGCCGGGGGGAAACAGGTTCGGGCGCCGGTTGATCAAACACGAAGCTCCCGGTAAAGGCAAGGGGTAGCCTGGCCACTGGCGACACCACCGCTTCTAAACTACTCAGTACCGCGCGGTCGCGTTGCTGCTCGTCGGGCGATTGATCGGTGTCCGCGGTCGGGCCTGCCTGAATTTCGTCAGGAGCGTTCGTTAGCCAGGGCAGTGCCGACGGGGCGGGGCCACCACTGGTCCACAGCAGCAGCAGTGCCAAGAAAGCGGTAAGCATTCGGCAGTCTTCCGACGGTAAAATTCGCAATTTCCCCATGCTTTAACGATAGTCCGCGAATTTACGGGATTTTCCCCGCAAAACAATAAGTGCTAACAATATCTGCTTAACTGCAAATAAGTGAACGGACTGGCCGGTTGTAGGGGTAGCGCTTAGGCTTTCCGCACTTGATAAGCCGGAGCACTTATTTGCCTTGAAACGGGTTTTTATTATTTTTGGAGGTAGGCGATTTTCACAAGTTGCCCCCTTTACAACAAAACGACCTTGTGTGGAATCACTAGATAATACAACCCCCACTACCTCACCCGCCGAGCAGTCGGTGCGTGAGGTGCTGGACGATTACCGAATCGCCTGGGAGAGTCGGCATACCAGCTTGCTGGGGCGTAAGGAAGTATTTATGGGCAAGGCTAAGTTCGGCGTGTTTGGCGACGGCAAAGAGCTGGCCCAAATCGCGATGGCTAAGGTTTTTCAGCCGGGTGACTTTCGCTCGGGCTACTACCGCGACCAGACCTTTGTGTTTGCGCTGGGGGAAGTTACGCTTCAGCAGTTTTTTGCGCAGATTTACGCCCATACCGATCTGGCCGCCGAACCGGCTTCCGGCGGGCGGATGATGAACTCCCACTTTGGCTCACGCCTGATCGACCACCGCACCGGAGAGCCGATCGTCCAGACCGATAACTACAACTCCGGCTCCGACCTTTCCCCTACGGCGGGGCAAATTCCCCGCGCCCTGGGCTTTGCCTACGCCTCGAAGCTCTACCGGCAGAACCCCGCCCTGGCCGATATGACTCACTACTCGCGGCAGGGCAACGAGGTCACCTTCGCCACCATCGGCGATGCGGCTACCTCGGAAGGAATGTTTCTGGAAGCCGTGAACGCGGCGGGCGTGCTGCAGGTACCCCTAGTGTTTTCGGTCTGGGACGATGGCTACGGCATCTCCGTGCCCAAGGAGTACCACACCACCAAGATGAGTATCTCGGAGGCGCTGGCCGGTTTTCAGAGAACCGACACCGTTCCCGGACTAGAAATTTTTACGGTGAAGGGCTGGGATTACGAAGCACTGTGCGACACCTACCGGGCGGCCGCCCAGGTGGCCCGCCAGCACGTGCCGGTGCTGGTGCACGTAGAAGAACTCACCCAACCGCAGGGTCATTCTACCTCCGGCTCGCATGAGCGCTATAAGTCGCGCCAGCGGTTGGCGTGGGAGCGCGCCCACGATTGTAACCAAAAGATGCGCGCGTGGATTCTTAGTGAAGGGCTGGCCTCCGAAGCAACCCTCGACGCCATTGAGCAGCGCGCGCTAGAGACGGCCAGAAGCGCCAAGAACGCCGCCTGGAAAGCTTTCCGAGCATCAATCGACGGCGAACTTCAGACCGTTGCCTCCCTGATGGCGGACGTTGGAAAACAATCGACCCAGGCGGCACCGGTGCAGCTCGTAGTGCAGGCCTTCCGAAAGAAGACGTATTCTATGCGCCTGGATGCTATGCGAGCGGCCAAACAGGTGCTGCGCCTCACGCGGGGCGAGTCGTCGGCAGTGTCCCGACAGCGCTTACTAGCCTGGCAGCGCGAATTTGAGCAGGCCAACCGCCATCGTTATAACTCGCTGCTGCACAACGAAACCGATACGTCGGCACTGCGGGTAGCGGTGGTGCCCCCCACCTTTGAGGAAAATGGCAAGAAAGTAGACGGGCGCGAGGTGCTCAATGCCTGCTTTGATCACGCCCTGACGCGCGACCCCCGGGTGTTTGCTATTGGCGAAGACATTGGCAAGATAGGCGACGTGAACCAGGGGTTCGCCGGTTTGCAAGACAAGCACGGCGAGTTGCGCGTTACCGACACGGGCATTCGTGAGACCACCATCATCGGACAGGGCGTTGGCGCGGCCATCCGGGGGCTGCGTCCGATCGTTGAGATTCAGTACCTCGACTACATCTACTACGCCCTGGCCACCCTTACCGACGACGTGGCTAGCTTGCACTACCGCACCTTTGGCGGGCAACGCGCTCCCCTAATTGTGCGTACCCGGGGGCACCGATTGGAGGGAATCTGGCACTCGGGCTCGCCCATCGGCACGCTAGTGAACAGCCTGCGCGGCATGTACCTGCTGGTGCCGCGCAACATGGTGCAGGCGGCGGGGTTCTATAATACCCTGCTGCAATCGAAAGACCCCGCCCTGGTCATTGAAACGCTGAATGCTTATCGCCTTAAGGAGCAGGTGCCCACCAACGTAGGTGAGTTTACCGTGCCGCTGGGGCAACCGGAAATTTTGCACGAGGGCACCGACGTAACCATCGTGACCTACGGCGCTATGTGCCGCATTGTGCTGGAGGCGGCGCAGCAACTGGCTGAGGTAGGCATTTCGTGCGAGGTAATCGATGTGCAAACGCTACTCCCCTTCGACCTTGACCACCGGATTGGAGCATCGGTAGCCAAAACCAACCGGGTGGTGTTTGCCGACGAAGACGTGCCGGGTGGCGCAAGCGCCTACCTCATGCAGCAGGTGCTGGAAGAGCAGCAGGGCTACTATCACCTGGACTCGCCGCCGCTCACCATCACCGCTGAGGCCCACCGCCCGCCCTACGGCTCGGACGGCGATTACTTCTCGAAGCCCAATGCCGAGAACGTGTTTGATAAGGTGTACGCTATGATGGCAGAAGTAGACCCTAACCGCTTTCCGGATATCTACTAAAATCCGTAGTGCATAGCGGTGGCCCCCGTATTCCTCCCTCCTAGTGTGCTCTATTCACTGAACCAAACTTAGGCGGAGACTTATGAACTTTGATCTGAGGCCAGTCTATCAACCAATTCTGCTACCACCTCAGGGTAGTGCTGGTGCTCCAGGCGGTGCACCCGGGCGGCTACGCCTTCCGGACTATCGGTGGGCAGTACGGCGCACCGCTCCTGCCGAATAATTCGACCTTCGTCGTAGTGCTCGTTCACGTAGTGAATACTGATGCCGGTTTCCGTCTCCCCGGCGGCCACCACCGCCTCGTGCACACGCTGGCCGTACATACCGGCGCCCCCGTAGGCCGGTAACAGCGCCGGGTGAATGTTAATAATGCGATCTGGATAGGTCTGAATGAGTTTCGGCGGAATCTTTAGCAGAAAGCCCGCCAGCACGATCAGATGTACCGAGTGCTGCGCCAGATGGGCTAGCACCGCATCGGTAGACGCTAATTCCTGCTTCGTGAAAACGATCACCGGCACCCCGAAACGTTTGGCCCGAGCGATTACTCCGGCCTGAGATTTATTGGTGAGCAACACGGCTACCCGGCCCCGCGGGTGGCGGGCGAACTTCTCGAACAAGCGTTCGGCGTTGGTGCCGCTTCCCGAAGCAAAAATAGCAATGTTAATCATGGTCGCGTAGCAATTACCTACTGCTCGAACGACTGGATCATCCACGTAGGATAACGCACCCAGTCGACCTGCCGGTAGATTTTCATGTCTTGGTCAAAGTAGAGCCAGATGGTAAAATCTTCGGGCCACTCCTGCAACTCGTTGTGCCAGAAAAAGGGACTCAGCCTCCCCTGCCCCACCACGATGCTATCCTGTACCAGCATACTCTCTAGGAGCAAGTGCTTTTGGTCGGGCACAATTTTGCGGAAGTTGGTGTCGGGCCAGTTGTAGAAGTCTTTAAAAGCATCGATGCCTTCGGCTTCAAAGCTAAGGTTAGCATCTTTAAAGTGGATATCATCACGGTAAAAGGTGAGCAGGCTGTCCCAGTCTTCACGCTGCTGGTACACTTCAAAGTAAGATCGGGCGGTCTCGCGCGTGCGTTGCTCGCGCTCCTCCTCAGCTGGTGCGCAGGCGACCAAACTTAGTGATACACCGATCCAAAGAAATGTATGTCGCATGCACGTTACTGATAAGAATACTAATTAGTCCGCCGAATCCGACAGTTGCCTAAATCGCTTATCATTGACGCGATAAAACCAATAGGCGAAGAGGATGCCAATGATAGTGGAAACAACGCAATTGATGGCTACATATCTCGCATCAAACTGCTCAAAATCGAAGCGAATAGATAATAGGTGACTACCTAACGCGGTAGACAATCCCCACAGTAGTCCGCCGCCAATAATGAAACGCCACTTGTGCTTCTGTTTTTTCTTCCACCAAGCAATAAATTTTTTGTTCTGTTCGTCAACGGACGGCCGCTTGTAGTGTATCATTAGGCAGATTGTTAAGCGTGTAGAACAGGCGGTTGTTCACCAGAGGTACCTTCTGCTCGCTGTGCAAGCCAGTGATTTGTACGTCGTAGACGTAGCCAGGTTGCAACGGCGGCAGCGTTAACGCCACCTGCATTCCGTCGTCCGACACCGTGGCATCCTGCACGGGCACGGGGGTCACGTCCATCTGGGGCGAGCCGTACTTCTGGCGATACGCGTAGTAGTAGCGCTGCACGTAGTAGCTATCGGGGTTAGCGGCCACGGCGCGGTCTACCGGACGCGTGAACGTGAGGTTAAAACCCCGGGGCGTCACGTTCATGCGCAGCACATCCATCGGACGGCCGCCCTGGTAGGTTACGCGCTGAATGCCCTTATCGCCGACCCACACGTAGGCGGTTTTTCCGATCCACAGGCTGCCGTCGGGCGCAAACGCCATTCGGTGGTTGCCGATAGAAAGACGCATCGAGTCCATAAAGTTTACGCAGGCCCCCTGGTATTCGCCTTGCACTTCTTCTAGCATCACCCGCATGATGCGGGGATAGTCCATTTCTCCTACCAGCAGCTGCCCGCCGAACGGTCCGAAATTAATGTCGTCGGGAATGAGCAGGGGCTGGGTGGGCGAGTTGGCCATGATGGTGTGCGGGAAGAGCACAGCCGCCCGGGTGCGCATACTGTCGAGTGTAGCCACCGGTACGGTAAGCGGATTGGCATTCCAGCCGTCGCGCCACACCAGACTTGAGGGCTGCCCGTAGAAATTTCCTTCCTGCACGTGGTACAGCGTGCTGGTGCCCAGCCAGTCGCCCTGGTTGTCGGTAACCAACAAGTTGCCCTGTTGATCAAAGCCCAGCCCGTCGGGCGAGCGGAAGCCGTTGGCGAAGGGAGTAAGCGTTCCGTCGGGGGCAAGTTTCATCACGTAGCCCCGGTAGGGCACGGGCGAGTACATGCCCTTGTGGTGCCCCAGCGGATTGTACGGGCCGCGCACTTCATCCCAAACGCCCGCGTTGCTAGAAGCACAGTTGAGCGAGAAGTACAGGTTGCCCTCAGCATCGGCCACCGGTCCAAAGGCGAACTCGTGGTAGTTGCCCGATATGCCGAAGTCGTCGGTCACTGTCTGGTAGATTTCGGCGATGCCGTCGCGGTCGGCATCGATGAGCTTGGTAAGTTCAGGACGTTGCATCACCAGTGCCTCGTGGTTGCTAAGCGCCCGCACCCCCAGCGGATCGTGCAGTCCTTCGGCGAACAGACTCCACTCCTGCGTGCCGGGGTCGTAGATCATCACCTCTCCCCGGTGAAAGGCTACCATCAGTCGGCCATCGGGCATGAAGTCCATGCCGCCTACCTCGGGGGTGAGGCCCGCGGGCAGCGGGATGTTTTCTACAGCGTAGAAATTGTCCAGACGGGAATCATCGTTGAGCCGCCCCTCTTCGGGAAGCAGGGTGCACGCCCCTAGCCAAACCGTAGTAAGTAGGTAGCCCAAACGCCTCATAACTCGGTGATGGTAACGGTGAAATTCTCTGCTTCTTGCGGCGAAAGTTTTAGGTAGTCGCCCTCCCAACGGCCTTTATTGCAGTAAACGTTGGTGTTGGGATAGGCTGCCTTTGCTAGCCAAAGTGGTTGCTCTAGGTTGGCGAAGGTCATAATCCGCTTTACGCCCGGCTGCTCTAGGGTGGGTACGATGCGCTCGGTTACTTCCGCCTCGTCTAGCGTATACCGAAAGGTGGGGTAGCGCTTGTGCATGGTGTACCCTAAAAACGCTACCTGCGGGATACGCTCCGGCTGCCCTATCCGAAAAGGAAAGTCGGTGCTATCGCGGTAGAACACAGTACCTGCCAGTTCGGCTACCTCTTTGCCCTTGCCCGCCCAATTTTTCGTAAGGTCCAAAAAGCCCCCCTTCCAGGCATAGCGCAGGCGGCAGGCTCCGGCGTCCCAGCAGTAGCTTACCTCGCCCAGCAGGGCCACTGCGATACCGGCCGGTCCGCAGTCGGGCATAAAGGTGCGGTACATTGCCGGGCGCATCTCAGGATACGGATGCTTGAGCGGTACGGAAGCGCGTTCCGCCCGATTATCCGTGGTGCGGCGTACCGGGGGCACATTTACATCCTGGGCCAAGAGCGGCATTTGTTGGGTGGTTACGTACATCGCGCCGTACATCACGGCGCCGTGGCCGGGGTAAGTGCATACGTAGGGATATACTCCCTCGCGGTTGGGTACGTCGAACGCGACGGTCTGCCGCTGTTCGGGCACGAGCAGCGGAATAGCGGCAATAACTTTGTCGGAGGCGGGCACGTAGCCCCGGGCGTTGCCCTGATCACCCAGGTCGAGCGCTAGGTTGACGATCTCTTCGCGGTAGCCTGGTTTGGTAAACACTATATTGTGGGCCATCTCGTCGGTGTTGTTAAGCGTGACGATTACGTGAGCGCCGGGCGGCACCGCAAAGCGCACTATGTCGTACTGCAGGCCCGAGATTGCGTTGAGGGTGACTCGAACGGTATCCGAAGGTTGGATATCCTCGGGGGAAGAAGCACGCGCAGCGCTGTTTATCAGCAGTAAGGCAACGAACCAACGAAGAAGACACACGGTCACAGACATGCGGTAGGTTTGCTACAATATACTGAAATAGACGAGACAGTCAGCCGTAAATCATCATTCTGCAGCAGTTTAGAAGTAGGTGCGTACTGCGAACTGAAACTGATCGATAAATATTCGCTTGAACGCGGTGATATTGTTTTGCTCGTAGAAGATGAGCATGGCTTTCTTATACGCAATAGAATTTACCGTTCTAAAGGAAATCGGACAATGGTTATTAGCGATGAGGATCGCATTGCTGACTATTCTGGCGGTCCGTTTGTTGCCGTCTACAAAACCCTGTATGTATAAGATTAGAACCAGTGCTAAGAGTGACTTATCGAAAACGCTAGGCTTCTGGTTGATCAATTCGCACATGCTCTCAAACGCTTCCACAATCTGAAACCGATTGTCTAAAGGACGGTAGTTCGTACCGGTGATTCCCACCCTTCGATTCCTAAGGTTCCGAGTGATGCCCAACTCTTTGGTCAGTATACTGTGAATGTCCTCTATTGCTCGGACAGACAGTTTTTGTAAGTAGTCAGGGGTAGCAACAATAAAGTCAATTGCCTCCTTATGGTTCAGCAGCATCACCGCTTCGTCTTTGTGCTTACCCGATGCCGTCTGCTTTTCTTTAAGTAGCCTTTCGGTTTCTAAAA
The DNA here is from genome assembly GCA_049650865.1 of Tunicatimonas sp. Taxonomy (GTDB): domain Bacteria; phylum Bacteroidota; class Bacteroidia; order Cytophagales; family Cyclobacteriaceae; genus Tunicatimonas. The sequence continues at coordinate 32,061 of JBASAY010000174.1, forward strand.
GCGTATAAGTATTGCCTTCAATCTGGGAAGATTTCCAGCTTAAGTCAATGGCCAATCGCTCGATTTCTTTATCGTACTCCTCTCCGGACAGTTGCGCTACGTTTTCCAAATAAGCAGTTTGCAACTCCTCTAGTTCTTTTCTTTCTTCATCAGTAAACAGTTCCGCATTGAATAAATCTTCTCGAATCAAATTGAAATTGAACGTCTCGTTTATCCTTCGATCATCAATGTCCTTCTCAAAATACGCTTCCGGATCTATCGAGTGAAGTATCTGGTACGATTTTCCAACGCTATAGGTGCTACTTTTCCTGTTACCAGACCGGTCAACTAGTTTTTTATTTACTAGCTTGGCCAACGTTCTTTTAGTTGTAGAATAACTGTTGCCCGAAGCTAATCGCTCGTGAACCTCCTTCGACGATAAACCGGTGTCCTTTGATAGGATTGAGATAATTTGATTTTCAATGTTCATCACAGACCGTTGAAGCTCAAAAGTAGGTCAAAAAAAGACCAAATCCCATCTAATTTGAGCTTCAAACCGAAAGCAATTGACCTTCAAATTCCTTTTACAACCCTGACCGCTCTTACTTCACTTCGCCTCTTCAATCGCCAGCACCAGCGATTGCAGCGGCGCCAGGGTAATCGGAATAGACGCATTATCAGAAACTGACCACGTGAGCCGGGTGTCAGACGACAGAAGGTCGCGCAGTGCGTAGGTAGTTCCTTTGGGCAGTTGCATCGCCTGCTGGGCGGCGGCCGGAATCTTTAGGTCGAACTGGTGCTCCTGCTGTGCGTCCAGGTTGGTTACCACCAGCCAGTGCTGCTGTTCGGTAAAGCGCAAGAAGGCGTACACCTGGTTGGCGTAGCCTTCGGTGTGCTCCCGGTTGTGCGGGTGCAGGTCGTAGAAGTTGCCGCGGGCGATCACGTTTTCGTGCGCCAGGGTAAGTAGCTTCTGGTAAAACTGCCGCAGTTCTTGCTGCGCTGCGCTTAGTTGCCCACCGTCGTAGCGATGATCGTTGACCCACTTCTGGTGCTCGGGCACCCCCCAGTAGTCAAAGATGGTGGTCCGGCCGTCGTCGCCACTGAAGCCTTCGTTGGCCCCGCCGGGCTCGCCCACTTCCTGCCCGAAGTAGATCATCACCGGGCTGGTGTGCCACAGCGCCGTAATCACCATCGCCGGTTGCGCCTTCGTTGGGTCATCCGCAAAGAAGCGGGAGGCGATGCGCTGCTCGTCGTGGTTTTCTAGGAAGCGCAGCATGTGGTGGTTGATGCCGCGCAGCGACTGCCAGATGTTAGGAAGATAGTCGGTGGTGCCGTGCCCCTCCACCACCGCGCGCAGGGTGTCATATAACTGTACCTTATCGTAAAGGAAGTCGAAGCCCCCCTGCTCAATGTAGGTGCGGTAGGCCTCAGGATTATAAATTTCAGCTACGAATACCAAGTCGGGATGCTGCTCTTTCACCTTAGGAATGACCCACTCCCAAAACTCAACCGGCACCATCTCGGCCATGTCGCAGCGAAAGCCGTCGACCTGCTTACCAGCCCAGTACCGCAGTATGTCGTGCATCTTGTGCCAGGTGTCGGGCACCGGCTCAAAGTGCGTCTGCCGGTTGCTCAGGTAATCTACCCCGTAGTTGAGCTTAATGGTTTCAAACCAGTCATCTACGGTGGGGCTCGCCACAAACTGATCGTTGCCGGTGGCTTTGGCCGGATTCTCGTCGAACCGCCCGTCTTTGGTAGGGAATGCGTGTTCGCCCAGTGAGTTGTAGCCCGGCGGCACTTGAAACGGCTCGTCTACGATGTAGTAGAAGTTGTTGTTCGGATCAAACGCCCGCTCGGTATTGTCGGCCGCCCCAAAGTCGGCTACGCTATCGGGCTTGGCATCCGACTGATAAAAGCGGGCCACGTGGTTGGGCACGAAGTCGATGAGCACCTTAAGTCCTTGCGCGTGGGTACGCTCCACCAGCGCCTCAAACTCGGCCATCCGGTTTTGCACCTCCTCTGCCAGGTCGGGATTCACGTCGTAGTAGTCCTTGATGGCGTAGGGAGACCCGGCGCGTCCCTTCACCACGTCGGCATCGTCGAGCGGAATATCGTACTGTTGATAATCGTGAAGCACGGCGTGCTCGATCACACCGGTGTACCACACGTGCGTAGCGCCCAAATCGCCTAGACTGGCTAGGGCCGCTTCGTTAATGTCGTTGAACTTTCCTACCCCGTTTTCTTCCTGCGTACCAAATGAGGCATTGTTGGTTTGGAGGTTACCGAACAGGCGGGTAAACATCTGGTAAACCACCATCTTTTGACTGTCTTTTGCGTTTTCCAGCAACAGGTGAGGGTCTTGCTGGGCCAGCGATTGAAGCATTTCTGAGCGGTCGGAAGATTCGTTCATAGTGGGTTGAGAAGTGCAGTGTACCAGGCAAACCGGGCCTGTCAACAGAATAAGCGGGTAAAACCAGCGTTTTAAAGTACGTATGAGTAGCATTCTGCAAATGAAAGTTATTTCGTAGGGCTTTGAAAGTTCATCCGCACATTTATCCGAGGGCGCTTGCCGGGTGCCAGGTACTATTTCTAACCAATACGCAGCATAGTAGCCCAAAAGCTGCGCCAACGCACTTCCTCATGACCAACCGCCCCTTGCTTTCAATCGCTCTCCTCTTCCTTTTTATCGGCTGGAACACCTTTACCGCGAACGCGCAGCAGCGCATGAGCTGGGCGGCAGGCATCGGACTCACCCAGTACGGGGGCGACGTGAACGAAGGGCAGATGGGTACGCACCGGGCGGCGCTCAACGTGGAGGGCTGGTACCCACTTACCGACCGCTGGCAGCTGAAGTCGGGCTTCAGCGTGTACGGACTGCGGGGGCAAGACACTGACCCTAGTCGAGCCCGCAGCTTTCGGGCGCGCAACGTGGAGTTGTACTCCTCGGCGCTGTACTACTTTCGGCGGGGCTACCTTACTCCCTTTGCCTACGCCGGTTTGGGCATCACCACCTCGCGCCCCCGGGGCGAAAGCCAGCTGGGGCTATGGGACCTGCGCGACGTGCAGCCCGAGGGGCAGCGGGTGCCGGGCCTGCTGGCGATGGTTCCCTTTGGAGTGGGACTGGAGTACGAGATCAACCCCATGCTGTCGGTGGTGGTGGATGCGGCAGCCCGCTACGTGCTCAGCGACCAGTTGGATGCGGTGAGCCAGGAGACGGTGAACCGAGAGGCACTCAGTCCGCTGGCGGTCGACTACTACCAATCGCTCTCGGACCCGGTGACGCGTCGCCTGGCCGAAAACGAGCCACTCGTAGGGGGCAACTCAGCGACCAACGACTGGTACGGCATTTTGTCGGTCAAGATTAAGTTTACTCCCTTTACGGGCTGCCTAAATCCGCACCGCTACTCCCGTCCGCAGGGTCGGCGGCGCGGCGGGCGGAACTACCGCCCATCCTAATAGTTCTCGTACTTTACTTCGGAGGCGCGGTTCATGGCCGAAAAGCGTACGAAGAGTGTGAGTGGTAAGCTCGTGCTATCGCCCGTGCACACAGGTGCGGGATCTACGTAGTAGACGTAGTATTTTTGGCTGCGGGTGGCCAGTTCCTGCCGGTCGGGTTTGCCCAGGGTAGCCCATATTTCCTCCTGCGTGAGCCCCTTCAGGTGCCGGTCGGCCGCAAAGAGCTCCTCCTTCATCCCGGCCCGCTCGCCCGCGCAGCCGTTAGTATCACCTCGAAACGCCGCTTCGTCAAAGTTCTCGATGTCTATGGAGGAGTGGCAACCAAACAACAGAGCGGGCAAAACAGCGAAGAGCAACAACTTACGAATCATAGGGTGGCGAAAGTAGTTAAATCTGACGGGAAAAAACAGTTCATCCGCCCAGTGGTTGATAGGCTGTTATGTACATCAACAAATTCGTTAACGTAGCCTGGGTGCTTACGTTTTTACTTTTCTTTGCGGTGCTCACCTTCGGCTACGCCGGATTATCCGAACAACTCAGTCTGTACGGAAACAGTCGCCTGGAGCGGGAAGCATTTTACTACTTAGCCCTCGTAGTATTTGTGCTGGTAAACTTGCCCGCCCTGGTCCTACGCCGGATGCTGGAGGCGGTACCAGTATCCTCCGGCCTTTACGCCCGCAATGAAGCGTTTAAAGAACGAATCATTGTTTGGTTCGGCGGATTTATCGTGGCCATTAACGCCTGTCTCATCACGCTGGTATCGTACCTCACGCAAGACGCCGGAAATTCGGAGCGGGAACTTGGCTTCTTGGGCTACCTTGGTCCCCTGCTGCTGCTGTTTAGCGTATTGTGGTTTTTCTCGGTGCTAACGTCGCGTCGGAGTTTCGAAGTGGAGTGAAGAATGGAGACCGGAGACTGGAATCCTTTAGTTGCCAACGATATGTATTTTTGATCCCTAATAAAAATTTAAAGATACTCCCGCCCGTAACCACCGCCCCGGCATGGGTACGTAGCCCGCTTCGGTATACTCAGTGTTAGTTAGATTTGTTACCTCAACGTACGCATTCAACTGCGGCGTTTGGTAGTACAGGCGGCTGTCCAGCAGCACGTAGTCCTTTAGCTCCGCCGTGGCCCGGTCTAGGTAGCGCGCCCGCAGGTTATGCCGCAGTCCGCGCCATATCCGGTAATCGGCTCCCAGCACCAGTTGGTGGGTTAAAATATCCAGCGCGTAACGCGACTCTACCGCTTCGGTGTCTTCTAGGTCAGCATTCAGGTATGTATAGTCGAGCGATAGCGTGCGAAATAGCGCATCTTCATCGCTGCTAAAATTGAAGTTGATGCCCACCTCCATTCCCTGCACGTTTACGTCGTAAAAGTTGCGGGGCTGCCAGGGCGTCCCTTCTTCGGTTCGTACCCAGTCGATCAATTGCGAGGCGTCGCGGCGAAAGTAGACGGCCTGTCCCCACACGGTTTTTCCGAAGTACTTTACTCCGCCCTCGTAGGTAACGGCGTCTTCGGGACGCAGTTGGTCGTTGCCCACGTTGGTGGGTCCGTCGTAGTACAAATCGGTGTAGGTGGGTATCCGAAACGAGCGGCCCACGTTGGCGAACAGCCGCCAGGAAGGGTTGATCTTCCAACTGGCGTCGATGCCCGGAAAGTAGTTCCAGCCGTAGTCTGAGTACCAGTTTACGTACAGCCCCGGCGTCACATCCAAGCGGTCGAAGAAATAAAAGCGGTGCTCGGCGAAGAACCCCAGCAGGGTGCGCTGTCGCTGTCCTAAAAATGGCACGGTCACCGTATCAATGGCCGCGCCGGTGCTATCGCGCAGCGTGCGGATGCCGTTACTGTCGATGCGCTCGTGCCGTACCTCGGCGCCCAGTCCGGTTACGCCGCCCGCACTGCGATAGGTGGTGTGCAGTTCGCCGCCCGCCACGTGCGTGGTGTGCAGGTTGCGATAAGCGGCGGGGCTGTCGCGCAGAAACACGTAGTCGTCGTGGCCGCGCCTTCCGTACACGCGGGGTTGGTAGGTCCAGCGCCCCGCCCGGCCCTGGTAGTCCAGACTCAGCAGCGAGGTAATTACTTCTTCATACTCGTTCGACTCGGGCACGTAGAATCCTCCGGCCCCAAAGGCGCGGCGGCTGTGCCCCGCCATCAGGTTAAACTGCCCCCGGGCGGCGGTGAGGCGCGACTGGTAAAAAGCATTTGTCACCCGATAGTCGGCGTTGGCGCGGTAGCCCGCCGAGCGGTCGTGCGACAGCGAGAGGTGCTGACGGTAGCGCTCGCCCGGCAGCGTGAGGCCCACGCTCCCCCCTCCGGTTTGGAAGTCGCCCCCGTAACCCCCCACCGACACTCCGGGATCCTCGGGAATGCGGGTTACAATGTTGATGGCTCCGGCAAACGCATTTTGCCCGTAGATGCGGGCGGCTGGTCCCTTAAGCACTTCGATGCGCTCGATGGCATCCAGCGTTACGGGGAGGTTCATCTGGTGGTGCCCGGTTTGGGGATCGCTCATCTTTACTCCATTAATAAGCACCAGCGTCTGCTCGAAGGTGCCGCCCCGAATGCTTACGTCGGCCTGCACCCCCACCGGCCCGCGCTGGCGCACGTCTACCCCCGCCACGTAGGTAAGCAGTTCGTTGACGCTCTGCACCGGGGCGCGCTCAATGTCTTCCCGGCTAACAATATGGATGCTACGGGCGGTTTCGTCGAAGGGGGTTTGTAGACGGTTTTCAGCAATAATCACATCTGCCAGCTCTACCGTACGAAGCGTGTCGGTCTGGGCTTGGGCAGAAAAAACCAACGATAAAAGAGGTAATACTACGTAGTGCTTCAGGGGCATACCCGGGGGTTTACATTTTGAAGGCACAATAGTAGGTAAGTTGACGGGAATACACAACCAGACGATGACAGTTTGGTACGAAGAGGAGACGTTTGGCGGACGTAATCGCTCGAGAAATAGGGGGCTTAACAGTAGCGTATCGAAAGTACGCCAACTATATTCTTACTTTTATGCGAAAAAATGGTTGAAACTTATCGCTATTCTTCCTTATTTACACTTTTTAGCGCACTAACCTACCAATATCTTGTCTACTTATTCTACCGCTTCGAAAGCTAAAACGATTGTTCGCATCCACGCCCGCGTTAAAGATCGCCAGGGAGTGCAGCCAGCTATTATTTACAGTTCTCAGCTCATCTCGCTGTATCACCTGTCGCAACAGACCAGCATCACCTATTATACGGCGATCGAGGCCGTCCGCGAGGGAAGTCTTCGTTCTATCAACCTCGAAAACACCTTCTACGTTGTTCGAAAGCTAGATAAAAAGACGTTACCGAACGACGGAGAATCGTTAGACTTGGTTAACAGCAACCAACTGGTAAGCGCCAAATATTTCGCGAAGAAGAACGGCTTCAGTTACCGAAAGGTGTGGCACACGGTGAACGAGGGGCTGCTACCCGCTGTGCAGATTGGCAACCGGCTTTATATCATCGAGAAGCCGGAAGTTGCCTAGACTTGGGTGCTTACCACGTCTACTAAACCGTTGCGGATTGCGTACATCACCAAACCGGCGGTGTTTTTTACCTCGCACTTTTCTAGCAGTTTATTGCGGTGGTTATCTACCGTACGGACACTAAGCGAAAGTTCTTCCGCAATATCCCGGTTGGTGTACTCCTGACAAATTAGCTTAAGCACCTCTAGCTCTCGGTCCGAAAGCCGCCGGAATCGATGAAAGTTTCGCTGAAAGCGTTTGTTTCGAATGATCTCGCGCTGTAGCGCTCCCGAGATGTTTCCGCTAAAGTAAGTTCCCCCCTTCCGGATGGTTTGTATGGCCAGCTCCAGCTGCTCTTTAGGGTCGCACTTCAACAGGTAACCGCACACTCCCAGTCCCACTAGTTGGTCTACCAGCCAGTCGTCGCCGTACTCCGTGTTGATAATTATTTTAAGGTTAGGCAACTGGTTGCGCAAACGTGCGGTAGCATCTACCCCATCTACCCCCGGCAGGTTTAGCTCCATCAGTAGCAAATCGGGTAGCGTGATATCTTTCGTTTCAAGCAAGTTAAGTACCTCTCGGCCGGTGGTAGCTTCGGTTATTTGAGCTTCAGGGTGTTGTTGGTGAATAAACCACCGCAGGCCCTCTCGGTAGAGTTCTTGCCCGTCGGCAATAAGAATGTTCATATAGGTAGAAGTTAGGTATAGTGGCATAAAGTGATAGCTCGACGCTTATCGCAGGGTATTTCAGTAATAAAAAAAGGAGTTGCCTCTGCCGCTCTAAGGGGAAGAAAAAAATCCTAGGCAAGGCTGTTGTATTACTACCGCTTGGCTACTTAGGCGGTTTATGTTATTAGGTGTTACCCAAGGCTTAGTAATGCAAAAGGGCCATTAGGTAACTAATGATAGGGTTTTTTAATCGTCAAAAAAACTACTTTGTAGCTTTTTATCCATAAAATTATTTTTTAAAGCTTATTTTTATGGGTTAATAGGCAATTTCACGCCTTAAGATAGGCGATTCTACCCCCCCCACTTTACATGCGGTTTAAAAGTTAGTGATCTGACGGCCTCAACTAAACCGAGAGTGACAATGGATGGTACCTACGCAAAATCGCTTTCTTGTAGCTGCCGACAAGGTTTACGTTACCCTGCCTTAATAAGATCATTCTCTCGGGTGCCTGACCCTAAGAACTTAAACGTCAGCTGAAACTCACCTTGACAGAGTGGCAATATCCATCAGATATGCTGAAAGGGTGATGGGCTTAGATGCGTACCATTTGCTGCTTATAGCAAATATTTAAAGGCAATCACCGGTAGTAACACTAAGAATATCAGCTAAAATTTAGAACTTATAAGGTATTTATGCGCACTAAATTGGTATAACGAGTCTGATTTGCACCAAATGGACGCAATTCTGATTTAAAATTGCTCCCATATGCTTTCTACCCAAACGGAACCATATAGCCCGCCGGGCGGTGGTATATTTACGCGACGGCAATAGAGGTAAGACTCGATTAACCACAATTAGTTACTTTTCTTATGACTTCATTTCGAAAGCATCTTTTGGGCATTGGCTTGTTGATAGGTACTGTTACCGGCAGTTGTTTTTCGCTCATAGCCCAGCCCACCGATGGAGCGGTAGCCCTCTTGTCTCAAGTGTCAACGACTTCCCCTTCGCCCTCATCGTCTAAAAAACCTGATAGCTACTTCGTCCTCCCACCCTGCCCCGTAAATCAGTACACCAGTGGTGAGATCATCGCGGTGCCCCGCGACATTCCGAATCCGGTGGCCAACGCTACCCTGAAGAAGGGCGAAACCCCGGCGGGCACCACCCTCTTTCCGAACGGATGCTTGGTAGTGGTAGACCCCAGCCAGCTAAGCGTAGGCACCTACCGCTTTGTGGTAGAAACCGCTGACCAGGCGGGCGCCACCGAAACCCACTCGCTTACCGTGAAACTAAAGCCCTCGGGCGGGGAAGATACGGACGCAATGTACTCGGTGCGGCAGCCCAAGCAGATCGACCGCTACCTAAAGGGTGATGTGCTAGCTACCTCACAAGACCGCGACGGAGCCATCGTAAGCGCCGAACTGGTAAAAGGCACGCTTCCGGCTGGGACTTCGCTCACCAAAGAGGGAGTGGTGAACGTAGACGATCCTACCCAACTGGTGGCGGGGCAGTACGCAGCGTGGATCGCTACCGAAGACAAGCAGGGAGGCACTACCTTGTTTATTATTACCCTGACGCTGCAGTAAGAGCGTATTAATCTTAAACCCTACCGCACCTTTCTTTCGCCCCGGTAGGCTTCCATCAGTTCGCCCAGTTCACCAAGCAGCGAGGGGTTTTCCTCTACGCTGTTGCCCACCACCAACATATCGGCTCCCGCCTCAAGCGCTCGCTGCGCCTTGTAGCGATCGCTGATCCCCCCACCCACAATCAGGGGCACGTCTACCGACTTGCGCACCAGACGGATGGTCTTGCCCGCAATAGGCTGGCCGGCTCCGCTCCCCGCCTCCAGGTAGATAAGCTTTAGACCTAGCATCTCTCCCGCCATAGCGGTGCAGGCCGCTACCGAAGGCTTGTCTTGCGGAATAGGCACCGTATTACTCATGTACGAAACGGTCGTTGCGCCCCCTGAGTTAATCAGGATGTAACCGGTAGACAGCACTTCCATCCCGCTTCGTTTTAGTACCGGGGCGGCCACTACGTGCTGCCCGATAAGTAGCTCAGGGTTGCGGCCTGAGATAAGGGACAAGAAGAGAATCGCATCAGCCGAAGGCTCAATGTGCAGGTTGCTGCCCGGAAAGAGAACTACGGGCACCTCGCTCTCCTCTTTGATCAAGCGCACCACGTCGCCGAAGTTATCGCCCGTAATTAGGCTTCCTCCTACCAAAAAAAAGTCTACCCGACTTTCTACTCCCATCCGAACCAGGCGGCGGCAGGCGGCCAGGTCGTCCACCTTGTCGGGGTCAACCAGCACCGCCAGCGATTTGGTGCCGCGGTGGCGACAGTCGAGCAGGCGCTGGTAAACCGTCATCGGACAATCTTATTGGCGCGCAGGTAGCTGTTTACCTGCCGTTGCGCCAGCGCAATAAGTAGCGGACCGGCGTAACGGCGGATAAGGGGGAACCAGGGTGACCCGTAGGACGACCGCCCCGTTGACTTTCGCTTTCTGTCGCTCTGCTTATCTGCTTCCCGGTCGTTGGTCTGAGGGCCTTCAGGCGATTTGTCTTTGCGGACGACCACTTTCTTTACAACCACTTTTTTAGATGAGCCGAATATTCGACGAACAATCCGGTAAAGAATCCATACCGATACTCCGGTAACCAATAAAGCCACTCCCCACTCTTTGAGAGTAATAACTTCCTCATCGGTGAGGTCGGCTTGCTGCTGAAGGCGATCTACCAGTTGATTCCACTTTTTCTTGTTTGCTGCGCTAACTGCCATAATTTGGTTTGCTTAGACTAAAAAAGCAAGGTAGGTAGCCCGGGGTAGGAAAACAATCTTTCCGACAGAATTACGCGATCCCACTAAAACACCCCCTGCCGGTAACAGTAGATAAGCAGAAACGGGACAGCGAAAAAGAGCAGAATGATGTACAAGAATCCGTAGATACGGTGCCGTAGGGTAAGTTTACCAAAGGCAGCAGCCAGCCGCTCGGGCCAGCGGCGAACCGGTTGGTAGGGCAAGAACAACAGCGCCCCAAAAAGATTGAATAAGAAGTGCACCATGGCCAACTCGAGGGCCGCCTGGGTGCTAAACAGCGTTGCCGCCAGCGCGGTAACCGTGGTTCCCATATTTGCGCCCATCACAAAGGGGAAAGCTTTGGATAGCGACACCTTCCCCTTGGCTACCAACGGCACAATTAGCGAGGTGGTAATAGAACTAGACTGCACCGCCGCCGTCAGAATCCCCCCCCAGGCGAATGCCTTATAAGGACTTTGGAAAATCTGCTGCTTCAGCCGCTGGCGGTCGCTTCCGATCAAAGAACGCGAGACAATCCGAGAAATAAGTTTGATGGTGATAAACAACAGCACAAAGGCCAGCAGTAGCAGCAACCAGTCGTTGTTAATGGCTGAGGCCAGCCACCGCCCCGTTCCATCCAGTAAACCACGCCCGAAGGGAACCGCCTCCGTGAGGTTTAGCTTCCAGTGGTCGGTGAGCCACACCACTAGCCCGGCACTCAGGCGCGACAGCAACCGGTAGTGGTACTCTAACGGAAATAAAATTGCCACCAGAATTATATTGTAGAAGTCGTGCACGGTGGCCGCGCTGATGGCCTTCCGAAACTCTCGCTTCTTGGTGATATAATTTAGTGAAACCAGGGTGCTGGTAAGCGTAGTCCCCACGTTGGCGCCCATCACGATGGGGACGGCCGACGACAGGCTCATTGCCCCCGACCCCACCAGCGCCACAATCATGGCGGTGCTGGTAGAGCTGCTCTGGATCACAGCGGTGAGCAGCAGCCCGATAAACAGACCAATAAAGGGGTTATCAGCCACCGACAGGATAGCGGTTCCTATCTGCTGCCGGATGTGCAAAAACGAGTAGCTAATCAGATTGATGGCCAGCAGAAAGAGTACCACGGCCGCTCCAATAATTAGCACTCTACTTATGAGTGAAAATCGCCGGTTATCGTGCGCCTGTTGCTCTTTAACTTCTACTTGCACCTCGGATAGCTTATATTCGCAGTGATAAAAATAATAACGCTTCGGGAGCGGCTTGGTGATTGGCACTAGGGAAGCGCCACTCCGCCTAAAATTACAAAAATCACCCGCCCCGCGGGGGTGATTGCTGTAAAGGATTTGTTAAGTTTTGCCGACTGTCCTTAACATTCGGTTGACGACCAAGCTCTTTGCCATAGAGCAGTCAGGGGCAAAGGACGCTACCTTTTTGGGTAGTAACCAAGTATAGTACGCAAATCATCACAAAAAAATGCGCTACTTCATCACTTTTGCTTACCGGGGCACCACCTTTCACGGCTGGCAGATTCAGCAGAATGCCTACTCGGTGCAGCAGGCGGTGCACGAGGCCCTGAGCCGCGTGCTGGGGCAAGCCGTGGTGGTGATGGGCAGCGGGCGCACCGATACCGGAGTGCACGCGCAGGCGCAAGTTGCCCACTTCGACTGGCCGGGGCCACCGCTAGACGCTACCTTACTCTCTAGAATCAACGCCGTGCTGCCGCCCGATGTGAGCGCGCGGCAGCTGCGCCAGGTGCCGCCCTCCGCCCACGCCCGCTTCAGCGCCCGAGCACGCTACTACGAATACCACCTGCATAACTTTAAAGACCCCTTCGCCCACGACTACAGCTACTACTTGCGGAAGCCCCAGCGCGTAGACCTGATCCAGAAAGCCGCGCAGCGCCTGGTAGCCTACGGCGAACGTGACTACGCCTGCTTTAGCAAGTCAGGGTCGCAAACGACCAACCACCGGTGCCGCATCCACCGGGCCGACTGGGAAGTACATGACGAGCCGCGGGGCGGACAGCGGACGGTCTTTCGCATTGGCGCCGACCGCTTTCTGCGGGGCATGGTGCGCGCCATCGTAGGTACCCTCCTGGACGTAGGCACCGAGGAAACCAGCCTGGCTGCGTTTGAGGAGATCGTAGCGAGCCGCGACCGTTGCCGGGCCGGACGCTCCGTACCCGCCCACGGACTGTATCTCACACAGGTCGACTACGACATCTGATCTGCTGACAAAAAAGTTGTAGCCCCACGGTAGGGCGAACCCGAACCTTTTCTAGCGACTGCGTTATTAAAGAAGCAGTACACTTGATAGCAATATGGACAAAGAAAAGACGAGTAGCGGCGACGTTGTTGACTTAGATATCCTCCGACGAATCTTTCGGTTCGTTCAACCCTACTCAAGCCAGTTCTACTGGCTGGTGTTTCTTACGGTCGCCGTTGCCTTTTTGGGTCCGGCCCTGCCCGTGCTGGTCCAAACCGCCATCGACGATTATATTCTGGTGGGCGACTACCCCGGCTTGGTTACCATCGTGATGGTGCTGATCGCCCTGCTGGTGGTGCAGGGGATCACCCAGTACTTCCATACCTACTTATCGGGCCTGCTGGGCCAGAACGTGATCCGCGACATTCGCATCAAACTGTACCGACACCTGCTGAGCCTCCGCCTTAAGTTCTTCGACAATACCCCCATCGGCCGCCTGGTCACGCGCAACATCTCCGACATTGAAACTCTTTCTGACATCTTCAGTCAGGGGATTGCAGCCATCATCGGCGATGCACTACAAATTATCGTCATCCTCAGCGTAATGCTCTACATCGACTGGAAGCTGACGCTGGTGAGCCTGTCTACCCTACCGCTGCTGATTCTGAGCACCTACGTTTTCAAAGAAAAAATTAAAGTAGCCTTTAACGAGGTGCGCAACGCGGTGTCTAACCTCAACGCCTTTGTGCAGGAGCACATTACGGGCATGAACATCGTGCAGATTTTTAGCAGTGAGCGGCGCGAGTACGAGCGCTTTCAGGAGATCAACGATGAGCACCGGCAGGCCCACCTCAAGTCGGTGATGTACTACTCGATTTACTTCCCGGTAGCCGAGGTGATTCAGGCCACGGGCATTGGGCTGCTGGTGTGGTACGGAGCGCGGGGCGTGCTCTTCGATGAGGTTACCATTGGGGTGCTCATCGCCTTCATCATGTACATCAATATGTTCTTCCGCCCGATCCGGCAGATTGCCGACCGCTTCAACACCCTGCAACTGGGCATCGTGAGTTCGTCGCGTATCTTCAAGCTGCTCGACAGTCAGGAGCACATTGATGACAACGGAAGTTACCAGCCGGAGCGGGTAGAGGGCCACATTGTGTTCAAGAACGTATGGTTTGCCTACAACGAGCGCGACTACGTGCTGAAGAATATCAATTTTGAGGTACAATCTGGCGAGACGCTGGCCTTGGTGGGAGCCACCGGGGCGGGCAAGTCCTCCATTATTAACCTACTCAGCCGCTTCTACGATATCAAGCGCGGCGAGATTATCATCGACGGCCACGAGGTGAAGGAGTACGACCGCGACACCCTGCGCCGCCACATTGGGGTGGTGCTGCAAGACGTGTTCTTATTCTCGGATACCATCGAGCAAAACATCACGCTGGGCAACCCCGATATCTCCTCGGAGAAAGTACGAGAGGCCGCCGATCTGGTGGGGGCCCTTCCTTTTATCGAGCGCCTGCCCGGCGGCTTCAACTACAATGTGATGGAGCGGGGAGCCACCCTGTCGGTGGGGCAGCGGCAGTTGATCTCGTTCGTTCGGGCGATGGTGTACAACCCGAAGGTGATTGTGCTGGATGAGGCCACCTCATCGGTAGATACCGAAACCGAGGAGCTGATCCAGGGGGCCATCGGCAAACTGATGAAAGGGCGTACCGCCATTGTAATCGCCCACCGCCTGAGCACCATCCAGAGCGCCGACCAGATCATCGTGCTCGACCAAGGAGAAATTAAGGAGAAGGGCACCCATAGCGAGCTGCTCGCCCTAGACGGTTTCTACAGCCAACTGCATAAGATGCAATATAAGGAGATGGTATAGTTGGATAGTTACGTTCAAATTTATTGAGCAGCTACTTGCAAACTGCCCCTCACAAAGTATACCTTGCCGACCGGTTTCACGCAGTTCAAAGTCTTTCACCCCCACCCCACCGTTAGTATGGTTCTTCAAGAAGCGTTTGAGGCGCAGGGCCAGTTTTTGTTTCGCTACCGAAGCTACCTCCCCTTGCTTCTACTGGTAGCAGGTTTGTTAACGCACGCCCTACTGCAGTACGATAGTCCGGTTGACCCCCTACTTTCGGAAAAACCCAGCACCTACATCGCGCTGTTCATCAGTCTGCTGGGCTTGGCGGTGCGTGTGTTCACCGTGGGCTACACCGTGGCCAATACCTCAGGCCGCAACACCGAGGGGCAACTGGCCGACACCCTTAATACCACGGGCATGTACTCGCTGGTGCGCCACCCGCTGTATCTGGGCAACTACCTGATGTGGCTCGGCATTGCGCTACTGCCCCTCAACGTGTGGTTCGCCGTGTGCTTTTCGCTGGTGTACTTTCTGTACTACGAACGCATCATGTACACCGAAGAGCAGTTCCTCATCCGCAAGTTCGGCGAGCGGTACCCTAGCTGGGCGGCTCGTACCAATGCCTTCTTCCCCGGCTTCTCGCACTACCAAAAGCCCGGCCTGGGGTTTAGCTGGAAGAAGGTACTGAAAAAGGAGAAGAACGGAGTGTTCGCTTTGTTTCTTACCTTCTACCTATTCGAGATAGTGGGTGCCTACGCTTCTGATTCAAGCTGGACGTTCGAACCCACGCTGCTGCTCTACGCTACCGTAGTGTCCGGGCTGCTCTACCTCGTGCTGAAGGTCATCAAGAAGAAGACCGCCTGGCTCGACGAAGCAGGTCGGTAGCCTAAAATTGCCCTTAGACATTCAAGTTTTCGTACGCCTGCGCGTCTACTACCGCAATGGCTACCATGTTCACGATCTCCCGGACGGTGCTGCCCAACTGAAGGATGTGCACCGGCTTGTCCATGCCCAGCAGAATAGGCCCAATGGCTTCGGCCCCGCCAATCTCCATCAGCAGCTTGTAGGCAATATTGCCCGATGCCAGGTCGGGAAAGATAAAGGTGTTGGCTCCCTGCTCAGCCAAGCGACTGAAGGGATAGTTCTCCCGCTGAATTTCCACGTTAAGGGCTACGTTGGCCTGGATGTCGCCGTCGATGACCAGGTGGGGCCAGCGTTCGTGGGCCCGGGCGGTAGCCTGCGCCGCTTTGTTGGGCACCTCCCCCTTGCTGGAGCCGAAGTTGGAGTACGACAGCATCGCCATGCGGGGCTCGATGCCGAACGAACGCACGGCGTTGGCGGTGAGTCCGATGATGTCGACCAGCTCCTCGGCCGAGGGGTTTACGTTTACGGTGGCGTCGGCAAAGAAGAAGGTTCCCTTCTTGTTCGAAATCACGTACATGCCCGCCACCCGATCTACCTCGTCGCGCACGCCGATAATTTGCAGCGCCGGCACCACCGTCTTGGGGTAATCGCTGGTGAGTCCCGAGATAAAGGCGTCGGCCTCGCCCTGCTCCACCATCGCAATGCCGTAGTAGTTGCGCGAGCGCATGGCGCGGCGGGCTTCCTGGCGCGTCATGCCTTTGCGCTTGCGCCGCTCAAACAGTTGGTCGCCGTAGTGGTGGCGCTTCGTCTGCTCTTCCGAGGGGTCGATGATGATACAGGCCGACAGCTCCAGCCGGTGCTCGGCGATGATCTCCCGGATGGTCTGCTTATTACCCAATAGAATCGGAATGGCAATCTGTTCGTCCTGAATGATCTGGGCAGCCTTCAGAATTTTCAGATCGTCGGCTTCGGCAAATACCACCCGCTTGGGGTCTTTCTTAGCCTTGCCGATCACCTGCGACATCAGCTTCTGCTCGATGCCAATGCGCCGCTGCAGGTCCACATCATACTGCTCCCAGTCGGTAATGGCTGTGCGGGCCACGCCCGAGTCCATAGCCGCCTGGGCCACGGCGGGTGAGATGGTGGTGATCAGGCGCGGGTCGAGCGGCTTGGGAATGAGGTAGTGTTCGCCGAAAATAATTTTCTCGTCGCTGTAGGCTCGGTTCACGATCTCCGGGGTGGGCTCCTTGGCCAGGGCCGCCAGCGCCCGCACCGCCGCCATCTTCATCTCCTCGTTGATGGCCTTAGCCCGCACGTCGAGCGCGCCCCGAAAGATGTAGGGGAAGCCCAGTACGTTGTTCACCTGGTTGGGGTGGTCGGAGCGCCCGGTGGCCATGATAATATCGTCGCGGCTCTGCGTGGCTAATTCGTAACTGATCTCGGGGTCGGGATTGGCCAGCGCGAACACGATAGGCCGCTGGTTCATGGTGCGCAGCATGTCGGGCGTCACGATATTGGCCGCCGACAGGCCCAGAAACATGTCGGCCCCGACCAAGGCGTCGGCCAGGGTGCGCAGGTCGTGCTCGGTAGCGAAGAACGCCTGGTTATCGTCCAGGTCGGTTCGGTCTTTGCGCAGCACGCCTTTGATATCGCACATCACAATGTTCTCACGGCGGGCGCCCAGCTCGTAATAAAGCTTAGTGCAGGCCACCGCCGAAGCCCCCGCCCCGCTCACGGTGATGCGAATGTCTTCAATATTCTTTCCGACAATTTCTAGTGCGTTCAGCAGCGCGGCGCTCGAGATGATGGCTGTGCCGTGCTGGTCGTCGTGCATCACGGGGATGTTCATCGTGGCCTTGAGTTGCTGCTCAATGGCGAAGCACTCGGGAGCTTTAATATCCTCCAGGTTGATGCCGCCGAAGGTAGGTTCTAGCGACCGCACGATGCGGATGACCTCTTCGGGGTCTTTGGTATTAATCTCCAGGTCGAACACATCGATGCCCGCAAACTTCTTGAACAGCACGCCCTTGCCTTCCATAACCGGTTTGGAAGCTTCCGGACCGATATCACCCAGCCCCAGCACGGCGGTGCCGTTAGAGATTACCCCCACCAGGTTACCCTTGGCGGTGTACTTGTACACGTCTTCGGGATGCGCGGCAATCTCGCGGCAGGGCTCGGCCACACCCGGCGAGTAGGCCAGCGCCAGGTCGATCTGCGAAGTGAGCAACTTGGTGGGCACCACCTCGATCTTGCCGGGCGGGTCGGCCGTGTGGTAGTTGAGGGCGTCTTCACGGCGGATCTTGATCGATCGGAATTGCTGTACTTTGTGTTCCACGGATTGGGTTAGGTTGGGCCGCTAAAGGTAGCAAAATATTGCGGGAATGGTGGCGTGGTTTTTTTGGCACAACGCAAGGGGCACAGCTGTCTTCAGACTTGCGACTTGCTCCGCCCCGCGTTGTCAATACTGACAAAAAGCCGTAGCTTTGTTTTACTCACTAGCCTAACCTATGCAAAAGAAAATTCAATCCGCGCTCATCTCAGTGTATCACAAAGAGGGACTTAACCCCCTGCTGCAACTGCTCCACCAGCACGGGGTGCAACTGTACTCCACCGGCGGCACTCAAAAGTATATTGAGCAGCAAGGAATGCCGGTTACCACGGTAGAAGACCTCACGGGCTACCCCTCTATTCTGGGCGGACGCGTAAAGACCCTGCACCCCAAGGTGTTCGGGGGCATCCTGCACCGCCGCGACAACCCCGACGACCGAGCCCAGGTAACCGAGTACGAAATTCCTCCGATTGATTTGGTGGTCGTCGATTTGTATCCCTTCGAGGAAACGGTAGCGGCCGGAGCCTCCGAAGCTGATATTGTGGAGAAAATCGACATTGGCGGCATTGCCCTGATTCGGGCGGCGGCCAAGAACTTCAACGACGTGCTTATCGTTTCGTCGCGACAACAGTACGCGCCGGTTATTGAGTTGCTGCACCAGAAGCAGGGCGCTACCGACCTAACCGACCGGCGCGCGTACTCCCAGGCCGCGTTTCTCAACAGCTCGGGCTACGACCAAGCCATCCAGCGCTATTTCGCCGGAACGCCGGAACCGGCGGAGGGCTTCAATAAAAGCAAGCTGCCATCCACTGCGCTACGCTACGGAGAGAACCCCCACCAGAGCGCCGAGTTCTACGGCAACCTGAGCGATATGCTCGAGCAGATTAACGGCAAGGAACTCTCTTACAACAACTTGGTCGATGTAGACGCGGCGGTAAGTCTGATACAGGAGTTTGATGGTTTGACGGCTTTTGCCATCCTGAAGCACACCAATGCCTGTGGTTGTGCCACGGCCACTACGGTGGCGGAAGCCTACCAAAAGGCACTGGCGGCCGATCCGGTGTCGGCCTTCGGGGGGGTGCTGATCACCAATGCTGCGGTAGATCGGGACGCGGCCGAACAACTGCACGAACTGTTCTTTGAGGTACTGATCGCTCCGGCCTTTTCGGAAGACGCGCTGGCGCTGCTTACCACCAAGAAGAAACGGATTCTCCTGGTGCAGAAGCAACCACTCACCGCGCCGCGCCAGTTTAAAACTTTATTGAACGGAGTTATCGAGCAAGACCGCGACACCAAGACCGATAGCCTCAGCGACCTGAAAACGGTAACCACGGCAGCGCCCGACCAGGCTACGCAAGAGGCACTGCTGTTCGCCAGCAAAATTTGTAAGCACACCAAGTCAAATACCATTGTGCTGGCGCGCGACGGACAGTTGCTAGCTAGTGGGGTGGGACAAACCTCGCGGGTGGATGCCCTGCGGCAGGCAATTGTTAAGGCCCAGTCGTTTGGCTTTGATCTGTCAGGGGCGGTAATGGCGTCCGATGCTTTTTTCCCCTTTCCCGACTGCGTAGAAATCGCGCACGAAGTGGGCATCAGTGCGGTAATCCAGCCGGGCGGATCAATTAAGGACCAAGCCTCGATCGACGTGTGCAATCAGCACGGTATGGCGATGGTATTTACCGGCTTCCGCCACTTTAAGCACTAGAAAACGCTCTTAGTTCATCTCTACCTCGATGGGTACTTCGACCTTGAGGGGCGGGGTGGTAGCCCGGGAGATAGTGGATGGGGTAGAAGCCGGGCGCTGCTTAACGAACAGGGTAGACCGGCGAATCGCGGTATTGCGTCGTAAAGCCACCGAGTAGATTAGAAATGCACCGCTTAGTGCTAGAAACGAGATGTTGACCGATATTTCGGTGGCCAGCGCAAATCCCGCCCCCATCATTAGAGCGCTCAAACTAGTAAGTAGTAGCGTCGCCTTTCGGTGACTCAGCCCCCGGTCGATCAAGAAGTGGTGCACATGGTTACGGTCGGCCCGGAACGGTGCCTGGCCCGCGATAAGTCGTTGACTGAATACCCGCAGCGCATCGAACAGGGGGATAGCCAACAGGATAATGGCTACCGTGGGGGCGTTGGCAATCGGAAACGGATTACCGGTTTCGTTTACCTGAATAAAGGTGACCGCAAGCGTGGCCAGCACAAACCCAACGATGAGCGAACCATTGTCGCCCATAAATACTTTGTTACTTTCCGAAAAATTAAAGTGCAAGAAGCTTAGCAGCGAGCCCACCAGGGTAGCGCACAATACCGTCGCCCATACCACTCCGATTACGTAAAAGTAAGCACCAAAAGCTAGGGCGGCCACCATTCCAAGGCTGCCCGCCAGGCCATCGATGCCATCAACCAGGTTGTAGGAGTTGATCACCACCACGAAGATAAAAATGGTGAGTACGAAGCTCACCAGATAGGGCAGTTCGTAGACCCCGAACAACCCAAACAAGCTACCGATACGAATATCAGCGCAAGCAATCAGCAGACCGGCGGCGATCAGTTGGGCGACCAGCTTTTTGTAAGGGTCAATCACCAAGATATCATCCTTTAAGCCAATGAAGAACAGAATAACGAGGGAAGGGAGAATCAGATGAGACTTTCCGGCGGTAGCCTGGGATAGGTGAGCTACCAGAAGAGAGACGATCGACAGAGAAGCAAAGATGGCAATTCCGCCTAAACAGGGAGTCATGTGCGCGTGAGAACTTCGGCTGTTGGGTTCCTCAATCAGGTGCTTCTCGCGCGCCACCCGAATTACAGCTGGGATGGTGCAATGGGTGGTGAAGAAAGCCAAAATCGCGGCCAAAAGAAGATACGGCAATGATTCGCCAGCGAAGAATACCATAAGATAACGGCCGTTTCACGTTGCATTAGGGGCGATTAAGTCCCCACCATTGCAACCAAAGGTAGTATCTTCAGGTAGAAATCATAGGCATATGTAAGTTGGGTGTAAGGTCAAAGTTCAATTGGAAGCAACCCTAAAATATTTGTTACCAACGGCCCAAATTAACAACGGAATAATAAAAAAATTAAGCGCTGATTTCTTCCGGAGAAAGCTCCGAAAATTGAGGAATCTCGATCTGGTTGAGCAGTTGCTCCTCAAGCAGACTGGCCCAGGTACGCAGGTATTTGGCTACGTCTTCGCGCTGGTTGTGCTGAAGAAAGCGCTCCTGCTGGGGCAAGCGGCGAAGCACCGCCCGGTCCGAGAGGCGCTCCAGATGGCGGAAGTCCTCTACCTCCAGGCCTGCATCTAGCATAATGGATATCACCTGATCCATCAGGTACCCACTGGTGGGGCAGTAGTCGAGGGCCTGCTCGCTCCAGTCACCGCCGCGGGTGCGCATGGCGTAGTCATGAATTTCGGCGCGGGTGAGCTGGGTTACCTCCTGCACCAGATGGCCGCAGTTGCAACTTCCCATGTGTCCCCACTGGTAGTGATTAGAATCAGCAATCTTCTGCGCCGTTTTACGTAGCGCCTGGATAAGTTCGAGTCGGGGCTTAGCCATGATAGTAGATATTTGGGTTTGCGTACAGAAAGATAACACCATTTTGGTTTGCGGCGGTTCCTTTTCAAAATCAACTGCTAAGCAGTTTGTTTGCCTAGCGTAACAAAATAGGAGGTGGTTTAAGTTAGTCGGTATCGGAGGAAGACGTAGCGGTCGGAAACTTCCTGGAGAGTTTCTTAATAATCTTGTAGCTGGTCTCAAACCGCTCTTCGGGGTCGTTCACCGGACCACTGCCCACTCCGCGCCAGACTAATTCCCTCTCCGAGGCTGAAACAAAATCTACGATTAAGATACCGGTCTTTTCGACGCGAATCTCTTTGTAGCGAGCGTTGTTCATCGGAGGCCACCAGCCTCCGCCGTAAGTATTAGCCCACATGTGATTGTAGCCTCCGTACGAATCAGCTGACTTAGTTACTTCTTTGCGCTGCTCGTTGGTAAGGATGTTGAAGGCAACCAGCAGCTGCGGATTATTAGTATCGGGCGTATAGCCTCGCTGCTGAAGCGCCTTGTGGATACGTTGACTGATCTCATCGTGCAGGATAGCGCTGGCCTGGTCCACCCCTTCGTCCGACAACGGCACAAAGGCGTACGTGTGACCCGACATGCCCGACGCGGCGGAAGTCTCGACAAAGGTCTTAACCGGCGAACAGGCGCATAATAGTACCGTAACAACCATTAGTACGTACGATAAGCGGTGGTACATCAGCAGAGTATATATTCTAATGTAGCGAATTATCTAACAAAATCTTCTCAGTGAACCCATCGACTATGCTAGAGTGTATTAGCGTATAAGCTTAGAGAGTTCCTGGGTAGAAGTGCTTTGGCTAGCGGGCGATCTCCAGTACCAGTTTACCACTGTTTTGGTTGGCTTCCATGCGCTGGTGCGCCTGCTGCACCTCCTTCCAGTCGTACAACCGGTCGATCACCGGACGCAGGCGGCCGTCGGCTAGTTTGGGAAGGGCAAAGTCGGCGAACGCCTCGGTAAGGTTAATCTGGTAGTCGCGGCTACGCGAGCGCAGGGTGGAAGCGCTGATCTGCAACCGCTTCCTGAGTAGGTTGCCCAAATTAAAGTGTTCTACGTGCGCCCCCCCCAGCAGGGCTAGCAGGATCATGCGGCCGTCGGTGCGCAGCACCCCTACGTTTCTCTCGAAGTAGGGCGCCGCCACAAAGTCGAGCACCAGGTCCACTCCTTCGCCATCCGTAAGTTGCATCACTTCTTCCTTGAAGTCGTGCGCTTGGTAGTCGATGGTATAGTTTGCGCCCAAGTCCCGGCAGAGCGAATGCTTGGCCGCCGAGGCGGTCACGATCACGTCGCCCGCCCCCATGGCCAGCGCCAGCTGGATGGCGGCGGTGCCTACCCCGCTGGCTCCGGCGTGGATCAGCACCCGCTCACCCGCTTGCAGCTTCCCCAGCCAGTGCAGCGCCTGGTAAGCCGTAAGAAATACTTCGGGCACGGCGGCGGCCTCGGTCAGCGTAAGGGTGCTGGGTACCGGCAGTGCCATCCGCTCGTGGATCACCGCGTACTCGGCGTACCCACCGCCGGGCAGCAGGCCGAACACCGAATCGCCTACCGCGTGGCGGGTAACCTCAGCGCCGACCTCGACCACCTCGCCGCTCATCTCTAGGCCGAGAATGGGACTGGCCCCGGCGGGCGGCGGGTACTTGCCCTGCCGCTGCAGCAGATCGGCGCGATTTACGGCGGTGGCGGCCACCCGCACCAGTAGTTCGTGGGGTTTCGGAACCGGAGTTTCGTACGTGCCGACGTGCAACTGATCGATGCCGCCGGGTTGGTTAATGAGGATGGCTTGCATGAAGAGGGATAGAAAGATTGAATATCGAACCGGGCGCCGGGCGCAAGGAATGATGAATGTTGAGAGAGGAAAAGTAGGTCACACCTCGTACTACGGTGCCTACTATTCGTCACGCTTAAGATTGCTTTCTTCTATACTTTCCGGTCTTTACTTACGGACTAAGATTTCGGGCAAAACGCCTGAGCAAAAGTAGCGGATTTCGAGCAACTTCGGTTTTCTATCCATTTTTCTCACTCGAATTACTTCTCGCAATATGATTAAGTACGAAAACCAGTACGTGAAGATTGAACTAGACGACACCCTACCGGCGCTGATCCACACCTGGCACGGCTTCGCCCGTGGCGAAGACTACCGGGCCGCTTGGGAAACGTCGCTGCAACTGGCCAAGGCCCATAACATTCGGCACTGGCTCATCAACCAGCGCGACCTGAAGGGGATTAGTACCGAAGACCTGCGCTGGACCAACGAGGAGTGGGTACCCCGCTCTAATCGAGAGATTGGCAGCCAGCGGTTTACCGCCATTGTGCTTTCCGAAAATATCTTCGATGAGGTAGCGCTGAAGAAGTCTGCCACCTCCCTTAAGAAAGACGGAATCGTGGCGGGTTACTTCGCTCAGGAGAAGTTCGCCAAGCAGTGGCTGGCCGGTGACTGCCAGTAGCCGGGTTATGGTTAAAAAACGGTACTCAGCAATTTTTTACGCAGAAAATTGATATCTTTAGGGCATGAATGTCACACCGGAATTTGCGCAATACATACAGCAAGGAATCAAATCCGGCCGATTTGCTAGCGAGCAAGACGCGTTGGATAGGGCTTTAGAGCTACTGCAGGACGACTCTGCTGCTGAGCGAGAAAAGGCCAACGTCCGAGCAATGATTGAAGAGGGTATGAACGGACCGTTCAAGCAGCTGGATTTCGATGATATCAAACGCCGGGCGCGGGCGAAGTGGGAAGCAACGCAACAAGCAGTGTGCTAGCGTTTCCCAAGAACGGTTACATGATTTTCTACCGGCAATCTGGGTCAGATGTTGCGGTCCGCCGCGCGGTTGAGATCATTCGTATTATTTACGGAAGACGCCACATGCCTCGAATATTCAAGTAACAGCTATCTGCTATTAGGGCACTACGTTTCCGTCCTGATCGTACTGCTGCCAGTCGCCCGTTTCCTTACCCCCATTATAGGCTCCCTTTTCCTTCACCGCCCCATCTTCGTAGTAGACGGTGTGCTTCCCCTGCTTCACCCCGAAGTAATAGTCCGTTTCGCTTTGTATCGCTCCGGAGGGGTAGTAAGTTTTTTCGGTCTTGGTCTTTTTGCCCTTCCGGTATTCTTCGGTCTTCTTTACCGTTCCGTCTTTGTAGTAGCTAGTGACGGTTCCCTCCCGCTTTCCTGCTACGTAGGGCTGCTCTTGCGCCAGCTGGCCGTTCGGGTGGTAGGTCTCCCACGTGCCGACAGGTTTTTGATCGGCAAACTGCTTCGCTTCGCGTAGGGTGCCGACTTTATAGTACTTTTTTATGCTTTTGCCCTCGTCCGTATGGATGGTCACCTCTTCCGGCTGGCCGTTGGCAAAGAAACGGCGGTGCTCACCCACCGGTTGGCCATGGCGGTGCTGCTGCTCTTCCTTGAGCGTTCCATCGGGGTAGTAATACCGGCTGGCACCCTCCAAAAACCCATCTTCGTAGTACTCGTCGCGCAGCAGTTGGCCCGTCTCGCTGAAAGACTGTGACGCGCCATCGCGCTCGCCCCGGGTAAAGTTGGTTTTATCGGCTACCTGCCCCCCCGGATAGTACTCGGTGGCCAGTCCTTCCGTCATCCCCGCCCGATAAGTCAGTTCGGTTTTTAGGGTGCCCTCTTCGTAGAATCTGCGCACCGGTCCGTCAGGCTGGCCGCGCCGGTAGGTAATCTCTTCGCTCAGTTTTCCGCTGGGGTAGTACGATTCTATTAGTCCGTCGGGCGTACCGTTTACGAACTGGGTTTTGTTTTTGGGAGTGCCATCCGCGTAAAAAATCGTTAACGGCCCCTGCAGGGTATCGTTGCGGAAGGTGGCCGTTTGCAGCGTGTCGCCCGAGCGGGTAAACACCACCACGTCTCCCTCCTTGATACCTTGTTGGTAGGGGGTTCTCCGTTGCACTCCTCCTTCGGGGTAGTATTCCTTCATCCAGCCCGTCGGCTGGCCCTGCCGGAAGTTTACCTGGGTGGACAATGGGCCTTCGGCGTAGAATTTTCGGTACGGACCGTGGGCTACCGTACTGTCGCGGGTTAGTACGTAGTACTTCTCCTTCACCACCAGCTGGGCTGAGTCGTAGTAGGTGGTTACCAGGGTAGTATCTTGCCCCAGCGCCAGGGTCGTCGGCAGCAGCAGCATGATAGCGAGTAGAGAGCGGTTCATAGGCAAGTTCGGGCGTACGTTATTTCTCGGACAACGCTACTTAAGGCGGACTAGTGTGGCCCCGTAGCCGAACTTTTCGCGCTGCGCGTCCTGAAAGTACAGGATGCTCTTCATCCCCGACAGCCGCTTCTGAATTTCCCGACGCAGGGTGCCGCTGCCCACTCCGTGCACAAAGGTGATCTCGTCCATACCAGTGGCAAGGGCCTGGTCGAGCTTCTCCTCGAAGGTTTGCAGCTGAAGGCCCAGCATCTCGCTGTTGTTCATGGTATCGTGCGTGTCGGTAAGCTTCTCAATGTGCAGGTCTACCTGCGCGGGTGGACGGGTAAGTTTGATCTGGTGCTTGGCGCGGCTTTCTTCTTTCGGCGACAGCAGGCTTTCTTTGAGCGCTTCAGGATTTAGCGGTTTGCCCCCTACGCTGTTGGCCGCTTCGTCGATCGAGAATAAGAACGACGGTTGGTTGAGGAGCGGCGCGGTGGCCTTGCTCTTAAAAAAGGTAGCCGCCTTGTGCTTGATGCGGCGCATCAGCGGTTCGCGCAGCCCGTAGTTGCCCGAGCGAAAGTACAAACCTTGAAAGACCAGCACGGGCCACCGGTCGAACTCGGCTACCGCCTGGTTCATTACCTTGGCGGTGCTCTGCGCCTTCAGCACTCCCGAAGCCAGCCCGCTGAATTTGCCGTTGGCTTCTTCACCCAGCACGTAGGGCATCTCAAAATCGGTAGTATTAACTAGGTGAAGGGATAGCTGCTGGTCGTTGATCTGCACGTAGGCCAGGTACACCCCTGAGACGAGCGGCGGGGCGGGGTCGCGCTTTGCTACCGGCTTCGCCGATTCTGGGGGGGCGCTAGGCCGCTGAAAGTACTTATCTTCTTCCTGGGCTACCACCACCACTTCGCTACGCATCACCGGAATGCCAAACCCGTCTTCAATTTCCACCTCGATGAGGTTGCCATCCAGAAACTGGGTGATCACTCCCTCTTCGCTTCCTCTTAACAAACGTACTTTGTCTCCGATGTTCATGGTGTTGGGTGTTGGGTGTTGGGTGTTGGGTGTTGGGTGTTGGGTGTTGGGTGTTGGGTGTTGGGTGTTGGGTGTTGGGTGTTGGGTGTTGGGTGTTGGATAGACGGGCTAGTGGCGATAAGGTTACATTTTTAGTATTGAAATCTGGCCGTTCGATTATTTCGTTGTTCGCTGGTTGGGCGTCGCTGAAAGCAACCATCGAGCCATTGGACAATCGAACCAAGAGCAATCTTTTACTTCCACCCAGCGACCTATCTACCCCCCCCTACCTCATTCTATCATCCAATCCTTCTCTCATCCAATCAACCTCAAAAATACGCAGGATAGAACGTAAATCCTCTTCCCGAGCGGTAACCCAGGGCGGGGGCGGGCAGGTGCACCAACGAAACGGCGTACAGTAAGCCATTCCACAACTGGTTGCCAAAGGTAACCGGTGGCTTACGGTAATAGTGCAGGTCGACGTCGAGCGCCAGGTACCACGTTCGGTAGGCCGAGTAGCCCGCCGCTCGGTTAGCCGGTTCGCGGGCGTGCAGCATCTGGTTGGCTCCGTAACCCACCGCCACATTGAGCCACTTCGGGAACCGGGGGTAACGCTGCCTCAGGAAGGCGTACAGGTCTACCGACAGCCAGTAGGTTTGCCCGTTGTAGTCCTTCAGCACTTCTTCGGGCAGGTTACTCCCCAGGATGTTAGGCCGCTGGGCGGCCAGTGCGGTGCGGTGAAACGAGAATTTAGGTTGAATGCGTACTTCATCCCACAACAGGTGTTGCCCGATCCAGCAGGCTGATCCTGCCGCGTTCGCCGCCAGGTCGTACCACGAAAAACCGTAGGCTTGCGAGAAGCCGTCGAACACCTCCACGGGCAGTAGCAGTAACCAACCGACCGCCCCTCCTGCGTGCACGGCGCGGCGTTGCGACCCTAGCCGCTCAACCAGTGGGGTACTCGCTCGGCTCAGGTGGAAGGCCGAGTAGAAGTGTCCCACCTTGTCTACCTGCTTCCACTGCGCTCCGTCGTTAAAGAACTGAAACTGCTGTCGGGGCTGGTTGCGGTACCAAGCCGCGTACAGTCCAACCTGAGCCAGGCCGTAGCCCGCCCCGGCATAGAGCCACCCCCACCGGTGCGCCCTTGTGGTCGAGTCGTTCGGGGGTGGGTGGTTCGCGTTGGCTATTCCCGGGGTTAGCAATGCTATTACCAGCGCAGTTGCCGACAGGGTCAATAACAGATGCTTACGTTTGTAGCTAATTAGGATGTCAATTTTTAAAATTTAAGGATATACTTGCTAAGGAATGAAAAAGTGATTTTGAAAATGGCAATCATTGAATAAAATGGTGGCATAGTGGATCGTAGGACGCTTCGCTACCCTACGACCAGGAACACGGAATCGCTAATATGCCCTCATAGGAGTATACACAAGCACTGCTGCTTCGCGGGTTAAACCTTCAGAATTTGAGCGGTGTGGTCCTTGGTTTTCACCTTGTCGATAACGCCAGTGATGATACCTTCTTCGTCGATCACAAAGGTAGTGCGGGCAGCGCCCATATAAGTGCGACCGTACATCGATTTCTCTTTCCAAACGCCGTAGGCCTCGTTGATCGACTTGTCTTCGTCAGCCAACAGCGCAAACGGTAGATTGTACTTACTGGCAAACTTGTCATGCGATTTCGCGCTGTCTTTGCTTACTCCTAACACTACGTAACCGGCTTGTTGTAGCTCAGCATGGTTGTCGCGCAGGTTGCAGGCCTGGGCCGTGCAGCCGGGGGTATCGTCTTTGGGGTAGAAGTAGATCACTACTTTCTTACCGCGAAAATCAGACAGGCGAACGGTTTCGCCGCGCTGGTTGGGGGCGGTGAAGTCGGGGGCGGCATCGCCGGGTTGGAGGTTCATAGGAGTAATGCAAATTATATCAAGTATACTACGAGCTTTTACTGACGAGAACCGCACCCACATGGTTACTACATTTATCAATACCTAAGTCCATTTCTCAACATTCGTTTTCCTCAGCAGTTTATAAACTACTTTTTATCCACTCTAACCACTTTTTATCATGGCCGAATCAATGCCTCCCCAGCAACAATCCACCCCGGGCTCCGAGCAGCAGATGAATCCCGAGCCCGAAACCATCCGCGACAGCTACCGCGGTAGCGACAAACTGAAGGGCCACGTGGCGCTCATTACCGGCGGCGACTCGGGCATTGGTGCCTCCGTGGCGGTGCACTTCGCCCGCGAAGGGGCCGACGTGGCTATCGTCTACCTAAGCGAGGATCAGGATGCCGAGGAAACGAAGCGAATGGTGGAGCAAGAAGGACAGACGTGCTTGCTACTGCGCGGCGACCTGCGCGAGCGCGCGTTCTGCCAAGAGTGCATCGACGAGACCTACGCCCAGTTCGGTAAACTCGACATTCTAGTCAACAACGCCGCCGAACAGCATCCGGCCGAAGACGTGAAGGAACTAGACCTTGATCTGGTAGAGGATACGTTTAAAACCAATATCTTCGCCATGTTTTACCTGACCAAACCGGCGCTGGAGAAAATGAAAGAAGGCAGTTGCATCATCAACACCAACAGCGTAGTGGCCTACCGGGGCAGCAAGTCGCTACTCGACTACTCTTCCACCAAGGGGGCAATTACCACCTTTACCCGCTCGCTAAGTCAGATGGTAGCCAAGCGCAACATCCGGGTCAACGCGGTGGCCCCCGGCCCCATCTGGACGCCCCTGATCACCTCGACCTTCCCGGAAGAGAAGATTAAAAAGTTTGGCCAGAACACTCCCATGAAGCGCCCCGGGCATCCGTCGGAAGTGGGTCCGGCCTACGTATTTTTAGCCTCGCAGGATGCTTCGTACATCACCGGGCAAACCATCCACGTAGACGGCGGCGATACTCCAATCAGCTAGTATAAGTCCCAGTTACCCTTCAGGTAGTAGCGGTACAGCACCGGGTCGCCCAGGGTGTTCACATGCACCGAGTCAGCGTCGCGGGAGAAGTAGTCTTTGCCGAACGAGGTCATCAACAACATCGCCTCTTGGTTGAGCCACTGCGTTTCTACCTTCGCAAAGTCAAGCCCTTGTAATCGTTCCTCAAGGGGCATCGTCTGATCGGTTTTTATACCGAGCACCCAGCCCCACTCGCCCATGGTTACGATCTGGTTGTGCATCGGCTGGGTTTGGAAACCCGCTTCCTGAAGCGTGAGGTCGATGCACTCGAAGGCCTGCGTGGCGAAGTACGGGCTGCCTGCTTGAGTGATGAGTACCCCCTGCGGACGCAACTGCCGACGGCACAGCCGGTAAAACTCGCGGGTGTACAAGCGGCTCAGGTCGGCCGACTTGGGGTCGGGCAGGTCGGCAATGATCACGTCGTAGTAGTCGGTGGTTTGCTCGGCAAAGGTGAAGGCATCCTGGTTCACGATGCGCACACGCTCGTCGTTGAGCGCTCCTTCATTCAGGTCGGTGAGCACCGGGTGGGTGCGGCCCAGCTCGGTCATGGCGGGGTCCAGGTCCACCACCGTAATGCTTTCTACCAACGGATACTTTAGAATCTCGCGCACCGCGCAACCGTCGCCCCCACCCAACACCAGCACCGACCGCGGTTGAGGGGCCAGTTGCATCGCCGGGTGCACCAACGGCTCGTGGTACATTACCTCGTCGACGGTGCTTAGCTGCTGGTTGCCGTTGATAAACAGCCAGTAGTCGTTCTTCCACTGCGTGAGCACGATCTTCTGATAGCGGCTCTGCGTCTCGTAGATCACCTTGTCTTTGTAGCGCACCTGTTCGCCAAACCGGATGATCGGCTTCGCCGTAACCACTCCCGCCACCAGCACCACCGCCACCGCTGCGGCTAGCCCCCCGACCCTGCGGCGCTGCGGCGGAGGCATCTGTCGCCACAGCAAACCCACCAGCACCACGGCCACCGAGAAGTTGATGAAGCCCAGCAGAAAGGGGGTGTAGGTGAGTCCCAGGTAGGGCAGGCCCACGAAGGCAAAGAACAGCCCACCCAGCAAGCTGCCGAAGTAGTCTTTTTCCATCACCGAGGCCACGTTGATGCGCAGCGACTGAAACTCGTCGTTCACCCGCACCACCAGCGGAATCTCCAGCCCGATCAGGATGCCGATGATGATGCTCAGGGAGTAAATAATGAAGCCGGTGTACACCGTGTAACCTGAGGCCACGTACGCCAGTAGCGCCGAAAAAGCACTGAAGATCGACAGCGCAAACTCGATGAAGATAAAGGTCTGCAACAGGTTCTTTTCGAACAGCAGGCTCAGCCGACTGCCCAGGCCCATCGAGAACAGCATGATCGATACGATCATCGTCCACTGAAACACTGAGTCGCCCAGGAAATAGGTGGCCAGCGTCGACAGCACGTACTCGGCCACAATGCCCGCCAGCCCGGTAGCGAACAGCGAAATTTTAAGAATCCGCGACTGCAGCGGTTTGGGCAGGACGGGGGAAGAAGTTACAGGCATAAGGTAATGAGCACCGACCCACCCACGTAGGCGAAGGCCTCGATGAGTCCGGCCCCTACGTTGGGCGTTTCCTGGTTCACCAGTTCGTCGGTAAGTTTACTGCCGGGTAGCAGAATCTTATCCGTAAGAAGGCGTACGATGGGCAAGAACAGCAGGCCAATAGCCACATCAACACCCACATTGGTGAGCGACTCCGTCCAGGAGTAAAAGTCGCCCATCAGCCCGAAGCGGATCAGATTGGCGATAGAAACGAGAGCCCCGGCGAAGGCCAGTCCTACGGCCA
>JBASAY010000175.1:0-16966 GCA_049650865.1 Tunicatimonas sp.
ACGGTGAACGTTACCCTGGCCGGACTGGGCTACTGGCGGGCTACTCGCCTGGATACCAACGTCTCGCTCGCCAAAGCGGTGAAAAGTCACCATAGCCTGCGCCGCACGCTACTGTTTAACGCCGGACTAGACGTAGCCTACGGAATGGGCGGACTCTACTTGCTGGAGCGCGCTAAGAATGATGAAGAACAGGCCGCCCGCTGGCGGGGCTACGGCCGATCACTTCTTTTACAAGGAGGCTTTCTGCTGGCGTTCGATGCGGTGCTGTATCTTGTCTTAGCAAAGCAGGCCGACTCGCTAGACGCACTAATCGGCAAGCTAAGCGTTCGCCCCAACGGAGTAGGATTTATTCACCGTTTCTGACGTTTTTTAACCGCTATTGTGTTACTGACGCATGGAAGTTCCTTACTACACTCCCGACCAGGTAAACCTACTGCCCGACCAGCCGGGCGTTTATAAGTTCTACAACCACGAGCGCGCCCTCATCTACGTGGGCAAGGCCAAGAACCTGAAGAACCGGGTAAGCAGCTACTTTAACAAGTCGAAGGGCGCTAACCGGAAAACCCGCAAGATGGCCAGCGAGGTGCGTAGTATCGAGTTCACGATTGTGAATTCGGAGTTTGATGCGTTACTGCTGGAGAATAGCCTGATCAAGAAGAATCAGCCGCGCTACAATATCTTGCTTAAAGACGATAAGAGCTACCCCTACATTCTGCTTACCAACGAGCGCTTTCCCCGCATTATCCCCACCCGCCGCCTCATCCACGGGCAGGGCCGGTACTTCGGGCCGTTCGCCAGCGTAAAGGGTATGAACAACATTCTGGAACTGCTGCGTAACCTCTACCAAATCCGCACCTGCCGCTACGATCTGTCAGAAAAGAACATCAAGGAAGGCAAATTTAAGGTGTGCCTAGAGTACCACATCGGCAACTGCCAGGGACCGTGCGAAGGCTTGCAGTCGGAAGAAAGCTACAACGCTGACATCGAGCAGGCCACCAATATCCTGAAAGGTAACCTGGGCGTGCCCCGCACCTACTTCCGCGAGAAGATGCAGGAAGCGGCCGAAAACCTGGAGTTCGAGCTGGCGCAGCAGTACAAACTTAAAATCGAGCTACTCGCCAAGTACCAGGCCAAATCACTCGTAGTAAACGACCACATTGGCGATACCGACGTGTTCACCGTGGTGTCGGACGAGCAGATGGCCTACGTGAACTACCTGAAGGCCAACAAGGGGGCCATTGTGCTCACTAAAACTATTGAGGTGAAGAAAAAGCTCGACGAGAGCGACGAGAATATCCTGGCGCTGGTGATGATCGAGCTGCGCGAGCGCTACCGCAGCACCGCCACCGAAGTGCTGGTTAACATAGAACTACCCCTGGAGCTTAATGGGGTGTCGCTGGTAATCCCGAAGATCGGCGACAAGCGCAAGCTGGTGGATATGTCGATCAAAAACGCCCTGTACTACAAGCGCGAGCGCTTCAACCGGGTGCAGGACAACAAGCAGCGCATCAGCCGCGTGGTGCTCAAACTACAGGAAGACCTGCGCCTGAAGGTGCCGCCGGTGCACCTGGAGTGCTTCGACAACTCCAACATGCAAGGCTCGCACCCGGTGGCCTCCATGGTATGCTTCAAAAACGGCCGACCCTCGAAGAAGGACTATCGTAAGTTCAATATTAAAACTGTGGTGGGTCCCGACGACTTCGCCTCGATGTACGAGATCGTGTTTCGCCGCTACAAACGACTGATTGAAGAAGAGGCCGACCTACCCAATCTGATCGTCATCGACGGTGGTAAGGGGCAATTGAGTGCGGCTTGTCAGGCGCTGAAGGACGTAGGCATCTACGGAGATATTCCGATCATCGGCATTGCCAAGCGGCTGGAAGAAATCTACCGACCCGAAGACCCCTACCCGTTGCACATCGACAAGAAATCGGAGTCGCTCAAGCTGATTCAGCGGGCGCGGGACGAAGCGCACCGCTTCGCGATCACCTTCCACCGGCAGAAGCGGTCCAATGCCGCCTTCCGCAGCGAACTGGAAGACATCAAAGGCATCGGGAAGAAAACCGCCATGTCGCTGCTCAAGAATTTCAAATCAGTAAAACGCATCAAAGAAGCCGACGAAGCCGAGCTCAGCGAACTCGTCGGTCCAATAAAGGCCAGGGCGTTGAAGGAAGCGTTAGCGGACAAGGTGCTGGAGTAGTTCACTAATCAGAGATTTCTTACCACTTCATCATTCCTTACTCGATATTCAACATTCAGAAATATCGAATATCGAGTCGGGCGCCGAGCGCAAGGAATAACGAATATCGAAGTACAAAATTCTGCTTTCACCGAGGCTTCCGCGCTACCTGTTGCGCGTGTCGGGGGATCGAGCGCAGCCAGATCGGTTTGCGCGGCTGTAGTCCGGCGGCCCGCTGCCAGTCAGCAATCTCCTCAGTCGACCAGGTGCCCGACTCGCTGGTAACCGCGAAGAACATATCGAGCAGCGCTCCCAGGTGGTCGCCGCGGCGGGGGCGGGGACTGCGCATGAACTCCTGCACCACCAGCACGCCACCGGGCCGCAGCGCCCGCGCGATGCGCTGCATCAGCGATCGATTAGCGGCCTCATCGAAATGATGCACCAGACTGGCGATCAGTACGATATCATACCGTGCTTCGCCCAGGTCGTCGGTGAGGGCGTTACCCGGCCGATGCACTACGCGTCCGCCCATCTGCTCTCGGGCCAACAGGTGTTGGGCTTCTTCCACCGCCTCGGGCAAATCCAGAATCACCGAGCGCAGTCCTACGTGGCGGCGGCACAGCCCTACCGAATAGTAGCCGTGTGCCCCCCCAATGTCCAACATGTCTTTGGCCCGTGGGGGCACCGGCGTGCGGCGGGCTACCTCCCAGGCCGAGATGCTGGCAACGGCCCGCATACCGCGCTGGTAGGCCGTCCACTGCCCGGCACTAAAAGTTTCGTGCATCCGAAACGGCTCTCCGGTGCGCACGTAGTCCTCGTAGCCCTCCATCATCTCCCACTCGGTAAACTGAAACAGCATCTTTTCGTGGAGCGACTGCGGGCCGCCCGGCACCATCCACCGCCGCGCCGACCGACGAAGCGCGTATTGCTCCCGGCGGAAGCGTAGGTAGCCCAGGTGCACTAGGGTGTTTAGTATCTTTTGGGTAGGAACCGGTGCGGTGCCACAGCGCTGCGCTACCTGGATAGCGGTAGCAGGTTGGTCAGCCAGGGCTTCAAAGATTCCCAGTTTAGCCGCTACCATCACCGTGCGGGCCAGCACCACGGCAAACTGGGTGTCGCCCATGGGGGTTGGCACCAGGCCAAGGCGGAGGGCCACCGCCTCTAGCAGGTTTTCGGGTTGCGCGACTAGTTTCACGGAGGGGGAACCCACCCAGGGTAAAAGTGTTCGGCGTGGACTTCGGCGCTTATCCTTCGGTATGATCGGTAATATGAGTGTCAATAGCGACGGTCGTGCTGCTAACGATATTCCCCCGCAGGGCGCGTTGGATGTTCTTGAGTTTGTGCATCACCTTGCGCTTACTGGTAGCATTCGCTACCTGGATATCTTCCTCATCGAAGCGTACAAATCCATTGTACTCGATACCTCGTCGGGTCGTTGAACTCGCCCAGGAGCTGATCGTCTGTCGGTAGGCATTCTGGGTGAGGTGCAAACCATCAATACGGCTGAACTTCACCTTAGGCCCTTTTTTTAAGCCAACGATCCACAGATGATCGTGATAAGTTTGGGTAACCAGATTGATAGTGAGCCGGTAACGGGCAGCGAAGAGAAACAAACCGGCCGGCATCAGTAGGAAGCTAACCGGGCTGTAGCGCTCAGCGAGCCATATCGCGCCGGTAAGAAGTATAAGCATCGCCAGCCCGACAAAGGGCAGGGGAAAGTACGCTGCGGTGCTGATACTGATGCGGTTTTTCATGCGGTTGTTAGCATCGGTGTAAGCAGAACTATTGGCGATACTCCGGCTTCTTCCTGAACACTATACTAGCGGACGAACTCTGACCAAAAGGAATATTATCCACATAGTCGAATCCTAGGTTGGATAGCGCATTCAGTAAATCAGTTCGATTTTGAATCCATAGCTTCTTTTTATTCGTGAGCGCATCTTCCAACGCTTTTAAAGCCGCCTTATGAGGTGAATTTCGACTATCAATAAAGAATGTTACCGGACGTCCTCCGAAGTCTGCTCTAATTACCACGTACTCTGGCAAGTCGTTTATATCAACTGCGGGGGTCGGGTTGGTTGGTTGCTGGGCTAGCGCACTCAAGCAGGCTAACACTAGTAAGAAGGCAGTAGCGATAATTCTTGTCTTCATATTGTTGGTTTTGGGACAATAATCGTAGGGCAACGGTAGTCAACTCCCAACCAGTCCGCAGCGACAACTCAGGAAGCTACCCCTCTACCTACTCTGCCGCCGCCACTCCCCGGCCCAGCAGTCGGCTGCTCTCTTTGGCCGAGGGGCAGACCTGTGAGTAAAGGTTATGCGTTTAATTTGGTAGGATTCTGACGGGTATCAAACACCATAGCAACCAGTATTTCCTGGCGTTCGCTAAACACCTTATAAACGATTTTGTAATTTCCCTCCACCAGATAGCGAAACCCTCTTCCGGCAACTACCGGATTGTCTTCTTCTTGCCCTAGTTCAGGTTGCTGATTAAGCAGACGAGGCTTTTTAATGAGCTGACTACGGATAGAACGGGCTACTTTTAGGCTAGCGTTCTCTTTGTAGTAGTCGTAGATATCTTTAACATCTGCTTTGGCAGTATCCGACCAGACAATACGCATGGCTACCAGTTTTCGGATTCCTTTTCTATCTCTTCTTGTGAACTAACCCGCCCCTGCTGATACTCGGCTTCGGCCTGATCTAGTCGGGCTTTGTACTGCTCCGAGGTCATTGGTTGTAAACCAGCTTGATAGGCCTCGTTAATAGCTTGCTGCTTCAATTGCTCTATCTTTTCTAAAAGAGCTTGATCTTGCACACGGGCCAGCCACGCTATTAACTCCACTTTTTTGTCAGCAATATTCATAATCTACTTAACTGGTACAATAATAAAAGTAGCGCTTTTGTCGTCCAATAGATACTATCTCAAGGGATAATATTATAAGGCAACGGTAGTCAGCTCCCAACCATTCCGCAGCGAACCATAGCTCAGGAAGCTACCCCTCTACCTACTCTACCGCCGCCACTCCCCGACCCAGCAGCTGGCTGATTTCTTCGGCCGAAGGAGTGTCGCGGAAGTGCCATTTGCCGCGTACCACGCCGTTCTGCAGCAGCACCAAGCCTGGATTGGCCCGAATGATGGTCTTAAGGACCGTGGCATCGGCGTAGTAGTAGGGCAGCGCCAACTGGTGATCGTGTCGAAACTCATCGTAGATCGCCTCGCCCGACGCGGTGAGCACCAAAGTTTCAGTATCGGGGGGCAGTTGGTTGGCCAACTGCTGAATCTTCGGCAACGCCTCCTTATCAGCTTTGGTCACGTCGTACATCACCACCAGTAGTTTGATGCCCTCGAACGTGCCTTCGGTGAAGTCGCCCTCATCGTTCCACACGCTGTAATCGGTGATCTTGGGCTGCGCCTCCGGATTAAGCGCTACCATTTCTTTAAAGGTATAAGCCTTATCAGTAGGGTACTGCGTAAATTCTTCGTCTTCCCCATTTTTTGTCATAATGTACTTGTAACGCAACGGCTCCGAAGGCTGCATCAGGCGGGGTAGGTCGGCTCCTACCCGGTACGCCCGAAAATCGGCAAAGGGCAGGTGGCGCACCGCAGTGATTCCCACCACCAAGCTCAGTAAGGTTACCGCCCCCACCACCCAGTGCGACGTGGGTAGCGAAAACCGTTCGGTAAACCGGTGCCGGTAGGCAAACAGAACGCCGATAAGCACCAGCAGGACAATGTCTTTGGTAAACGACTCCCACGGGGTAAGCACGATAGCATCGCCGAAGCAACCGCAGTCGGTCACTTTGTTGAAGTAGGCCGAGTAGAACGTGAGGAAAGTAAAGAAAACGATCATGCCCAGCAGCACCCAGGTAGTAATCGCCATGCGGTAGCGAATGAGCACCGCGACGCCCAGAGCCACTTCCAGTACGCTGAGAAGCACCGCCAGACCCAGCGCCAGCGGAATAAACGACGCAAAAAAGGGGGCAAAGTCGGTAGCGAACACATCGAAGTACTCTTCCAACTTAATCTTGGTGCCCACCGGGTCGTTGAGCTTGATCAAGCCCGAAAAGATAAACAAACCACCCACCAGGTAGCGGGCCACTGCAGTAAGAACGTTCATGCCTAAAGAGTTACGAATCTTGGATCGCGAAATCCATTTTAATCAAGCAAAACACCGCGTAGTTAATCATATCCTGATAGTTAGCGCCTACGCCCTCCGAGATCAACGTCTCGCCCCGGTTATCTTCAATTTGCTTTACCCGCAGCAGTTTCATCAGGATAAGGTCCGTCATCGAGCTTACCCGCATCTCGCGCCAGGCTTCGCCATAGTCGTGGTTCTTGCTCTTAAGCAGTTGCTGCGTCTCTTCTGCCATACGATCGTAGCGCGGTTCCAGTTCCCCGTAGGGCAGCTCCAGCGGCGCGTCGGTGGGCAAATCCAGTTGAATAAGGGCAATTAGGCAGTAGTTAATGATGCCCACAAACTCACCGGCTATGCTATCGGCCACCTGCTGCGTACCTTTTTCCTGAATAGAGCGGATTCGCTGCGCTTTGATGTAGATCTGGTCGGTAAGGGAGGGCAGGCGAAGGATTCGCCAGGCGGTGCCGTAGTCTTTGGTTTTCTTCGTGAAAACGTCTTTACACGCCCGCATCACGCGATTATATTCCTGGTAGGTTTGGGTTTTCACCGTTATTTGTTCTAATTTTAAAGGAAAGGCACGAATGTTGAGCCATTGACGAAAGTAAGCGCTTTTTTCGAAAGAAAAACACTCAACCTGCAGGGAAAATTGGTTGACCTTCGGGTACCGAAGGTTATGGGGATTTTGAACGTGACGCCCGATTCGTTCTACGACGGCGGGCAGTTCCGGGAAGAAGCACCCCAATTACGGCAGGTAGAGCGGATGCTAACGGAAGGGGCTACGTTTATTGACATTGGAGGGTACTCATCCCGTCCGGGTGCCGCAGAGGTGCCGGAAGAGGAGGAGCGACTACGCGTGGTGGGTACAGTGGCCGCCGTGGCCCGTCGGTTTCCCGAAGCCTTGCTGTCGGTAGACACTTTTCGCGCGTCGGTGGCGCGCGAGGCGGTGGCCGCCGGAGCCCGAATGGTGAACGACATTAGTGGGGGGGTGGCTGACGAGACAATGCTGCCGACGGTGGCGAAGCTTTCGGTACCCTACGTGCTGATGCATATGCGGGGAACCCCGCAAACTATGCAAGCGCTCACGGAGTATGATGACTTAGTGGTGGACCTGATCGACTACTTTCAGCAGCGGCTAAACACGGCGCACGCGCACGGAGTTAAGGACGTAGTGATTGATCCGGGATTCGGCTTCGCCAAAACGGCCGAGCAGAACTTTCAACTGCTTAGTCACCTGGATGCGTTGCGGACACTGGGAGTGCCGATCCTGGCCGGGCTGTCGCGCAAGTCGACGATCTGCCGAACACTAGGCGTAGGCCCGGACGAAGCGCTCAATGGCACCACGGTGCTCAACACGGTGGCCCTGATAAAGGGAGCCGCCATCTTGCGGGTGCACGACGTGCGCGAAGCAGTAGAAGCAGTACAATTGATGCAACATATCGTTTAAATTAACCCTTTTAGTCCGAAACACACCTTGAACTTCCTTTTCTCGATTGGCTTTCTGGAGATCAAATGGGTAGACATCATCGATATCTTGCTGGTGAGCCTGTTGATGTATCAGGTGTACAAACTGATGCGCGGCAGCGTGGCGCTGAGTATCTTTTTCGGCTTTCTGGTGCTCTATCTAATCTTCTTACTGGTAAAAGCGGCCCAAATGGAGCTGCTCACCGCCATTCTCGGGCAGTTTATGGGCGTAGGCGTGCTAGCAGTAATCATCCTGTTCGCTCCTGAAATCCGTAAGTTCCTGCTGCTGGTGGGCAAAACAACCGCCTTTAACCGCGATAACTTCCTGAATAACTTTTGGCGCAAAAAAGAAGACCAGGGCCGGTTTAACCTAACCCCCGTTATTGACGCTTGTAAAAGTTTAAGCGGCTCTAATACCGGGGCCCTCATCGTATTTTCTAAAAGCTCGCCCCTGAAGTTCTACGCCGAATCGGGCGACGAGCTGGATGCGGTAGTTTCTAAGCGGATTCTACTCTCTATCTTTAATAAGTATAGTCCGCTGCACGATGGTGCCGTCATCGTGTTCAACAGCCGCGTAAAGGCGGCCCGCTGTATCTTGCCGGTAACCGATAAGGACAACGTGCCCGCCGAACTAGGCCTGCGCCACCGGGCAGCCATCGGCATGACCGAGGTAACCGACACGCTGGTGGTGGTGGTGTCGGAAGAGACGGGGCAGATGTCGGCGGTTGAGAACGGACGCATCTACCGCAACCTGTCGGCCAAGGAGCTTCGCCAGCGAATTAACAACTACCTCTACGAAGAGCGGGAAGAAGAGCCTGCCGTTGACCAAGCTAAGGCCGAAGAAGATGCTTTTATTCAGAAGAAAGAGCAATCCAAAAAAGGGAAGCAAGAGAAACCCAAGAAGGCCCGCACCGCCAGTGCCGACGAAAGCGTAAGCACCGGAGTAGATTGACCCAGCGCGGTAGCGGACCAACTAAAACCTTCTGCTCAACGGCCTACTTCCCTAATTTAGGCTACATTTTTGCTCTATCTGCACCGCAGAAAACTCACCTCCATGCAGATTTTACAAGACGTTTCTCTTCAGTCCCACAACACCTTTGGGCTCGACGTTCGGGCGCAGCACTGGATCACCATCACCACGGCCGAGCAGCTGCAGGCGTTGTTGCGTGATCCTGACTACCGGTCGCTGCCTAAGCTGGTGCTGGGCGGAGGCAGCAACGTACTCTTCACGCAGGACTTCAAGGGACTGCTCATCAAAATGGCTATTCCGGGCACAAATGTAGTGGAAGAAGACGAAGCGCAAGCCTGGGTCAGGGTAGGGGCGGGGGTGGACTGGCACGCCCTGGTGATGCACTGCATCGCACTGGGCTACGGGGGCATCGAAAACCTGTCGCTGATTCCGGGTACCGTAGGGGCGGCACCCCTGCAAAATATCGGAGCCTACGGAGTGGAGATCAAAGACGTGTTTGCTTCACTGGAGGCGGTGGAAGTAGCCACAGGCGATCAGCGCACGTTCGAGTTAGCCGACTGCCACTTTGGGTACCGCAGCAGTGTTTTTAAGCACGAACTAAAGGGGCAGTACATTATCACCTCGGTTACCTTTCGCCTGCAAAAGCACCCGGTGGTCAACACCTCGTACGGAGCCATCACCGAAACCTTGTCTCGGAAGGGCGTGGCTGCACCTACCATTCGCGACGTGAGCGAGGCGGTGATCGACATCCGGCGCAGCAAACTGCCTGA
Source organism: Tunicatimonas sp. (assembly GCA_049650865.1). GTDB lineage: Bacteria > Bacteroidota > Bacteroidia > Cytophagales > Cyclobacteriaceae > Tunicatimonas. The sequence continues at coordinate 9,517 of JBASAY010000175.1, forward strand.
TCCGCAGCAGATCGGCAACGCCGGAAGCTTCTTCAAGAATCCGGTTATTCCCCGCGCCCAGTACGAGGCGCTGCTAACAGATTATCCTACCCTGCCGGGCTACCCGACCGACGACGCAGTGAAGGTGCCCGCCGGTTGGCTTATCGAACAGTGTGGCTGGAAGGGCAAGCGACTAGGAAACGTCGGGGTGCACAACCAGCAAGCGCTGGTACTGGTGCACTTCGGGGGAGGGAAAGGTCACGCGCTGGTGACGCTGGCGCAAGAGATCAAGGCGTCGGTGCTTCAAAAATTCGGCATTAACATCGAGCCCGAGGTCAATATGATCTAGTGCGCGAATCAACTATTTTTTTGTATATTTGAAAGTTAAACCTACTACAATCTATCATGAATCAATTCACTAACTCTACTGGAAGTTACCCTAATAAATCCTTAAGGCTCGTGTCGACACGAGCCTCAGGAAAAATTGACAGCATAAAGTTTATTATACTTACTGCTTTATTTCTTACACTTACCCACCTCAGTTTCGGCCAGGAAGCCGTAGAGCCCCGGCCCAGTCCGATGGCGGTGGCCGCCACCCAGCAGGGCGACACCTACGTAAAAATCGTTTACTCCCGTCCGCACAAGCGGGGCCGTGAAATCTTCGGCTCCGAACTAGCCCCCTACGGCAAGGTGTGGAGGTTGGGAGCCAACGAAGCTACCGAGATCACCACTACTGAAAACATCAAGGTAGGAGGCAAAACGCTTAAGGCAGGTACCTATGCCATTTTTGCTATTCCGCAAGAGGACGAGTGGACGGTCATTTTTAACCGAGGCTTAGGCCAGTGGGGGGCTTATGACTACGACCAGAGTCAGGATGCGTTGCGCCTGGATGTGCCCACCCAGGAAGCAGAGACCACCTACGAACCCTTTACGATTATGTTTGGCGAGGAAGGCACGGAGCTAACCATGGTATGGGACAAAACCAAGGTGGTACTGCCCATCAAATGGTAGCCGTTCGATAGTAGCCGCGCGATTAATCGCGCGGCTACTATCGCGCGGTTACTGTCGCGCATCTACCATCGTGTGCCTATTCTACGGTGACGGATTTGGCCAGGTTGCGCGGTTGATCCACGTTACAGCCGCGCATCACCGCCACGTGGTACGACAACAGTTGCAGCGGGATTACCGAAACCATCGGCATAAGCAACGGCAGGGTAGCCGGTACTGCCAGCACGTGGTCGGCGATATCCGCGATAAGGGTATCCCCCTCGGTAACTACCGCAATCACCTGCCCCCGGCGCGCCTTTACCTCCTGAATATTAGAAACTACCTTCTCGTACGAGTCGTCTCGGGTGGCGATGCATATCACCGGCATGGCTTCGTCGATCAGCGCAATCGGGCCATGCTTCATCTCAGCGGCGGGGTACCCTTCGGCGTGGATGTAAGAGATTTCTTTAAGCTTCAAAGCCCCCTCTAGCGCCACCGGGAAGTTGTAGCCCCGGCCCAGGTAAATGGCGTTGCTGGCGTCCTGGTAGGTATCCGCAATGTACTTCACCTGGGCGTCCAGCGTAAGGGCCTGCGCCACCTTCTGCGGAATGGCCTCCAACTCGTGAAGCAAAGTATGGTAGTCCTCGCTGCTAATCGTCTTTTTCTCCCTACCCACCAGCAAGGCCATCATGGTGAGCACGGTAAGCTGGGCGGTAAATGCTTTGGTGCTGGCTACGCCGATCTCGGGCCCAGCGTGGGTATACGAACCGGCGTGCGATGCCCGGGCGATAGAAGAGCCGACCACGTTGCACACGCCCAGCACGATGGCGCCCCGGCTTTTGGCCAGCTCGATAGCCGCTAACGTATCGGCGGTTTCGCCCGACTGCGAGATAGCGATCACCACGTCGCCGGGGTGGATAATGGGATTGCGGTAGCGGAATTCAGAGGCGTACTCTACTTCTACCGGCACCCGACATAAGTCCTCGAAGATGTATTCGGCCACCAGACCGGCGTGCCACGAGGTGCCGCAGGCCACAATTACGATGCGGCGGGCCGCAACCAATTCATCCACGTAGTCACGGATGCCCCCCAACAAGAGTGTATTGGTGGTTGCGTTCAGCCGACCCCGCAAACAGTCAGCGATAGACTTGGGCTGCTCGTTAATCTCCTTGAGCATGAAGGAGTCGTATCCCCCCTTTTCAATCGCCTCCAGTTCCAGGTCCAGAATCTGAACGTAGGGGTCGGTCGGCTGGTCGCTGTGGATGTCCCGAATCATAAACCGCCCGCCCTTGATCACGCACAGCTCGTCGTCGTTGAGGTAAACAACCTCATTGGCGTACTCAATGATTGGGGTGGCGTCGGAAGCCAGAAAGAATTCGCCTTCTCCGATTCCTAGCACCAGCGGGCTACCCTTGCGGGCGGCAATGAGCGTATCTGGTTCGTCGGCCGACAGGATGGCAATGGCGTAAGCGCCCACCACGCGGGTAAGGGCCACCCGAACCGCCTCCTCTAGGGTGTACGACTCATGCTGCTGAATATCTTCAATAAAGTGGATAAGCACTTCGGTATCGGTATCGCTCTCGAAGTGGTGGCCCTTGTGAAGCAACTCCTGCTTTAGGGCAGCGTAGTTCTCGATAATTCCATTGTGGATGATGGCGAGTCGTCCGTTACCCGACCGGTGGGGATGGGCGTTTGCGTCGTTGGGCTCACCGTGCGTTGCCCAGCGGGTGTGGCCAATACCAATTTGGGCACGCAACTGATCTTTGCTGGCCGTAGCCAAGTGGGCTTCAAGGTCGGCTACCTTTCCTTTTTTCTTAAACACGTTGAGCGAGCCGTTCATCAGCGCTACGCCCGCGCTGTCGTAGCCGCGGTACTCAAGTCGTCGTAGTCCTTTGGTAATTACGGAGTGGGCCGGACGGTGTCCGACGTAGGCAACAATTCCACACATAGTTTGCTGGGGTTGGTCAGGGCGCGTTTCGCCAGGTTACGACAAGCTTGTATCAAATTAAATGCTACAATATACCAATGAATTACACTTATAGGATATAGATTGGTACTTATAAAACAAAATGGATGAGCGGATTAAATAGCTGCGGAGAACACACTATCGAGGATCAGCCTTTCGCCAATCGACGTAGTGCTGCACCAGGCGAACCACGTCCCAGGCGTCGTCGAGCGCGCGGTGGGCCACGGCCGTATCGGCGAAGCCTGCTCGCTTCTTGCAGGCCACCATATTTGGAATCCACTGTTTGTCCTTTACCGGATTCCAGTAGAGCAGCCCCGGGTCGAGGGCCGCCCGGTGGAAGCTGATTTTCTGCCGGAACTCAGGCATTCGTTCCAGGAAGATACGGTCGAACTTGTCGAAGTTTTTGCCCGCCGCCTGCACACGAATCTGGCCGCGTTCGTGCCACCGAAAACCATATTGCAGTAGAAAGTCAGCGAAGCGGTTGGTTAGGGCTTCGGGCGAGAGTACGACCGTGTCGAAGGCAGGGGCGCGCAACTCTTGCACCAGCGCCCGGTTCATTTGCAGGGCGGTAGCACTGGCTTGCTTGAAGGTAGGCTGCATAAGCACCCGAAACTGAGGCGCATTGGCGCGCACTACCGGTTGCTGGGTGTCGTAGATGATGGCCGCAAACTCCAGCACCTCGTGCACCCAGGGGTTGCCCCCGGTGGTCTCCAAATCGATTGATACAAATCGCATAGCAAGGGTAACCACCCCGCCGCCCGACTGTTGTTTATTCTTTCAATTCCGGAGAAGTTTGTACCTTGATCGCTCATCTAAAACCCTTTACCCGTGCGATTAACCCTTTGGAGTTGTGTACTGCTATCGGTCATTGGGCTGGGTAGTTGTAGCTCCCCGGAACGCCCCCGCTCGTCCGGTGACGAGTCGGGTGCCGCGTTACTCACCTTCGCCTCCGACACCTCCGAAGCGCGCCTGCTGCTGCGTACCGACAGCACCTTCGTGCTAACGGTGCCCCCCGTGGATCAGGTACAGCCACACGTGGTTACCGGGCGGCTGAACATTGCCGACGATCACTACCGCTTGTTCTTTACCGACACCTTAGCCGGATTTAACAAACTACTCACGTCTGTGCATACCGATGCTTCGGTAGTAGCCTATCCCGACTACTCGGTAGTGCTCGACAAAAAGCTGCAACAGCTGTACGTGAAGGGTGCCCTGGTTACTGCCGACTCGGTATCCCAACCGTAAGTTTTGTTCCTTAAATTGCTTTCCACTCACTGCTTGGTAGGATAAAACGAAACAATTCGGGACAAAAATGGTTGCTTTGGTACTATTAACCACAATATTTTACTTTATGAAAAAGTCTATTTTTAGCTACCAAATGCACGCGCTTAACTTCATCAACCGATTGACCTTGGCCGGTCTGCTACTAGCTGTGGTGGTGAGTTGCTCATCCGAAAAACAGGAAACTACTGCTGAGACAGAGGATGTCGTTGTGGTGGAGGAAACTCCTGCCCCTACCCAAGAAGTAGAGGAAGAAGCGGATGTCGATATGCAGGTAGACGCTGCTCCTGCCCAGAAAATTCAGAAACCCGTCGATAAAGATCCGGTGCTTACCATGATGTCGACTAGCTACAAAGATTGGAATAAGGACGGCAATAATGTACTGGACAAAGAAGAGTTTTACCAGGGCTTGTACCAAGCGTGGGACGAGAACAACGACGGTAACATTGCAGAAGGCGAGTTTGCTAACGGAACGGATCGCTTTTTTACTGATTATAATTTCAAGGAGTACGGCCAGTACGCCGATTGGGATACCGATAACAACGGTAGCGTTAGCGTAGCTGAATTTCGAGAAGGAATGAAGAGTACGGTCGATGCCGATCCTACCGCTCAGGAGCTGCTGGTGATTTGGGATACCGATAATGATCCAGCTATAGAACGCATCGAACTGGACAACATTACGGTGCGGTTAGACCAAGACAGTAACTAACCCAAATGGCAAACCGCTCGAAGTACACGCTACGAGTTGATTATCCATTCGTCTGATCACCGACAAAAGCCCCAAATTGAAGTGGTTTCGGCAAACCTTCGATTTGGGGTTTCTGTTGTATAGCTATGAAAAAGACCCTCGTAAAGATCAACGTGGCTATGCTTAGCCTGTTCACCGTGGCCTGCTCTCAGGCCCAGCAGTCAGCCTCTCAGTCAACCACTGATATTCCCAGCAAGTACATTGGCATTTCGGTAGCTGAAGATGCATCGTACGATTATCCCATTCAACTGCCCGAAGCGCAGTGGAAGCAGCGCCTTACCGACGAGCAGTACTACATTCTACGCGAAGAAGGCACCGAACGCCCCTTCACCGATCCCCTCAACGACAACAAGAAAAAGGGAATTTACTACTCCGCTGCCACCGGGCAGCCGGTGTTCGCCTCCGAGACCAAGTTTGAGTCGGGCACCGGTTGGCCCAGCTTCTACGAACCCATCAGCAAGGAAGCGGTGGTGCTCAAAGAAGATAACTCCTTTGGGTCCACCCGTATTGAAGTAGAAGACAGCGGCAGCGGCTCGCACCTGGGCCACGTGTTTCCCGATGGCCCCCAACCCACCGGGCTGCGCTACTGCATGAACGGAGCGGCTTTGGTCTTTGTGGCCGAGGGCGAAGAACCCCCGGCTTTGGTCAAGAAATATCTGGAAGAAAACCCTGATGAAGCCGTTGAGTAACGCGTAAAATTGGCGTTTCTCTAGTGAACGTGTTACAAACGCGCCCGAGTTGGGTAGTGAAAGTGTAGCGTTACCAACTGTCATTCAGAAGGAACCCTGTTACGACGTGGTGAGATAGTGCTTTTGAGACAAAAAGTCTTCTGGTCTCGCTCTTTCCCCTCAATCCCGCTGGCTACCCGGAATCATTACACCTAGTCCGCCATCGATACGGTACGCCTGACCCGTCATAAAGCCCGCTTTGTCGCTGCACAGGTAGGCAATAAACTCTCCAATTTCGGTAGGCTGCGCGATACGATCAGTCAGGTGCATATCGATGCACTCTTGCATGACCGCCTCCGGGTCGGGCGATTGGTTAACCGCCCACCGCAGTAGCGGAGTGTCTACTGACCCCGGACACACCGCCACGCAACGGATGCGCGGTGCATAATCTACCGCAATGCTGCGAGTAAGGCCCAGCAAAGCTGTCTTAGAGGTAGCATAGGCAGCTACGTTGCCCTGGGTGAGCATCGCCTGCACACTGGATACGTTTACAATTACCCCCCGGCCCGCCTGCTGTAGGTAAGGAATGGCGTGCTTAGCGCACAGAAACGCACCCTTCACGTTCACGTTCATAATTAGGTCCCACACCTCTTCGGTGGTTTCGGTAACCGGCGCGTAGCGCTGCACCCCCGCATTGTTAACGAGGTAATCGATTCTGCCAAAGTGATCCCTTCCCCGCTTTAGGGCATCAATGACGGACTGTTCTTCCGCTACGTCACACGCAACAAAGTAAACATTGTTGCCCAGCGCGTCAGCGGTCTGTTGCCCACTCTCGGCGTCAGTATCCAGGATGATAACCCGGGCTCCAGCACGTACCAACACCTCTACGGTGCCCCGTCCGATGCCTTTTCCACCTCCGGTAACTACAGCAACCCGATCTTGGTGTTCCATAGGTTCATGCATGGTTGTACAAATAATAGTGCGCTTCTAAAGAATGAACTCTCCGATATCTACTGACTGTGAATGCCAGTGCAGTGTAAACAGATCCTGGCGAAGGTTATCCAGCGTGTGCACACTGCTAACGTACCCCTTTTCGACCCCGGGCGGGGACTAATGTAGTAAAAATTCGAACAGAGCGCTAGCCTACGGTACTTTGATCACCTTGCCAGTGATAGTCCGCTCGTCCGTAGTGATTTGATACAGGTAGGTGCCCGTGCGCCACGACGATACGTCTAGGTGGTGCCGGAGTGGGCTGCCGGAAGCGTCTGCTCCGGCAAACGTATGGCGGTACACTTCCCTGCCCTGTAAATCCATTACGCGCAGCTGCGCTGGTCCTACGGTTAGTCGAAAATCTAGTTCGCTCGATGTCGGATTCGGATAAACCGCTACGAAAGCAGGAGCACCAATCAGTTCTTCCGCTCGAGGTTGGGGGGAAGTAGTGGTTCGAGCCGCTGCCGCCGGAACCGTTTGGTCGGAGGGAGTGATTTGTAGGTAATCTACGTTCGGACCGCTGTTGCCCAGGGCGGTGAGCCGGATGCGGCGTTCCCCGGCGGTGATCACGACCGGATCGACATTCTCACCCCGCCAGCCAGTCCAGCTCGAAGTTGGAGTACCTAGCACCGTGCCCACTTCCTGACCGTCGATCGTCACCCGCATGTTGCGGGCGGCGCTGCTGCCGTTGGCGTACTGAAACGATAGGCGGTAGGGAGCAGTAGCGGCGATATCAACCGTCCATTCTACGTAGTCGTTGTTTTTGTTAATATAATCGGCGAAGCCGGTACCGCTAAACCCAGTCTGGTTGGTGGCCACCCGCGGACCGCT
>JBASAY010000176.1:0-8715 GCA_049650865.1 Tunicatimonas sp.
GCCTTAGCTTCGCTACGCTGCGCACAGCCGAGAACCGACGGCTACACGTCATACTTCGTCCAGCTACTTCGTAGCTTCCCGAAGCACAACGCGTAGCCGCCCGCACGTTAGGCGACATTGGAATTAAAAGTCTGCGCAGAGGAATTATTTGTATATTGGCAAAAAGACAAGCTATGATAACGAAAGACCAAGTACTAAACAGCTTAAAGGAAATGCCAACCCAGTTTTCCATTGATGAATTGATGGACAAGTTGATTTTGCTGCAAAAAATTGAAATCGGATTAGAACAGTCCAAGCAAGGCGAGGGATATTCATCTCTGGAAGCCAAAGAAATGCTCAAAGAATGGTCAAAGTAAATTGGACTCGTCAGGCCATTGAGGACATATACGAGATCAGAGACTACTATCAGCCTCGCTCGGCCAAATATGCTGAGCAACTCACCAACAAGATTTTCGAAAAGGAGACTTTGCTGGAAAAACATCCACAAATTGGCAGAATGGTCCCTGAAGTAGAACAGGAAGAAATCAGAGAGATGATTTACAAGAATTATCGGATCGTTTATCATGTAGTGTCCGATGAACGCATAGATATACTGACCGTCCACAATGGATTGCGTCCTCTAACTGAAGAGTCCATCTTCGGATGAGAAGACGTCGCCTAACACCATGCAGCCGCCAGCCGGGTGAAGCGAGAGCATGAAAGTTTCGTTTCTCTAAGTCAGTACGTTGATACCTGGAAGATAAGTGCTCACCATCCCCGGCCCGACGGCTGCAAAGAACGTTATGCTGCATCTAAACTTAGTTTTGAAAAAGGATGCTAATTGCTTATCTTTAGCGTTAGTAACGCAATAAGTAAGTATGATAATATCTTTTGGCTCAAAGCAAACAGAAAAAGTATGGAACGGTGAAAGGGTGTCCAAATGGCCTATTGAGATTCAAGAAATTGGTAGACGAAAATTGAGAATGCTAAATAACTCTCAGGATATTGCTGATCTAAGGATACCCCCATCTAATAGATTAGAAAAACTATCTGGAAATTTAAAAGCTTACTATAGCATTAGAATAAATAACCAATGGAGAATTATTTTCCAATGGAATAAAGGACAGGCATCAGAAGTAGAAATTATTGATTATCATTAATTATGGAGCAATTACCAAATATACATCCAGGAGAAGTTCTACAGGAAGAATTCTTGATTCCTCTTGAAATTTCGGCTTATAGATTATCTAAAGAGATAAGCATTCCCCAAACAAGAATCAGCGAAATTGTTAAAGGTCGCAGAAGGATCACTGCTGATACTGCTTTAAGATTGAGCTATTACTTTGGAACAAGTGCTAAATTTTGGCTAGGGTTACAAGACGATTACGATATTGAAGAGGAAACCAAACTGAAGAAGTCTGAACTAGAAAGCATTAAGAAGTATGAAAATGACGCAGCATAACATTGCATAAGCGCAATGCTACGGCAAAGCCCTCGCCAGCGCCTATGCGAGCCGCCCGCACGTTGTGGGTAATAATTTGTAGCATCCAGATTGTCATTGATTTGTATATTTGTTGCAGATGAAAAACTTGTATGTCGTAGCTGGATGCAACGGAGCAGGTAAGACAACAGCTTCTTACACAATTCTGCCAGAAATACTCAATTGCAAGGAGTTTGTGAATGCAGACGAAATTGCAAGAGGTATTTCACCTTTTCAGCCTGAAAAAGTTGGTATAGAGGCGGGTAGAATGATGTTAAAAAGGATTAAAAACCTTTTGGAAGCAGGTGAAAGTTTCGCGTTTGAAACCACATTGTCGACAAGGAGTTATGTGAAGTTTGTGGAAAAAGCTAAACAAAAGGACTATCAAATAACATGTATTTTCTTTTGGCTTGATTCAGAAGAAATGGCTATTTCAAGAGTAAACATCAGAGTAAAAGAAGGAGGACATGATATTCCAGAGGAAGTGATTAGAAGAAGATACAAAAGTGGGTTGAAGAACTTTTTCAACCTATTTCTCCCGAAGGTAGACAATTGGCTGTTTGTAAATAACTCTGGCGATAGTTATGAGGTCATTGCAGAAGGGTCGATGAATGAAATTACAGTGAACAATGTTTCTAGATGGAAAAAGTTAAAAGAAAAATATAATGGGAACTAAAGAACAATTAAAGGAAGAGCGTGATAAAATTGTAAAAGGCCTTGAAGAGGCGTATAGAAAACTTATTTTGTTCAAAAAAGAGAAGAACAGTCCGATGATTGTATTGCGAAAAGGAAAGATAACTGCGGTAGATCCAAATGATATACTACCCACAACATCATATAAGCGTAATGCGGGCTGAACCGATAAGACTGAGCATTATGACTGCTAAACATCTTCTTTGTAGGTGGAAAGTGACTCGCTTCTTACCCCGCACTACGCTTATACCTTACGTTCGCGCTCATTTAGAAAGTAGAGAAAACATGAAACTACTTGTAACTATTATCCTCCTATCAGTAAGTTCACTTACGTACGCTCAAAACGACGGTTGGCACATAACAACCAAAAGCAAGGAGCCTTACACGGGGATTGCGGTGTCTAACGGCAGAATTGGCATGTTGACATCGGCTGAACCGTTTAAGATAAAGCATACAGTACTCAACAACGTCTACGACGTCGACCCGGCGCTTAAAGTAAGCCAGATCGTGCACGGAATGGATTTTGGGAATCTGGATGTATCCATTGACGGGGAACTCGTGGACGCAAAAAACATCAGCAATTGGTCGCAGACCATTGACATGAAAGAAGCGGCGTTCACTACCCAGTTTAACTATCAAGGAAAAGCAAAAATATCGTGCACCGTCTACGCGCTTCGTAACCTCCAGTATACCGGATACATCGACGTGAAAATTTCAGCGCTAGAAGACGTTGCGGTCAAAGTAGTCGGCAAGATAATAACACCCAAAGCGTATCAGAACCCTCAGAATACCTACGAAGTGCTGCGTGACGTAGAAACCACCATGCCAATCTTACAATCGGTGGCGACAACGCCGTTTGGAAAACACGCGGTAGCCACTTCGGGTACGTTCGTGTGGCATCGTATCAATTCATCGAGAGAACAACAACGGCCGAAACTAACCCACGACGTAGTTTCTGCATACGAAAACACGCTTTCATTCGAAAGCGAAATAAAACAAGGAGAAGACCTCGAGTTTGCGTGGACGGGTGCCGAATGTACCACCGCTGACTTTTCTGATCCGAAGTCTGAATCAGAACGAATGATCATTTATAATCTGCTAAACTCTCTAGACGTGCTTTTAGCGGGTCATAGGGCTTTGTGGGAAGAGCTCTGGGAAGGCGATATCAACATCGAGGGTGATCTGGAATCTCAGCAAGACGTTCGGCTGGCGCTTTACCATCTGTACGCTTTCGGACGCGCTGATTCGGATTTAAGTATTGCTCCGATGGGCCTGTCGCTACAGGTTCCGTACAACGGACACATCTTTTGGGATACCGAACTGTGGATGTTTCCTCCCTTACTCTTGCTTAACCAACCTATTGCGCGCTCTTTGCTCAATTACCGGTCTGACCGATTAGAACCGGCCAAGCGACGAGCCGTGAACTATGGTTACCAGGGCGCTATGTTTCCCTGGGAAAGCGACGATACCGGGGAAGAAGCTACCCCACCCTTCGCGCTGACGGGACCCTTCGAGCACCACATTACCGCTGACATCGGGATTGCCTTTTGGAACTACTTTCGCGCAACAAAAGACAGAGAATGGTTGGAAGAGAAAGGCTACCCGGTACTAAAGGAAGTGGCTGACTTTTGGGTGAGCAGGGTTACTGAAAATGATGATGGCAGCTACTCAATAAACAATGTGGTTGGGGCCAATGAGTTTGCTCCCAACGTAAACGACAATGCGTTTACCAACGGTGCGGCGATCACGGCGCTGCAGTACGCTACTCTGGCCGCAAAAGAACTAGGCATTTCTCCCGATCCGGAATGGGAAGAAGTCGCTAATCGTGTTAGAATACTGAAATTCGCCGACGGCACCACCCGAGAACATGCTGCATACGAGGGTGAGATCATCAAACAGGCAGACGTCAACTTATTATCCTACCCCCTAGACGTGGTTAGCGACGAGGAAACAATTAAGAAAGACCTGAAATACTACGAACCCAAGCTAGCTGAAGAAGGTCCCGCCATGGGCAAATCGATATTCGCCGTTCTGTACGCTCGTCAGGGAGATGCCGACAACGCATTCAGGCTGTTCAAGGAAAGCTACGTGCCCAACCAGCAGCCGCCGTTCGGAGCCCTTTCGGAAACCGCTACGGCCAACCATTCTTACTTTGCCACCGGGGCGGGAGGAATGTTGCAAACCGTATTGTTTGGCTTTGGTGGCCTGGAAATCACAGACGAAGGAATAGTTCAAAAAGATCCTATTCTGCCCAAGCAGTGGAAGTCGCTAACGATCAAAGGGATCGGATTACATAAAAAGACGTACCAAGTAGAGTAATAACGAGTGAGCTTTTGGTTGGGTTAGAGCGCCGACCCGTGAGCCAAATAATATTTTGATAAAACCCCAATTTTCGGCGTAAAAGAATCAACTTTTAACCTTTTAACTCCGATTTTAGAGTTCGGAAGTCCCCCATCCGAGTTATTGGCTTCAGTCGTGAAGTTAATAACCTCTAGTTTCCACCTTTTTACTCGGACGGCCGAGCTTTTTACTCAAATTAGCTACCTGTTAAGTCGGTACCAGCAGTTAAACTGACCCTCTAATGCTTTAGAAGTCACTTCTGATAATACGCCTCGTTGTGCCGCAGGTCTTTCCTAAAATCTGTCAGTCGCGTATCCTGATCGATAAAGAGGTGCTCGATCCCCGCCATTGTAGCGAAGTCTTCCCAGTACTCAGCCGTCAGGCTTTGACTGTACACCGTGTGGTGCGCCCCTCCGGCGTGAATCCAGGCGGCGGCGGCCGTCTTCAGGTCGGGCAGCGGCTTCCACAGCACCCGGGCCACCGGCAAGTGAGGCAAGTCAGCTTCGGGCGAAATGGCTTCCACCGCATTGACCAGCAAGCGAAAGCGGTTACCCATATCAATCATCGAGGCGTTGAGCGCGGGGCCGGGAGCCACGTCGAATACCAATCTTACCGGGTCTTCCTTCCCTCCGATGCCCAGCGGGTGCACCTGGCACGAGGGGGTGCGCTGCGCGATAGAGGGGCAAATCTCCAGCATATGCGCCCCCAGCACACTCTGGTTGTCAGGACGGAAGTGGTAGGTATAGTCTTCCATAAACGAGGTGCCGCCCGCCAGTCCGTGTCCCATCACCTTGGCGGCCCGCAGCAGGGCGGCGGTTTTCCAATCGCCCTCGGCCCCGAATCCGTAGCCCGCCGCCATCAGGCGCTGTACCGCCAAGCCCGGCAGTTGCTTCAGCCCGTGCAGGTTCTCGAAGGTGTCGGTAAAGCCAACGAAGTTGCCCGCTTTCAAGAAAGCCGCCAAGCCCAGTTCGATGCGCGCGGCATCGATTAGCGAAGTGCGCATGGCTTCCCCCGCCATCAGGTTCTTCGCCAGTTCGTACTGTTCGGCGTAGTCGCCAACCAACCGCTCTACTTCGGCATCACTCACCTGGTCTACGTAGGCTACCACGTCGCCTAATCCGTAGCCGTTCACGCGGTAGCCAAATTTCATCTGCGCGGCCACTTTGTCACCTTCGGTGACGGCCACCTCCCGCATATTATCGCCCAGGCGGGCAATCTGGGCGCCCTGGGCGTCGTGCCAGGCCGCCGCCGCCCGTAGCCAGACGGCCAGCCGTTGCTGCACTTCCTCATCCTGCCAGTAACCCACCACCACCTTACGTTCAATCCGCATCCGGCTCAGCATAAACCCAAACTCCCGTCCGCCGTGGGCCGATTGGTTCAGGTTCATAAAGTCCATGTTGATGCTATCCCACGGAATATCGCGGTTGAACTGGGTGTGCAAGTGCAACAGGGGTTGGTGCAGCACGCTCAGGCCCCGAATCCACATCTTGGCGGGCGAAAAGGTGTGCATCCAGGTTACCAGCCCAATGCAGTGGGGGGCCGCGTTGGCCTCCAGGCAGAGTTGGTAGATCGCGTCGGGAGTGGTGAGTACGGGTTTGTAGACCACGCGTACCGGGATCACTTCGGCGGTATCCAGGGCACTGGCGATCTGCTGGGAGTGTTCGGCCACCTGCTGTAGGGTTTCTTCGCCGTATAAGTGCTGGCTACCGGTTACGAACCAAACTTCGTATCGATTTAAATCAATCATCATTTTATAGTTTAAGGAAGGGAGGGAGGAGAGAAAACGGAAGACGGATGGATAACCGTCCCTTGTCCGTCCTCCCTCGTCCGGTTTCCGGTTTCCGGTCTCCGTTTACTGTCCGTAGTAGGCGTCTTTGCCGTGCTTTCGTTCGTAGTGCTTCTCGATCAGCGACTCTTTGAGGCGGGGGGCGTCGGGGCGCACCTGGCGGGTAAGCAGGGCCATCTGGGCCACCTGTTCTAGCACCGCGCTGTTGTGCACCGCTTGTTCAGCCGAGCTTCCCCAGGTGAAAGGGGCGTGATTCGCGACCAGCACCATGGGCACCTCTTGGTACGACAAGCCTCGGTCGTTAAAGGCGTTGATAATTTGAAACCCGGTTTCGTGTTCGTAGTTGCCCTGGATCATCGCGTCGTTCATCACGGGGGCGCAGGGCACGTCTACCGTGAGGTGGTCGGCGTGGGTGGTGCCGAAGATCGGAATGTCCTGCTGCGCCTGCGCCCAGGCGGTGGCGTAGGTAGAGTGAGTGTGAGAAATGCCGCCAATGTCCGCCCACTGCCGGTACAGTACCGCGTGCGTTTTGGTATCCGACGAGGGCTGCATGTCACCGTCTACCGTATTGCCGTCGAAGTCGACCACCACCATTTTGTCGGGGGTAAGTTCGGCGTAGGGCACGCCGCTCGGTTTAATAGCAAACACCCCCCGACGGTGGTCGGCCGCGCTCACGTTGCCAAAGGTAAAGAGCACCAGACCTAGCTGAGGGAGTTGCAGGTTGGCCTCGTAGGCTTGTTGCTTTATGGTACTAAAATCTTTATTCATAATAAGGTTATGTGCGATTGCTCGATTGTTCTATTGCTGGGCATTGTTGCTAACGATTTGGCTAAAGCTAGTGTGGCTTTTAGTGAATTTTTAAGGAACCGAGATTGTCATCTTCAACCGCGTTTTGTCTGCCGAGGACGTAATGGTCGTATTAGCTTTAGAGCATGTTTAAAAATTTTTACTCGCAGTTAAGTACGAGCATGAGATATTATTCTGCTATGTGACTTTCTACCTTGTTCATTTTTGTCATGACCGGGCCACGGCGGCACAAAAACGAACCAAAAAAGTCAAGAAATTCCAATGCGGGGCATCCCATGCTTCTCCGCACAAAACCTCCGCACGCCCGCCTGGAATTTCGGACCAACGCGCTCAAATACAATAGTTTACAAAAACTTAAACATGAGCTTAGATGTTGTCGGCAGATGTTTTTTTATTTCAACTTTCTTTCATTCATGGCAAACTCATTCAATTGTTGCGATTTGAGCTTAATTATTGTCGTTTGATTCTCGAACTCGACGTGAATTCCATCAGTTATCGGCCCTTCATATTCTATACACAACAATTCACTTTTATCGGGTGAGAGAGTTAATTGCTTGAACTCATTCAATTGGTCCTCTTCCACCTTTAGCGTCACCTCTACTTCTCGCGTAGTATTGTTCGTTACTCTCAATTCTGTTGGTGTCGAGGCACCCAGTCCGCAGTTGTAGTTGAACTCTGTTTCGCGACAACCAAATATCAACGCTGTTCCGACAATCATGTAAATTTTTATAAGGTTGGCTTGCTTCATTTTAATGTGTGACAACAATTAAGCAATCGAACCATCGAGCTCATCCGTTCAAGTTGTTTTCAATAAAATCACCGAAACTCTGATACTGAGTGTAGCGCGCCTGGTAGTAGGTGGCGCGTTCGGGATTGGGCTGATATTCGGCATCGAAGCCCGCACCCATCACGTCCATTGCTTCGCTTACGGTAGCGAAATGCCCGGCGGCGGTGGCCGCAAACATACTGGCTCCCAGGGCGCAGGTCTGCTCGGCCCGAGCGATCCGGATGGGCATGTTCATCACGTCGGCTATGGTCTGCATAATAAAGGGCGACTTCTTGGCCACCCCGCCCAGTCCGATCAACCCCTTCACCGGTACGCCTTCCTCGGCGAAGCGTTCTACGATGCGCTTGGCCCCGAAGCAGGTAGCCTCTACCAGCGCCCGAAATAGCACCGGAGCATCACTGGCCAGGCTTAGGTTCACCAGCCCTCCGGTAAGTTGCTGGTTGGCATCGGGGGTACGCCGCCCATTGAGCCAGTCGACCGCCAGGGCGTGAGAGGCTTCGGGCGGCACCCGGGCGGCGGCTTCGCTCAGCGCCGGAATGATCCGGTCCAGCGTTTCGTCGAGCAGTTGCTGCTTGGTTGCTTCATCCAGTAGGGATGAGTGGGCCACGACGTGTTCTAGCGGCCAGGCCAGCACCTGCTTAAACCAGGCGTACACGTCGCCGAAGGCCGACTGCCCCGCCTCTAGGCCTTCCATGCCCGGAATCACCGAGCCGTCTACCTGCCCGCAGATGCCCGACACGAGTTGATCGCCCAGTTCGTCCTTAGGCACCACCAGGATATCGCAGGTAGAGGTGCCCATCACCTTGCTGAGGTAGTAGGGTTCGATCTGTCCCCCCACCGCGC
>JBASAY010000177.1:0-59221 GCA_049650865.1 Tunicatimonas sp.
CGCTTTCCACCTGTTCTGCGTTGCTTTCGGCGCCCGATGCCTCAGCATCGCGCTTCTCAAGCGCCTTAATCAGACGAAAACCGTCCTCAAAATCTCTCGTTAATCTATATGTCAACACGCCCTAGAATCCTAGTCACCCAAAAGATCATCCGCGTGGCCGCCGCCAGTATCCCACTCACCGGTTCGCTAACAGATACAGCACCGCCATGCGGACAGCCACCCCGTTTTCTACCTGGTCGAGGATAATAGCGTGTTCGGAGTCGGCTACGTCGCTGTTGAGCTCCACGCCGCGGTTAATGGGCCCGGGGTGCATAATGATGATAGGCTTGCTCAGGCTGTCGAGCAACTTTCGGTTGATGCCGTAGTACAGGGAGTACTCGCGCAGCGAGGGGAAGTACTTGACCTGCTGCCGCTCCAGCTGGATGCGTAGCACGTTGGCCACGTCGCACCACTCCAGCGCCTCGCGCAGGTCGAGTGTCACGCGCACTCCCAATTCAGTGATGTGCTTGGGCAGCAGCGTAGCCGGGCCGCACACCATCACCTCAGCGCCCAGCTTTTGCAGCGCAAAAATGTTCGACAGCGCCACCCGCGAGTGCAGGATGTCGCCGATGATCACCACCTTTTTACCCGCTACCTCGCCCAGCTTTTCGCGGATCGAGTAGGTGTCGAGCAGCGCCTGCGTGGGGTGCTCGTGCGTGCCGTCGCCCGCGTTGATCACGTTGGCGCTGATGTTGCGCGCCAAGAAGTGAGGCGCCCCCACGCTGGCGTGGCGCATCACCACCATGTCTACCTTCATGGCCAAGATGTTGTTGACCGTATCGAGTAGGGTTTCGCCTTTCTTTACTGAGCTGTTGGAGGAGGAAAAGTTAACCACGTCGGCCGACAGGCGCTTTTCGGCCAGCTCGAACGACAGGCGGGTGCGGGTAGAATTCTCGAAAAATACGTTGGCCACCGTAATATCGCGCAGCGAGGGCACCTTTTTGATGGGTCGGTTGATGACCTCCTTAAAGCTATCGGTGGTAGAAAAGATCAACTCGATTTCTTCCCGGTTCAGGTCTTTGATGCCTAAAAGGTGCGGAGTACGTAGCGTTTGCATTGGTTAATGAGGAATGATTGGTGATTAATGATTGATGAGTAGTGATTAATGAATTGCCTCGGGTAATCATTCATTCTTCATTAGTCATTAATCACTAGTATTCGTGAGCCAAATTCCGTCTTCGCCCTCACCTTCTTGCCAAGCCACCACCACGCGCTGCGAGTCTAGCGTGTTTACCGTGCGCCCTACGTAGTCGGCCTCAATGGGGATGTGGCGCGCGTAGCGCCGGTTGACCAGGGCTAGCAGTTCTACTTTGCGAGGCCGCCCGAAGGTAGTCATGGCGTCGAGCGCCGCGCGTACCGTCCGCCCGGTGTAGAGCACGTCGTCGATCAGCACCACGTTCCGGTCTTCCAGCACAAAGGGAATGTCAGTACGGCTCGCGGTCAAGGGGGTGTCGCGGCGGCGGAAGTCATCCCGGTGGAAGGTCGTGTCCAGGTAGCCCAAGCGGACGTCACGCTCTAAAATATTACTAAGTTCGGCCTGAATTCGGTTGGCCAGGTAGATGCCCCGGGGCTGTAGGCCGATCAGTACCGTATGCTCGAACGAACGGTGGTACTCGATCAGCTGGTGACACAGCCGACTAACGATCACCTTGAGTAGGGGGGCAGGAACGATAAGTTTTTTCTCTTCCATCGGTAGCGGCGCAAAATACGGGAAAAAGTAATTAGTCCATAGTCCACGGTCGATAGTCGACAGTCCATAGGCGGCAGCACAAGTAGCTGTGGACTATCGACTGTCGACTATCGACTAATTGTATGCCACCTTGTTGATGAAGAACACCTTTCGGCTGGGAGTGCCGCGGGCGTGGGCTACGCTTTTGATGTCCTGCACCCCGTGCACGTAGAAGTAATCGTCGTACCATTTGGTGATGCCCACGATATCGTTATCGCGCTTCTTTACCTCGTCGGTATCGCGCGCCAGCTTAATGGGTGAGGTCACGTCATCCTGCACCGCTCCGTTATCGTTAATCACCTTCGACTTGATTTCACCCTCGTACGAGTACATCAGTACCACCTGATCGTCTTTGGTGCTTACGTGCACCAGTTGCTTCAGCTCCATGCTCTTGGCGTTGTCGAGCTTAAAGGTATGATCCCACAGCAACTCCCCTTTGCGGTCGAAGCACACCGCCACGGCGTGGGTGTAGCGGTAGCCGTCGAAGTACAGGTCGTTGTGGCGCGAGGCGGGAGCGTAGCCACCAAAGCCGTTGTAGTAGTAGCTATTGTACTTCGGATAGTAGGCTTCGCCCAGCATGATGTACTTGTCATCGTCCGAGATCAGCTCGTGCACCACCATGCGGTAGTTAAGCCGAATCTTTTTGCCGTCGCGCTTCTTCCTGGCAATGCGCCGCTTTACGCGCTCTTCGCGCCGCTCGCGCATGTAGCCAAAGAAATTTTCCAGATCAGCGTAGTGGTAGTAGCGTATCTGCTGGGTGCCGTCGGGTTGCAACGAAGCTACGAAGATGCCCCGCGAGTAACGCGACCGTTTGGGTCCGTAGGTGCCCGCCAGAAACTGCTTCTCCCCGTCGAAACCGGTTACCTGAGCATCGAGCAGGTTCTTACGGTCCTTAGGCTTTAGCGGGGTGCTCTGCAGCAGGTTGCTGTACTGGTCGTAGGCCTTGATGGTAACGGTTTTTACCTTCTGGGGAGTAGTTTCGGCAATGAGCACGTCGAAGGTATTGTCGCTGGGGTTTGGTATAATATCGATGATCTGGCCGTCTTCGCGGTAGATATCGGGCAGCACCCGCACCTTGCGGTTAAACATATCGTAGTGCACCACCACCGGGCGGTAGTTTACGTTGCCCCCCAGCACCACGGTTTGCCCCACAATCTCGAAGAAATCCAGATCGACCGGCACAATGCGGCGCACGGTATGGTGAGACGTGTCGCCGGTGGTTACCGCTATGTTCATCATCTCCAGCGGTTTGTCGCGGTAGGGACCGTTCTGAAACAGCACGCACAGCTGCCCGCGGTCGTAGTCGTAGCCCCGCAGCGACAGCGAGAAATCCAGGGCGTAGGTGCGCTTCCACTGCTCCTTGAGGGAGGTATCGTAGTAGATAAACTCCCAGAGCTTTTTACCGCGCACGGCGGCGCGTTCTTCGGTGTCACGAAACAGCAGCAATCCCCGCTCGTCGGCCGACACCACCACGAAGTCGTTGCTGTTGGCCTCCACCTCAATTTCGATGCGTTCGGGCTGCACAATCTGCGCCGAGGCCCAACCGCTTAGTAGAACGAACGAAAGAAGCAGGTACGTAAGTAGATTAAACATGCGGTGCGTAGGTTGTAATTAGCGCTAGGTGAGTACGATACCCACTGCCCGGGCAATAGGAATGTACACAAATTCTTGATTAAAGAACATCAGTTGCCCCGCAAAGATTTCCAAGTTCGATGCTTTGTGTTTTTTTAGAGGCGTTATTTTGATAATTTTTCATCCGGAGGTTCGTGCCGTCGTGGCGCGGTCGTCACGAGCCTTAAAGATTTATCAGGATAAAGTTTGAAAGCAATCCCATCTTTTGCTGAAGCTAAACCTGTATCCTTCCGTACTTAACTTTATCCTCAAAATCTCCTCATCTCACGCTAGTTTTTTGTATTGAAAAAGAAAGCTAAACTTGCCCTTTTGATATTTTGCCCTGATCTTCTGGGGGTGTAAACATTTCCCAACCATACGCGGGCCTTTACTGCAGAGAGGTTATGTGTTTTGCGGCTGGTTACTCCTTCTTGGTAGGTTTGAAGCCAATGGGTTCTCGTGGCTCGCTCTGCTCCTGTAGCAACTGTTTTAGGTAGGCAAAGATTTGGCTGATACTTTGATCATGCTTCCCAACGCGGGCTTCTAATTCGTTGAACTTCAATAGTAAATCCTGATGAGTGATCAACATCTGGCGCATTTTATTGTAGATACGCATGATTTGGATGTTGGTCTTTATCGCTTGCTGACTGTTGAGTACGCTGGACAGCATTAATACGCCGTGCTCGGTGAATGCATTGGGTAAGGTTCTACGGCCGCCCCAACTTTTGGCCGACACTCCGGTTGATGTCGCATTTTGCGATTTCAAGTCTTGCCATTCCTCGGTAGTGAGCGTGAACATAAAGTCGTCCGGAAAACGGTCTTGGTTACGTTTCACTTGTTCATTAAGTCGTCGGGTAGGAACGTCATAGAGTTCGGCTAGGTCACTGTCCAACATTACTTTATGCCCTTTGATCAGGTAGATTTTACTGACAATAACTTCTTCGGGAATGTTTATTTCAGCAGTATTCTTTTTACTCATAGCCGCAAAGATAAAAATTAGTGCTTATCCCATCGGACGGTATTTTCTGATCTGATCTTGTAAAGCCTCTATAGTGAAAAAAGGGTAGCCTTTGCCAAGGCCACCCTGCGTTCGGCTAACAACCAACAATAATTATTCGGCTACCATCTCGACGCTGCGCTCGATGAAGTGCGTCAGGTCGGCGCCGGTGAGCATGTTCTGCGACAGCTTGGCCAGGTCTACCACCTGCTTGGCCAGTTGCACCTGCTGGTCTTCGCCCGCCGCCTTCAGAATTTTGCCGGTAAGTGAATGATTGGCGTTGATCGTCACGCTGTACTGATCGGGCATCTGCCCCATCATAGAGAAACCTCCGCCGCCCGAAGCGGCCATGTCCTTCATGCGGCGCATAAACTCGGGCAGCGTAATGGTCACCGGCATCTCATCGGGAGAGAGCGACTCTACCGTCACTGTCATCGAAGCGTTGTCGATGGCTTTCTCGAATACTCCCTTTACCGTTTCGGTTTCCTTGTCCGACAGCACGCTGTCCATCTTCTCGTTCTTGTCGATAAGCTTGTCGGCCGTGTCGGCATCCACGCGCTTCAGGTTGGTTTTTTCCAGCTTCTGCTCCAGCATATTGATGAAGTGGCTGTCGAGCGGACCGTCCAGCACCAGCACGTCGTACGACTTCTTGCGGGCTGAGCGGATAAAGGTATCCTGCTGGCCGGGGTCGGTGGTATACAAGTACACGGCGTTACCATCCTTGTCGGTCTGCGCAGCGGCGATCTGCTCTTGGTACTCATCCAGCGTAAAGTATTTACCGTCTACGTTTTTAAGCAGCGCAAACTTGGTGGCTTTGTCGTAGAACTTGTCTTCGGTAATCATACCGTACTTCACGAACAGCCCGATGCTGCCGAACTTTTCCTCGTAGGCGGCGCGGTCTTTCTTGAACAACTCGCTTAACTTGTCGGCTACCTTCTTGGTAATGTGCGCGTTGATCTTCTTCACGTTGCTGTCCGACTGCAGGTAGCTTCGCGATACGTTAAGGGGAATATCGGGCGAGTCGATGATGCCGTGCAGCAGCATCAGGAACTCGGGCACCACGTCCTTTACCTCGTCGGTGATAAACACCTGCCGGGAGTAGAGCTGAATTTTGTTACGCGTGGGCTCCAGCTCCTGCTTGATCTTGGGGAAGTAGAGCACCCCGGTAAGGTTAAAAGGGTAGTCTACGTTCAGGTGAATCCAGAACAGCGGGTCTTCGGCAAAGGGATACAGCTCTTTGTAAAAGTTTATATAATCCTCGTCGGTCAGGTCGCTGGGCGACTTGGTCCAGACGGGGTTCGGGTTATTGACCATCTTGCCGTCGAACTCAATTTCAACGGGCAAGAACTTGCAGTACTTGTCCAGAATGCCCTGCAGGCGGCCTTTCTCCAGAAACTCCTTCGAGTCTTCGTTTACGTGCAGCACCACGTCGGTGCCCACTTCTTTCTTCACGGCGGGGGCCAGCTCAAATTCGGTGCTGCCGTCACAGGTCCACTTCACGGGCTCGGCGCCCTCTTGGTACGACTTGGTGATGATATCCACCCGGTCGGCTACCATAAAAGCCGAGTAGAAGCCCAGCCCGAAGTGCCCGATAATTTGCTTGTCTTCGCCCGCATCTTTGTACTTCTCTAAAAACTCGGTAGCGCCCGAAAAAGCAATCTGGTTAATGTACTTCTTCACCTCATCATCGGTCATGCCGATGCCGTGGTCGCTCACCGTGATGGTCTTCAGTTTTTCGTTGATGCTTACGGTCACTTTGGCTTCGCCCAGCTCGCCGGTGTACTCGCCCATGCTGGCCAAGCGCCTGAGCTTCTGGGTAGCGTCGACGGAGTTGGAAACCAGTTCGCGCAAGAAGATTTCGTGGTCGGAGTACAGAAATTTCTTGATGATCGGAAAGATATTTTCCGTATTGATGGATATAGTACCCTTTTCTTCTACCATTGGATTAGGTTCGTTTGATTAGACAATAGATTTCAGGCAGCAACGACAAAGGCCGTTCCACTCAACCAATTACTGACAGTTTGGCAGAACCCGGTCATTGGTCGTCGTGGAACGATCACTGGTCAAATTTACAAAAGACAAAGGACCAGTGACCAGAGACTATGCAAAGCTAGCGCAGGCGATCTACCGAGCGCACCAGTTGTTCGTCGCGGCGGATGAAGCGGTTGGCTAGTAGATTGAAGATCAGGGCTAGCCCGGGCAGATAGATACCCGTCTCAAAGTCGCCCTGGGTAGCGTTGGCCGACAAGGTCTCTCCCTGAAAGATGTAGTAGACCGTGCTTCCCAGCACCACGATCATCAGCAGCACGTTAAAGAAGCCTAGCTTAAGTTGGGTGAGGCGGCTCTTGTAGCGGAAGATCTCGTAAAAGGCCACAATGGCCGACAGCGTGGCAAAGGCCGCAATAAACCAGGTGTTGTGTACCACCTCAAAGCTTGCCGCATCAGCGCTACCCAGTGAGGTAGTTTGCAGCGCAAAGGCATCGAGCTCGATGCGTTGGTTGCGGTCGGGCAGGGTTTCTTCCCAGATATCGGTGATTAATAAAGAGCCCATGCACAGGGCTACTCCTAGCAGAAAAATAGACTGAACGCGTTGTAACATGGTGGCAAAGTTATTAAGAAATAGAATAACTTTATCAGCAATACGCAGTTAATATTGAAGGTAGATTGCCAACCCAACGCAATTTTACATATCATAAAAAACGCACCCATGGCTGAGAAGCAGGAAGCAAACAATGAGGCGCAACCAAAGTCTGCGTCCGTTACCCAAGATGAAAGTACTGAGGTTAAGCGTAACCAGTATTCGGAAAAGGAAAAGGTAGCTATTTTCGATAATGAATTTCTACCGCAGATAGATTCTATGTACAACTTTGCCTACCGCCTCACCTTTGACGAGGACGATGCGAAGGATTTAGTGCAGGAGACCTATCTGAAGGCATTTCGTTTTATTGATTCGTTTCAGCGAGGAACTAATGCCAAAGCGTGGCTGTTCCGCATTTTAAAGAACAGCTTCATTAATGACTTTAGGAAAAAAAGCAAAGAACCCGCTAAGGTCGACTACCAAGAAGTTGAAACGTACTACAACTCGGATGATGTAGACGCCAGCATCACCACCGACCTTCGCGTGGAGGCGGTGCAGGATATGATCGGCGACGAAATCTCTAACGCGCTCAACGCGCTGGCGGTAGATTTCAGAACGGTGATTATCCTGTGTGACCTGGAAGGGTTTACCTACGAAGAGATGGCTAAAATTTTGGATATACCCATTGGTACCGTACGCTCGCGATTGCACCGCGCCCGGAACCTTTTAAAGGATAAACTTAAAACATACGCTGAGTCTATGGGCTACCAAGCGCAGCGGTAGATACTTAACTTTTTATAATTGCTGATCTTCTATGTTATCCAAAGAAAGTGACCAATACAAAAAGTGCCTGGAGCTGATGCCCCTGGTACTCGACAGCCAAGCCTCCTCGCAAGACACTGAATTTTTTCATCAGCACATTGTTAACTGGCCCGACGTTATCGATTGCTACCAAAACGAGCGTGCCTTTCGTGAGGCAGTGCGCGACAAACTTGGTCGCCACGTGGCTCCCGAGGAACTTCTCTCTTTTATCCGCCAGCACGTTCGCGTGCAAACCGTATCGTAGGTGTCCTCCCATCAGGGTAAAGCCATCATCTTTTCTGCTCCCTCCGGTTCCGGTAAGACCACCCTGGTTCGCCACCTGCTCGCTACCAACTCCAATCTTTCTTTTTCTGTCTCAGCAACCACCCGGCCACCCCGCCCGGGCGAGGTCCACGGTCACGACTACTACTTCCTTTCCCCCGCATCGTTTAAAGAACATATCCAACAGAACTCCTTTGTGGAGTGGGAGGAGGTGTACCCCGAACGCTACTACGGAACCCTAAAATCGGAAGTAGAGCGCATCTGGAACGGAGGACGCCACGTGATCTTCGACATTGACGTGAAGGGAGGTTTGGCCCTTAAAGAGTACTTTGGCCCCCAGGCGCTTGCGGTGTTTGTGCAGGCTCCTTCCCTAGCGGCACTCAAGCAGCGCCTACTCGCCCGCGCCTCCGACCCTTCCGACAGTATCAACCAGCGCCTGGAAAAAGCCGCCTACGAAATGTCGTTCGCCGACCGCTTCGACCTCATTATTCGCAACGACGATCTGGAAACCTCCAAGCAACTGGCGCAGCAGGCTTATGCGGCATTCGGCTAGGATTCTGTTGCCGCAATGAGTAGGTTGCCAACCCCACTCAATCAAATTTTGCGCATGGTTAAATCAATGACGGGCTACGGTAAAGCAACGGCCGACACCGAGCGGTTTAGCGTTCAGGTGGAAGTAAAAACCCTAAACTCCAAGTTCCTCGACGCCATTATCAAACTTCCCCGTCCCCTAAGCCAGCACGAGATCACGGTACGCAACCTGACATCCGACGTGCTGCAACGGGGAAAGGTATTACTCACTGTCGACTATACCCTCAAGGACGGCCTCGAGGAGGCTCCCACGGTTAATGAGGCTTTGCTCAAGGCCTACTATCAAGCCTACCGAAGCGTAGCCGACGAGTTAAATGAAACTCCCCCCGACCTGTTCCGCATCGCCGCGCAATCGCCCGACGTGGTGCAGCCCGGAGCGCCCCCCGAGGTAGACGAACACGGGTGGGGCACCATCCAGGGCACAATCCGCAGCGCGCTGAACCACTGCGACGCCTTTCGCCAGCAGGAAGGCGCGGCACTACAGAAAGACATGGAAGCGTGCGTTCAACGGATTCAGTCTGCCCTGGCAGAGATTCAGGAGATCATTCCACAGCGCGACCAGTACGTGCGCCGCCGACTAGAGGAGCACCTGAACGAACAAACCATCACCGAACTGATCGATCAGAACCGCTTGGAGCAGGAGATGATCTACTACCTGGAAAAGTTAGACGTGAACGAAGAGATAATTCGCCTCACCAACCACCTGGACTACTTCTTAGACGTGCTGCACCAGCCCACCTCGCAGGGCAAAAAGCTGGGCTTTATCGGCCAGGAGATCGGGCGGGAAATTAACACCATCGGCTCGAAGGCCAACGACGCCGCGCTACAGCGCCACGTGGTAAACATGAAAGAAGACCTTGAAAAGATAAAAGAGCAAACTCTAAATGTTTTGTAATTACCGTGGAAAGAAGTCAAAGAACAGCTGGTAGAACCGTGAGCAGCAAGCAGTCCACAGTCCATAGTCGACGGTCTATAGTCCACAGCCAACCATGGACTGTCGACGATGGACTATCGACGATGGACCATCGATTGTGGACTATGGACTATCGACTATGGACCATCGACTATGGACTCTCTAAAATACTATTCATCATACTAACTGCGGTTGCTACCCTTACCGGATGCAGCCGTGGTGCCACCGTGGCCGAGCCCCCGGGCCAATTGCTCAGCCAGCAGCAGATGGTGTCTTTCCTGATTGACCTTCACCTTGCCGAAGCCAAGATGAACTACGCGGAAGTGCGCCAGTCCGACTCGACCGAGATTCTGTTTCGGAATTACGAGAAGCACCTGATGAACCAGCACGGTTTCACCGATTCGGTATACTTAGAAAGTTACACGTACTACCTCGACAACATGGAGCTGATGAATGAAATTTATGATGACGTAGTAGACAGCCTTAACGTGATGAGTACGCTGGAGAAAGCCAAGCAAGACGAGCAATCGGAAGAAACGCTCTGACCATCGGCAGCAAAACGTAACATTTGGTGGCCTGAGCCTTGCTAGCGTACTCAGCCGGTGAGCGTAAGTAAAGCCAACGATTCGCAGCATTGCCGCCCGAACCTGCACCCTCAGCGGTAGCGGGTTGGTGCTGCTTCCGAAGAAATTGCGCACCGTCGTTATTAATAGTGAGAATTTCGTTCTAATTTTGGGCGACCTTTCGCATTGACTGCAACGGCTTCATCCGGTACCCGGCGTTTGACGAAGTTTTAGAAGATTTCTTACGTATCCCGCGAACCTGTCAAATAATGTTTTAAATACTTGATTCTTCCGGCAAATTTGTGCCACGCTCAAGAACAGTAGTATACCTCAAACCACAATAGTAAATCGCGCATGGGATTGTTTGATTTTTTCTCCAGTGATATAGCCATCGACCTTGGAACGGCCAACACCCTCATTATCAACAAGGAGAAGATCGTGGTTGATGAGCCCTCCATCATCGCCATCGACCGCACCACCAACAAGGTGCTGGCCATCGGCCGACAGGCCATGCAGATGCACGAGAAAACCCACGAGAACATCAAGACCATCCGCCCCCTCAAGGATGGAGTGATCGCCGACTTCCACGCCGCCGAGCACATGATCCGCGGGATGATCAAGATGATCGACACCGGCAACCGCTACCTGCCCTCTTCGCACCGCATGATCATCTGCATTCCGTCGGGCATCACCGAAGTAGAGAAGCGCGCGGTACGCGACTCAGCCGAGCACGCCGGGGCCAAGGAGGTGTATATGATTCACGAACCCATCGCGGCCGCCATCGGCATTGGCATCGACATCGACCAGCCCGTAGGCTCGATGGTGGTTGACATCGGAGGGGGCACCACCGAGATTGCCGTGATCGCCCTGTCGGGTATTGTGTGCGACCAATCGATCCGCACGGCGGGCGACACCTTTAACAAAGACATTCTGGACTACATGCGCCGACAGCACAACCTGCTGATCGGCGAGCGCTCGGCCGAAAAAGTAAAGCTGGAGGTGGGCTCAGCCCTGACCGAGCTCGACGACGAGCCGGACGATTACGAAATTCGCGGACGCGACCTGATGACGGGCATCCCGAAGGTGATCAAGGTGTCGTACTCTGAAATTGCTTTCGCCCTGGATAAGTCTATTTCAAAAATTGAGGAGGCCGTCCTGAAGGCGCTGGAGATTTCTCCGCCCGAACTGTCGGCCGACATTTACGACAACGGTATTCACCTGACCGGCGGCGGGGCGCTGCTGCGCGGACTAGACAAGCGCCTGGCGCTCAAGACCAAGCTTCCGGTACACGTGGCCGACGATCCGCTACGCGCCGTGGTGCGTGGCACGGGAGTGGCCCTCAAAAAATTCAATCAGTTTAAGTCGGTATTGATGACTTAATAGCATAGATGCACAACTTATTATCACTGTTCCTCAAGTACCGAGCATCCGTTCTATTCGTGCTGCTAGAGGGAATCAGTACGAGCTTTATCGTTAATACCAATACGTACCACCGCGCCGCTGTTGTCAACACTTCTAACTACGTGGTGGCCAGCGTACTGGAAACCAGCAACACGCTCTCTACGTACTTCGGGCTGGAGTCGGTGAACGAGCAGTTGGCCGAAGAGAACGCTCGCCTGCGACAGGCAGTAGCGAGTCAACGCACGTTGCGACCGATCATGCCCACCTATCTGTCGGACGACTCGCTGGCGCGACGGGCGCTGGCCCAAGATTCGGTCGTTCTGCTCCCTAACAAGTCCAGCCAGCAGGATAGCCTGCGCTACCAGCAGTACGCCTTCTTGCCCGCCCGGGTGGTGGACAATACCGTGAACCGGGCTAAAAACTACGTCACCATCAGCCAGGGACGCGCCGACGGTATCCGCCCGAATATGGGAGTAATTAGCCCCACCGGCGTGGTGGGCAAGGTGCAGGATGTCTCCGAACACTACGCGCTGATCACCTCGGTGCTGCACACCGACATGTTTATGTCGGCGCTGGTAAAGCGGTCCAATACGCTGGGGTCGTTGCAGTGGAACGGACGCGATTCGCGCACCGCGAGCCTCACCAACATTCCCATCCACATTAACATCATTCAGGGCGATAGCATCGTTACCTCGGGCTACAGCGGCATCTATCCGCCGGGTATCCCCATCGGTACGGTGGCTCAGGTGCGCCCCGAAGAAGATGCCGCGTTCTATACTATCGACGTAGACCTGGCTACTAACTTCTACCAGCTTGGGTACGTGTACGTGGTGAACAATACGCTGAAGCACGAAAAAGATTCTTTGGTACAAAAACACCGCTTCGCCAATGAATAGCCGCCAGCTGCTACCCCAGGTGCTTAACTTCTTGGTGTTCACCATCCTGCAGATTATGGTGGTTCGTAACCTGGTGCTGTACGATACCGCCTTCTGCTACGTGTACGTAGCCTTTATCCTGTTGCTTCCCATTGAAACCGGGGTGGTCACGGCCATGCTGTTAGGGTTTGTGTCGGGCCTATTGGTGGACGCTTTCTACAACACCCTGGGCATCCATGCGGCCGCCAGCGTGTTTATTATGTTTATCCGCCCCCGCTGGCTTACGTTTCTTACCCCGCGCGGGGGCTACGACATTGGGGCAGTTCCTACGCCGCAGGCTCTGGGGCTACGGTGGTTTGCTACCTACGCCTTCCCGATGCTGCTGATCCACCACGCGCTTATCTTCTTTATCGAGGCGGCTAATCTCCAGCTTTTCGGACTGTCGCTTGCAAAGATTTTTACGAGTGCTATCTTTACCCTGCTGATGATTGTCATCATCCAATACATTCTGTCCTCCTCATCCCGCAGAACCGTATTATGAATACCAACCGGAAGTACGTCATCCGCCTTACGTTTATCCTGGTAGGAGTTATCTTCCTGGCGAAGCTCTTCGCTATCCAGGTGCTGGACGAAGAGTACGAACTGAAAGCCAACAACAACATCATCGAGCGGGTGGTGCGCTATCCCTTCCGGGGGCTGATCTACGACCGTAACGGTAAGCTGGTTGTTTACAACGCACCGGTATACGATCTGGAGGTTATCCCCAAGGAGGTTGAAATTGAGGATACGCTGGCCTTCTGCCAACTGTTTGATATTACCAAGCAGGAGTTTATCGAGAAGTTAGAGAAAGCAAAAGGCTACTCCTACGTGAAGCCTTCGGTGTTTATCAAGCAGGTTTCCAATACCACCTTCGCTACGGTACAAGATTATCTGGTTAACTTCCCGGGCTTCCGCATTCAGGCTCGAACCAACCGGGCGTACACCTACCGCAGCATGGCCAACGCCCTGGGGTACATCGGCGAGATTAGCCGCTACCAACTAGAGCGCGACTCGGCAGGGTACTACCGGCAGGGAGACTACATTGGCATTAGTGGATTGGAATCTAAGTACGAGCCCAAGCTACGGGGCAAGCGGGGGGTGCGCTACAAGATGGTAAACGTGCGGGGTGTAGAAAAAGGCTCATTCAAAGATGGAGCCTTCGATACGCTATCCATCGCCGGTGACAATCTTCAGTCTACCATCGACATCGACCTGCAGGGCTACGCCGAAACGCTGATGCAGGGCAAGCGTGGTAGTATCGTAGCCATTGAGCCCAAAACAGGAGAAATCCTCACCTTCCTATCAGCCCCCACCTACGACCCCAACCGCTTGTCGGGCAATACGTTCGGGAAAACCTACAGCCAACTGGCGTCGGATACCACCAAGCCCTTGTTCAATCGCCCCCTGATGGGTGCCTTCCCCCCTGGTTCTATCTTCAAGATTGTGCAGGCGCTAATTGCGCTACAAGAAGGAGTGGTGAGCGAGCGTACGGTGTTTAACTGCGACCGCAGCATCATCTCGTGCCACGGCCCCCACTCGCACGCCGACCTGCAAAAAGCCATTGAGGTATCGTGCAACCCCTACTTTTGGAACGTCTACAAGCGAATTCTCAACCAGGGCAAGTCAGAAAACACCTTTGAGGACACTGAAATCGGACTTACCAAATGGCGCGACTACGTGATGAGCTTCGGCCTGGGTCAACCGTTAGGAGTAGACCTGCCCCACGAAAAAGGCGGTTACATTCCTGGTCCTTCGCTCTACGACCGCATCTACGGCGGTAACCACTGGAAGTTCTCGACCATCTACTCCAATGCCATCGGCCGGGGCGAGCTTCAGATTGTGCCGTTGCAAATGGCGAACCTGGCAGCCATTATTGCCAACCGGGGCCACTACATCACTCCCCACCTGATTAAGTCGGTGGGAGAAGACGGTGAGCCGTTGGAACAATACCAAGAGAAGCACTTCACCATGATTGAGCCGAAATTCTTCGAGGTGGCCGTAGAGGCTATGGCGGCGGTGGTAGAGCGAGGAACGGGCTCGTACCGGGCCAAGCTAGCAGACATAGAAGTGTGCGGCAAGACCGGCACGGTGGATAACGAAGACCGGGGCGAAGAAGACCACTCGGTGTTTATTGCCTTTGCTCCCAAAGACGACCCCAAGATCGCCCTGGCGGTCTACGTAGAAAACGCCGGGCAGGGAGCGCGTGCCGCGGCCGGCATTTCGGGCCTGATGATCGAAAAGTACCTGAAAAACTGTACCGATCGGCCCGCCATAGAAGAGTACATCCTGAAGGGCGACTTTATTTACTAGACGCTCCCGTAGCACGACACCGGAGGGTTTATAATTAGAAGAATGAGAGCAGAACAGCAGTTTGGAAACGGAATTGACTGGAGCGTTGTGGCGCTGTATTTCGTGCTGGTAGGGCTGGGGTGGCTCAACATCTTTGCCGTGGTGTATGACCCGCAGCAGGTCGACCAGAGCATCTTTTCGTTGACGCTCAACTCCGGGCGGCAGCTCATCTGGATTGGTACCTCGGTGGTGATCATCGCGGTGATTATGCTGATGGACTTTCGCTTCTACGACTCGTTCGCGTTGCTTATCTACGCCGCGGTTATTTTAATTCTGATCGGTGTTCTATTATTCGGACGCGAGATCGCGGGTTCCAAGTCCTGGTTCGCGGTTGGCAGTTTCAGAATTCAGCCCTCGGAGTTTGCTAAGTTTGCGACCGCCCTGGCCGTGGCTAAGTTCATTAGTCTGAGACCTAAAATCTTTAGTACCCTTCGCCCCCAGCTTATCTTGTTCGCCATCACGTTTCTCCCGGCGGTGCTGATCATCCTGCAGGGAGACACCGGTACGGCCATGGTGTACAGTGCTTTGGTGATTGTTTTCTACCGCGAGGGCTTTTCGCCCCTGCTGCTGGGCATCGGCATTGCCGTGGGGGTGCTGTTCGTGCTTACGCTGTATATCGACCAGGTGTACATTATTATTGCGGCCGTGGTTACCGCCTTTCTGCTTATCGGTATCAACGCTAAAAAAACCAGACGGATCATCGTGATTGGCGCTTCTACGCTCTCGATAATCGCGGTGGTGGTGAGCGTCGACTTGTTTATGACGCACGTGCTGAAGCCCCACCAGCAGAACCGGGTGAAAGCCCTGATCAACCCCGACGCCGACCCGCTGGGCTACGGCTGGAACGTGACCCAGTCGAAGATCGCCATCGGTTCGGGAGGGTTCTGGGGCAAGGGATTCTTGGAGGGCACGCAGACCAAATTCGACTTTGTCCCCGAGCAGAGTACCGACTTTATCTTTTGCACCATCGGCGAAGAGCACGGCTGGCTGGGTAGTCTACTGCTGATTGTGCTGTTCGTAGCCCTGCTCATTCGGGTGACCACCATCGCCGAACGGCAGAAATCAACCTTCGCGCGCGTCTACGGCTACTCGGTGGCGGCGATCCTATTCTTCCACTTCGCCGTTAACATCGGCATGACCATCGGTCTGTTTCCGGTGATTGGCATTCCCCTACCCTTCTTTAGCTACGGCGGCTCCTCGCTGTGGGCATTCACCATTCTGCTGTTCATCCTCCTGAAGCTCGACGCGCACCGTATGCAGTTGCTCACGCGGTAGTCTCAACCTTAAATAGACTTGATGCTGAAGGATTATTATAAAATGTTAACAATTCATAGATCTGCCTACTCTACCCGACGGTTTTAAATAAGGGTTGAATAGGAGAGAGAAAAAGCTAATTTTTGTAGTCGCCAAACAACAAAACTAGCTTTTTCAATGGATAACAATCCGACAGACAAGATATACGAATTGATACGAACCACCAAGATAGTGCCTCACAAAAAGCGCCAGGAATTTCTCTGCCAGATGATTGGGGGTGTAATCAAAAGCCGTTCGGTGGTCTTCTCTGAAATTGCTGATAAGATAGATAAACCCATCAAAGCTAGCTCAATTGAGCGCAGAATACAGGATTTCTTTACTAAAGTGAGATTTGACTACTCGCAATTGGCTGTTTTCCTGTTGAGTTTTTTGCCTCAAAGGCCACTGGTACTTAGCATTGACCGTACTGAATGGGATTTTGGAAAAACACAAGTCAACGTCTTATGTGCTGTAGTGAGTATTGGTAAGATGGCTGTACCAATTTATTTTGAACTGCTGGACAACAAAAGCGGCAATAGCAATGCGGCTGACCGAATTACCTTATTCAAATCGCTGATTGCTGCTATTGGCAAATCACGTATCCAAATGCTGGTTATGGACCGGGAATTCGTTGGGCAAGCATGGCTGGGTTGCGGTTCCCCGCCGGGACTAAAAAAAGAGAAGGTCCCCTTTTGCGTACGAGTGCCTAAGCACCATTCTATTTTGCTGGCTAGCGGAAAGAGGCTTTGGGCCGAAGAGGTAATGAGCTCAGGCAATGAGTCCTACTATCAACAAAATGCAATAGTAGATGGCGTATCAGTCAACCTATCGTTATCCTATGGCAAAGATGGTGAACTGCTTTATCTGATTGGCACCACATTGCCACAAACATTGCAACCTTGGTACAAAAGACGCTGGTCTATTGAGGTATTCTTTCAAGCTATTAAGCAACGCGGCTTCAATCTGGAAGATTCTTCACTGCGTTGTATCATGAAATACAGAAAGCTCTTTGCTTTGGTCTCTATGGCTTACACAATCTGCTGGGCCACTGGCATCGAAGCGGGAAAGGCAAACCCGGTGAGAGTCAAAAAACATGGATACCCACAATATAGTGTCTTTAGAAGAGGATTAAACCTAGTGAGAGAGTTTTACAAACAGCAAATCAGTGAACCGCTACAGCTAGCTGTTGACGCAGCCTGGGCAAGGTTTGGCTTCATTTACAAAACCGTCGGGTAGAGTAAGATCTGCCTCAAGACAGGAACTAAAAAAAGCGTATAGACTAGCTGCAACAAAACTCCATCCGGATAAGAATAATTATCCCAATGCTACTCGAAGTTTCATCGAATTGACAGAAGCATATGAGGTGTTGTTAGATAGTTCAAGAAGGGAGCATTATGACGAACTTCTAGCCCATCATGAATGTCGGAATAGAATAGATGAACAAAAACGGACAAGGTGGGAGCAGGAAGTTCATGCTGCTTCTCAACGAGGAAAAAAGAAAGGAACAAGATATTCAGAGGATTTTAACTACTTTTCTAGGAAGGTAGTAACCAGCACCATTTTAATGCTAATTGTTGAATTGCTTCTCGGGATAATTTTTGGCGGTGATTCAATAGTTTCGTGGCTCTTTTTATCATTAGTAATGACAATCGCAGGAATAGTAATTTTCATTACGGGATTCGGCCAAAGTGGACTCATGACTTTAGGAAGCGGATTGTTTGTATTAGGTGCATTATGGTTTCGGAGAGAAGTACGAAGGGAAAATGAGATTCAAAGCTAACTGGAATTTGTTGATTCTTTTGGCGGTCCACTGCGTAGCCTCAGATAACGTTTGCTGAGCGCCAATGTTATGCTCATACGGAGATATTAAAGAGCTTAAATGCTAACACGGCATAGTTTAGAAAAGGGTATATCCTACCACAAGGGATAGACTTTGATAACCGGCGTTCCAACTGAGGTAGTTACTCAGTACATTCCTACCGGTTCCATAACGCGCTTCTACACTGTACCGGTTACGGTAACGGTAGCCCGCTGCAAACACTAGGTTAGGGGCGCCACTTACATCCAGCTCAACTGACCCATCGTATTTGATATCAGAGTTCAATGCGAATCCGAAGGCAGCCTGACCGCTAACGTACAGTCTACTAATATCATTAAGAAAAAGAAAGTGCCGCGCTCCCGCGGATACCTCTAGAGCGTGATAATCGATCGTGACAGTACGGCCGCCTCTTGCTTGAACAGTAGAGGTGAAGGGTTGGTAACTTGACGCTACAACAATAGCCCATTTGTTTCTATGATACGGCAGTATAAACTCAGCCTCTACTCCTAACCAGTAGCTTGTCTTCATTCCAAAATCAGCACTGATACTCCCCCTCGCAGGATTCTCTATACTTAGAGAGGATGCATTAATTCCAGCTTTTAGATTAAGGTTAAACCTATCTTGATGAGGATTCTTTTGGTACGTGACGTAATCAGCTTCTCGGCACTGGTTGTAAGCTACAAACAGTTTTATTAATTCATCTCTACGATAACCAACACCTTCAATATCGTCGAAGCTTATCTTCGGGCATTTTAGTATGTTGAGTAATTGTCTACGGTAAAGGTTGTTTTCGCCTATCCTATTAACCTGGAGTTTGTAGCGCTTGTAACCTAGCTGTTCTACTTCTTGGCTGTCAGTGGCTACGAAGAATCTTCTGAGGTTAGCATCCTCGTAGTAATAAAGCGTAGCCTGGCCCGCGACCAACACCTTAAGAAATAGTATTTCCTGCTCAAAAGATAAGCGACGATCATCGTCCAAACTCATCAAATCATCTGATGAACGATCTATTCCTACTTCTAACCGCTCGTACTTTTGTTTGTCACTAATTCCAAATTCTCTTACTTCCTGGATGGTGGCTACCTGCGGTCTTGCATCTTCAGACAGTTTGTAATAAAACTCTGTAGGATTATTTTTCCAGTCAACGTTCT
Organism: Tunicatimonas sp.; assembly: GCA_049650865.1. Taxonomy (GTDB): domain Bacteria; phylum Bacteroidota; class Bacteroidia; order Cytophagales; family Cyclobacteriaceae; genus Tunicatimonas. Next base: position 19,029 of record JBASAY010000177.1, read on the forward strand.
TTATCAGACACGGTACCCTTTCTCTATCATCATTAATAAAATAACCTTTCTCAAAAGTGACCTGAGCGTAGCTATTTAAGATCGGTAGTGTAACTAACAAAAGCAGTAGTCGAACATGAATAGTCATACAATGGTATAGGTAGTAATGAATGATAGGTTTACGGTGCGCTACCCAAGGCATCTGTTTAGGTTAGCGGATAGGTTTAGCGAAGAATACTTGCATACTCTCACCCCCTTGCTAAGTTCTCGCTTGGTAATAGATGCTTAATTAAAACCGCTTCGCGATAATCTCCAGAAACTCTACTACTTCCTCAGAGTCCATCTTCCAGCGGTTGGGCTGGGCGTAGTGGTTGCGTAGGTAGTTGAACGCCTCAATGTAGGTGTTTTGCTGCTCCAGCTTGTCAAGCGCTAGGTTGTACTCCTCAGCGTTGTTGTTAAACAACTCGCGAATAAACATAAAGCGCTGGTTCACGCCGATGTACGACTTGATATTGGCGATCTTCTGCTGCTGGTGAATATCAACCAGGGTGGCCCGCTGTCCGGCCGTAAGCTCGTCGTTGAGGGTGCGGGGATGCACCGGCTCGTCGGCCGCGGGACTGGCAACAGGAGGGTCGAACGACTCAGCAGCTTCCGCCAGCGGGGGGGGCGCTACCGGCTCCCTACTTCCGGTTAGGATGTTTTCCTCAGCAAGGGGCGCTACCTGAGAGAACGCCGCCCGATAATCGGCGGGCAACGTAGCGGGCAGTTTCTCTGCTTCTGCGTTTAGCAGCCGAGCGGCTTCGTCCACTGATATCCCCATTCCCTCATTGGAAGTCCGCTCCGAAAGTACGTTCAGGGGTGTCCCGTTCACTTTCACGTACTTCACCCAGCCCCTTACGTCTTCGGCGTGCAGTTGTTCTCGTCCCAGGCGCTCCAGCACCCGCTCGTAGTAGGTAGGGGGCGATAGCAGCAGTAGCAGGGTATCCTGGGTAGCGGTGAGCAAAAGAGTATGTAACTGGGGCTCGGGCACTGAGATATGCCGCGACAAAGTGTTCATGAACTCTTCCAGGGCTATCTGCACCTCTTCGTGGTCGTAGTCGAAGTACGGACTCTCCAGCCGGTCAATTTCTTGCTGCCACTGATCGAACAGGGCTTTGATAACAAAGAGGTTTACCTGCTTCACCGGGGTCAGAGAAAGAATATCGGGGCCGCTCACCCGAGACTGACGGGCGTATACTTCGCGCGCCACCTCCTCGCTGAAGGTTTGGCTGTACTGTTCTAGCGCAGAAAGGTCTAAGGAATGATTCATGGCAATGTGATATGGTGACAACGCTCAACCTACAAAAGGAAGGCCATACCTAGCAAATATATCACTTAAAACGCTTTAGTTTCTTATTTTGCGCCTCACTATCGTTTGCACCCTATGTTTGTTGAACCGCAGATTGGAAGGCTTTCTTCTAGCGAGCCCCCGGCCGGATGGATCGAGGTGATCTGCGGTTGCATGTTCTCGGGCAAAACCGAAGAGCTCATCCGCCGACTCAACCGGGCTATCATCGCCAAGCAGGTGGTCCGGATCTTTAAGCCCACGGCCGACAACCGCTACCATCCCCACGACGTGGTTTCGCACGACCAGAATCGGATTCCCTCGATGAGTGTAGCCCAGGCGCAAGACCTACTAGAGCTAACCACCGACTGCCGGGTGGTGGGCATCGACGAAGCGCAGTTCTTCGATGCGGCCATCGTCTCGGTATGCAACCAGCTGGCCAACCGCGGCAAGCGCGTGATCGTGGCGGGCCTAGACATGGACTACGAGGGGCAGCCGTTCGGCCCGATGCCCAACCTGATGGCCGTGGCCGAGTACGTTACCAAGGTGCACGCGATCTGTACGGTGTCGGGCGCTCCGGCCTCCTTCTCCTACCGACTGTCACCAGAAGATAACCAGCTGCTGGTGGGCGACCACACGACCTACGAAGCCCGTAGCCGCGCCTACTTCTTCCGGGATCGGCCAGTTCCGAAGTCGCCCCCCTCCGAGCAGTAGCCTATGCGCCTCGTTCTAAAGACTCAAGTAGTGTTTCGCATCGCGTTCGGACTCAGCCTGGCAGCCGGGTCGCTGCCGTTGCTGGGCCAGCCCGCCATCCCCCTGGGTACCTGGCGGACGCACTTTTCTTACCGCCAGATCAAGCACGTCGCCATCACGCCCGAGCGGGTGTACGCGGCGGGAGAAAACGGTTTGTTCTCGGTTTCGCGTAGCGACGGAAGCGTACGCATCCTGTCGAAGACCGACGGATTCAGCGAGGGCGGAGTGGTGGCGCTGGCCTACGAACCCACCTCCGCCACCCTGGCCCTGGCCTACCGAAGCGGTGGCATCGATGTGCTGTCCGACGGCCGCATTACCCCCTTCGCCCTGCTCCGGAGCGCCAGCGAGGCGGAAGTCATCTACAACCTCCACTGGCGGGGCAGCACGCTTTTCGTGAGCACCAGCCAGGGAGTACGGGTGCTCACGCTGAGCGATGGGGTCCTTCGGATTACCGCTTCCTACACCCGCCTTAGTGCCACCGGCGATCCGCTGGCGATCTACCAGGCCACCACCTCGGCTGATAGTATCTATTTGGCCACCGACGAGGGCGTGATCGCCAATACGCTGGCCCCCACCACCAACCAGCAAGACTTTAGCACGTGGCGTCGTTTTCGCCCGGCAGTGCCATCGGGTCAGGTGCGCCACGTGGCCTACCACAACGGGGCGCTGTACGCCGCCTACGACGGAACGGGTTTGTTCCGCTGGCAGGGCGGACGGTGGCAGCCGACGGAGCTGACTACCCTGCTTCCGTTTCGGACGCTGCGCACGACGGGGGACGCGCTGCTGGCGGTTACTGAAGAGGCGGTGATCACCCTTCGCGGCGGAAGCGTGGCGAGTAGCACAGGAGCGCTGACTCCGCAGGATGCTGCCCTGGACGAGCAGGGAACGCTGTGGGTGGGGGATCAAACCCAGGGACTGGTGCGCGTAGCGGGGGGCGAGCGGGTCACTTTTTTGCCGAACGGACCGGCTTCGGACAGCATTCGAACGTTGCGCTGGCTCGATGATCGGCTGATGGCGCTGGGTGCCTCTCCGTCAGGCGTGTTCTCTACGTTTGCGCCGGGGCAGTGGGCTACCCACCGCATTCCTGATCCGGGTGCCCCGTTGCTCGACGCTACGTTTGATCCGAGCAGTGGTAGCTACTACCTGGCTTCGTTCGGGCGGGGGCTGTGGCGCTGGGATGGCGCTCAGAATTTCACAAGTATACCGCCCCCCGCGGGTACGGTGCGCGAGGAGCTTACCGCACTGGCGATTCAAGCAGATCGCCTTTGGGTGAGTCGCTACGCGGAGACCGACGCCCTACACGCTTACTCGCTCACCGAGTCTCAGTGGCAAAGCAGTGCAAACTTACTCCCTTCGGCGGTTTATCCCCGCCGCCTGGCGCTAGACTTAAGGGGTACCTTATGGGTGCTGGCGGGCAACGCCGAATCGGTGGACTTACCCGGTAGCGACGTGCTGGCGCTGAGCGAGTCGGGGGGAGAGGTGCAGTCGGTACGGCAAGGCGTGGGAGTAGATGAGTTGCCCGGCCGTTTGATCACCGACCTGGTGGTGGATCGCAACGGACTGCTGTGGCTTAGTGGTGATCAGGGGATTGCCTACCTGCCGAATCCGGCGCGGGTGTTTACGGAGGTGGTGCTGGTGAAACCGATATTTGAACGGCAGTTCTTGCTGCGCGACGAGTACGTGACTTGTTTGGCCGTGGACGGGGGCAACCGCAAGTGGGTGGGCACCCGAAACGGCCTGTGGCTGTTCTCCGAAATCGGCGAAGAACTGGTGCAGCGTTTTACGGCGGAAAACAGCCCCCTGATTTCCGACGTTGTTCTGGACATTGCCATCAATCCGCTCGACGGGGAAGTATTCGTAACCACCGACCAAGGTCTTGTTTCGTACCGCGGGAGCGCGACCGAGGGCGGGAGTACGCACCAATCAGTCGAGGTGTTTCCAAACCCGGTGCGCCGTAGTTTTGGGGGTTCAGTGGGGATCCAAGGGTTGGCCCAAGATGCTATTGTGAAGATCACCACGGTGTCGGGAGCGTTGGTGCGTGAGTTACAAGCCCAGGGTAGCATCGCCACCTGGGACGGGCGCAACCAAGCTGGGCAAGCCGTGAGCGTGGGGGTGTACCTACTCTTCAGTGCCTCAGCCGACGGTGCGGAAACCTACGTGGGCAAGCTAGCGGTGGTTCCGTGAACAAGATGGACTTCGGAAGTTGTTCTTCTCTAAAGAGTTGCCACCATGCTGTTTAAAACCCGGGGGATCGTCCTTAACTTCGTCAGATACCGAGAAACCTCGATCGTCACCCGCATCTACACCGAAGACTTCGGCTTGCAGTCGTACATTGTGAACAGCGTGCGGGGCGGTAGCCGTAAGTCGAAGAGCAAAATATCGTTCTTTCAGCCGCTCACCCCGCTCGACTTGGTCGTGTACCACAAGAAAACCGCCGGACTTACGCGCATCTCGGAGTTGCAGTGCCCCGAGCCGTACCAGACGATTCCGTATAACGTACTCAAGGCGAGCATTGCTCTGTTTGTAACCGAGGTGCTTAACAAAAGCCTCAAGGAAGAAGAAGGCAACCCCGAACTGTTTGCGTTTATAGGGCAGTCGCTGCGCGTTTTTGATCACATGGACGATGGGTACGAGAACTTCCATCTGCAGTTTCTGCTGAAGTTAAGTCGCTACCTCGGCTTCATTCCGCAGTCGGCACGCGACTTTTTTGGGCAGGTGTACGAGTTTGTGGGAGAACCATCGCGGGCGATTGACCAAGAACAGCTACTAACGCAGTTGCTTGAGTACCGCTACACCGAACATACCTCGGTGCCCCGCCCGGTCCGGCAGCAGTTACTGGATGATCTTATCCGTTTTTATCAACTGCACATCGCCAACTTTAAGGAGATAAAATCGCTAACGGTACTCCGCGAGGTGCTGGAGTGAGTAGACTAGGTAAAGAACACCTACCCCAATTCCCACCCCTCCCTCACCGGCTCCCGAATAAACGCATCCGCTTCGGGCAATCCCTTCACCTTCATGTTTTCGTAGTCCCAGTCGAGCTTCTTGCCCCCCAACCGCAGCGACAGCACTCCCAGCAGGGTTAGTTCAGTCAGGCGAGCGCCGTACTCAAAGTTGGCACTAGCGGCCGGTCCTCCCTTAATGGCATCCACCCAGTCGCGGAAGTGGCCGTTAGAGCGGGCTAGCGTAGGCTCGGGTGGGGTAAACTCATTGGCCCGCGCTTCGGGGAAGAGTTGCGGTACCCGCTCGCCGCCGTCGTTGAGGATAATCCCCTCGTCGCCCACGAACAGCGTTCCCCGGCGGGGCATCGCCACCGAAGTGGGTAGCTGCTCGGGGCGGGGCGGCTGCACTCCGCCCGAGTACCAGGTGAGCTTCAGCGGTTTTTGTTCACCGTTTTCTTCAAACTCATAGTAGCCGATCTCGCCGTAGGGAATGATCTCCGCATCGCTGTAACCCGCCGGATGCAGCTCAACGCTGGTGGGTGCTTTTAGGTGAAAGGCCCAGGTGGCAGCGTCCATATCGTGGCAACCGAAGTCGCCCATTGCTCCGCAACCGAACCGCCAGAAGTCGCGCCATTTCACCGGGGTGTAGGCCTCGTGGTAGGGCACCGGCTCACGCGGTCCGAGCCACTGGTCCCAGTCGAAGCCCGTCGGCTTGGGCGAGGTGCCGGTAGGCAAACCCCGCAGACCGGGATTCCAGCGGGTGGCGGGCACCCAGGCGTGCACCTCGCGCACCGTGCCGATGGCTCCGCCCCGCAGATACTCCACCGTCTGCCGCATGCCGTCGGTGCTGTGCCCGATATTGCCCATCTGGGTGGCCAATCCGGTTTCACGGGCCATCTGCTGTACCTGCCGGGCTTCCCAGATGTTGTGCGTCAGCGGTTTCTCGCAGAACACGTGCTTGCCCGCCCGCATGGCCCGCATCGACACGAAGGCGTGGGTATGGTCGGGAGTGGAGCACATAATGGCATCCAGTTCGGATTCTGTCTCGAGCATCGTACGAAAGTCCAGATACTCATTTACCTCGAGCGGAGTACTTTGATTGGCGTAGTGGTCTTCCACCATTTTCCTCACCAGTCCCCGCCCCGCTTCGCTGCGGTAGTAAAACTCCTGTAGGTTCCAGTAGTACGAAGGGTCGGCCACCGCCACCACCCGCACGTCGTTAAATTTCAGTAGTTCAGCAGTATTTTTCTTCCCCTTGCCGCCCGCCCCCACGATGCCAACCGTTACCTGGTCGCTGGGAGCGGTGAAGCCGGAGCCCCCCAGTACGTGGCGGGGTACGATATAGAAACCGGCGGCGGCCAGGGCTGCGTTGCGCACGAAGATTCGGCGCGAAGGAGAACAACGAGGTGATTGATTCATTTGGTTGTTATAGGCGTTTTAACTTTTTGATAAGCCACCATAAGATAACTTGGCAGTAAGGGCTATACCTTCCATCTTTGTCTTTAGATTGAAATTTTACCAGCGTTCTTTCTAAGTTTCCAGTCGAGAATCCCCGATTAGCTCGCTTTAGTAAGTCCAGCGTGATATCAAGAGCAGCTTTGCGATTGGCTGTGAGGATGGGATTGTTGAGATTGAGTGTATCTTCAACATCGGCGCGGCATTCTTCCGAGCATTTCACCTTCCCATTAGAGCTATAAGAAATGATAATTTCGCAGCGGTGGTCAGTAGGATTAATACTGATTTCTTGATCAGCTTTGTTTGTGTCGCAATGACGGTATTGATTTGAGATTCCTAAACAAGCCGCCATTAGGTTATCGTATACCATAACGCTTTCGGCGTACTTCCGCGGTCTGAAATGTTCAACTTTCATTTGCTCAGCAGAGACTCGAGACATACAATAGCAACAGATATAACCTTGTTCCTGTAGCAGCGATTCTCTCAGTTCGGCGATTGCTTCAAAAGTAGCTCCGGGAGTTACTCGATGTGCTCGCCAAGCAGATGGCTCACTCTTTTTATGGATATGCTTCATATAAACTACTCACTCAGAAAGGTAATCATGGTTTGGGCTTTGGTAAGTTCAGGGTCATTAGGGAGTTTTTTGGCTAGTTGATCTAACAGTTGTTGAGCTTTGCTGAGATTTTCTTCGTCTAGTAGCACGTAGACTTGGTCTATTTCATCCTGTATTAGTTGGGGGCGTGGCTGCTCTTCCATCTGATTTTGCAGATTAAATTCGTATTTTCTACCGTAGTACCCCTCTTCTAGGGGGGGGGCAACTTTGCCTGCTTCCATCTTGTACAGATTTCCTTCTTTAAAGTGCGAAAGTATAATGGTAGCGTGAGAAGCAATGATGAACTGAGGCGGGTAGGTAGTAAAGTCAACGCAGTCATAGATATTATCTAAAAACTTGCTTTGCCAGTGCGGATGCAAGTATGTGTCCGGTTCATCAAACAAAAGCAGTGTGTTTTTCTCTATCAGAACCTCATTAATGGCTCTGATGGTGATAAGTTGTTGTTCTCCTTCGCTCAGGTAGCGATGAGAAATGGTTTTACCAGCTTTTTGCAAACATAGGTTGATATCACCGAGCATATCAGAAGCATGAAGCATATGTAACAAGTAGAAGAGCTTTTTTTCTTCTCCGTAGAACGCCCGCACCTCGTACCAACCACTTAGGTCAAACGAAAAAACTATTTGTTCGACCTGGCCCTTATTGCTAGGATGATTTGCCTCTTGACTAGCGTACTGCCGGAGTAAGACCAAAAAATTCTTTAGCTCCCCTTGAGCGCCCCAAAAGTCTTCGGAGGTAGCTTTAGATACCCATCGCCTTTCTTTGATGGTAATGGACAGCGTATCCGACGGTGGCTTTTGTATCTTCACCTCTTCGGCAAAGAAACGATCTAATGAATCGCTATACTGATAAGCATAGAGCGTAGCAAGCAGGATGCTAAAGTGTTGCTTTTGTACGTATAACAGGGGTAGTGTACTCACGCGGGTAAACAAGTCCGAAGCAGCAATTGAGAGGTCGGTATTGGACTTCTCTAAGCGCAACTTTTCACGATAAAGCGCTTCGTGGGCTTGACTAATAACATCCATTGTGGTAGACCAACCGGCGTAATAGATTAGTATGTTAGAAGGCAAAAGCAGCGAATATCCGTAGGTCTGAACCAAGTCTGAGGAGCTATACGCAACGTGTTCGGCCTGGATGCTCCAGAAGTTCTTTTGCTGTCGGTTACCCGTTAGCGTCACGGTTATCGAACTAGCTTCGGATGTATTAGTCTGTTCGAGGAGCACTTCGTAGGTAATCTCGAAGTTGAAGGGAGGGGTTTCTGGCTTTTCCTCAACGTAAGTCAGGTGCGCCGAACGAAATATCCAGGCCAGCGCCTCCAGCAGCGATGACTTGCCCGAACCGTTCCGACCAATTAGTAAGGACACCGGCTGCCGAAACTCTATTTCGAAGTTTTGCAATCGTTTGTACGATTCAATATACAACCGTTGTATCTGCATCTAATCAATGTTAAAGATAGCTGCTTCGAATTCAAATTTAGCTTGGGTCAATAGTCTATTTGCAGTGTTTTGAAGGTTAGTTGTTTCTACATAGAACGACTTCACCGCGTTGATAATCTCTCTCTGATTTTCTAAAGGTGGTACAGGCACCTCATAGTTAGCTACTTTAGCAGCATTAAGATTAGGTTGCGCACTTCCTGATGCTAGTAGTTTAAAATTATCTATTTGACTAATCAGGTAGATCCATAAGTAATCCGTTAGTATAATAGAATTATCTATGTCATATAAAACAGCACAAGCTTGATTAGTAGCTGCCTCAATACCCAGCTTCGCACTCCTCCCCGCCGTAGCACCGTACATAGCTATAATCAAACTCCCGGCAGAATAAACCTTTGCACTCGAATTTTTAAGACCTTCAACAGTTAGTTTTTCTTCGGTATCCCAAATAATATCTTCCCTTACTTCACCGGTTTTAACCCATGGTATGTCTCCTCCGTAGTAAGTTTTTACTCCTCTGCTTGGAGTACCGCCACTACTAACACTGCACAACAATTTGATAGGTTTTGTGCTAAACTTTAGATTCTTGTAAAAGTTTCTTAGCCTAGTGAGCGGGCTATTTATACCCCACTCTACCAGACTTTTAAATTGTACCAACTGAAATTCTTTATTCTCTTCATGAGAGTGGTCATAGGGGTATATCCCTATGTAATCGGATAAGAATTTAATCCTTGTATTTCGTGTCACTTCTATCTTCTGGCCTATGTTCTTCGCCGCTTCCAGCTTTAAGTCATACTCATCCACCAACCTTTGCTGCTCCGCTTTATCAGGCAGGGGGATTTTAAAATTCAAAAATGCTTTTTCGTCTATTCTCTGCCGCCCGGTCGTACCAGAACTAGCTCGTTGACACAAAGCATAGAAGTGCTCAGAAGAGATAATTAGCACGAAAAACTGGGAGACTATTTCCGCAGCGTTAATTGTATAACTAAGAAAATCTTGAGTAGTGATTGCACCATCTAGTTCTTGTGGTACAATACCAAACGCTCCGTTTCTAGCATCGATCTTACTCATAATAAACTGCCCTTCGGAGACACGATACTGATTTTTGGTTCCTATGCTTTTTCCTGATACTAGAGTTTCTCCCCTTTGTACTACTCCTTTCCCATAAAGCCGCACGGTAACCTGCTTATACATCCTATCGTCTTCGATAACTTCTTTTGTTCGGTTACGGATAAGCAGACTTCCAATAGACTTCAATTGAAAGCTGTCGTTGTATCTTAAGTTCTCGCTAAGAAGGGCATCAACACTCCAGCTCAATAAATTACAGAAGTGAGCTTCCTGAACAAACCGATGCGTCTGAGTCACCTCTCTAGCTTCCATAAAACAACTCCGGTTCTTGCGCACGTCCTTCAAACACCGGGATGCGGTATATCCGGCCGTCTTCGGCAGCATCGTACCGGATTTCTTTCAGCGGCTCGTCCCACAGTTTGGTGTGTTGCCGGTACTGGGTAAACTCGCGGGCGGCTTCCTCTAGCTCGTTCTCGCAAGGAGCCCCCGTGCTAGAAATTCCGGCTTTAGCTACTTCAATGACCGGGATTGGATAGTCAAACTCGTCCTTTACAATAGCACGGATGGCTGAGGTTACCAGTGTGTCTATTCGTTTTTTGTCTTCCCGGTACTGTTTCCTAAGTGCCTTCAATCCTTCTTTGTCTTTAGCTTCCTTCAACGTCTTTTCGTCAGCTGTAAACTCTTTCTCTAGTTCATCAAGCTGAGGTTGGTACTTAGCCTGTACTTGCCGGGTTACTCGGTCTACCAAAGTGCGATACTCACGTTCTTCCTGCTCGGTAAACTTTTTAAGAAACAGCAAACTGGGTTTGACAGTAGCTCCGGAAGCGATAAACACATCCTGCGGAATGGAGGTAATATTAATCAACTTAGCCCGGCCCTCTACGTAATCACGTACCTTTTGCAACGCGCTATTATTGAGCACACCTTCCGGCAGCACGATGCCCAACCGTCCGCCCGGTTTGAGCAAATTAAGGCAACGTTCCATAAATAGCACTTCGGTAAGGCCACTCCACCGCCCCACGTCAAATATGTCGAGCAGAGCTTTGCCCCGGCTCTTGCCGTGGCCATTGTCGTGCGTAGCCCACTCGCGCAACTGTTCCACTACCTTTTGTTCATAATCGTCGCCGTAGCGGCGAGCGTAGCGCTGGACTTTCTCTTCGGATGGAACGTCCGAAGGGGTCACTTTAAGGGTTTTATTAACTCGGGCACCGAAGGGCGGGTTGGTTAAGATGACGTCAAAGCGCTCATCAAATACTCCGTTTACGTTTAGCAAGCCATCGTGATGATGTACTCCCCCGTGCCCGTCGCCGTGCATAATCATGTTCATCTTAGCAGTGCGCGCCATGCGGGGGTTGGCATCCGTACCAAAAATACAATCGTAGGAAAGCGTCCGGAGTCGGCTGTTTGGATTACTAATGTCTAGCTCGTAGTTGAGCTTAGCAAAGAGATTATCCACCCGTTCGGCAACCTGCTCCTGTTTTTCTTCAGCCAACAGCTCATATTCTGCCCCAAAATACTGTCCTTTAATTTTCTCTTTTTCATGCTGCACGGCTACTTCGATTTTATTGCGCACGTACTCAAACGCCTTGATCAGAAAACCACCGCTACCGCAGCAGGGATCGCACAGCGTTTCGCCTTCCTGCGGGTCAAGCACCTCCACCATATAGTCTACGATAGTTCGGGGGGTAAAGAATTGCCCCAACTCACCGCGAAAAGTTTTTCCTAAAAACTCCTCGAAGGCAATGCCCTTCACATCATCGGAAGTATCGGAAAGATTATACTTCTCTAACTCCTTGACAATCTGTAGAAAGCTGGTTTCTCGAATTTTAATGTGATCATTAGGGTCGAATATCTCGTCGACTTTAAAAATATCTTTAGTTTTCTCGAAGAAGTGCTGATAAAAGGGCATAGCGTCTTGGCCAGCAATTTTTTCGTAAGCTGTCTTAAGCACTTCAAATTCACTGCGTGAGAACAACGCTTTGGTTTTGGCTTGCTCACGTTCGTAGCGAATTTTCATAAAGAGAATCTTGCTAATTTCATCAAAGGCGGCTTCCGGCGAGAGTTTATCATTGTTTCTGATAATATTGTGGCACTTAAAGAGAAGCTTGCTAAACTCATCACGGGTAAATGCTTTGGTTTTAGTAAGTAAGGCTTCAATAGCCTTAGCGTCATTTAACTGAGATGCCGAAGGTATCTCAACTACTTCTACTAGTTTCTTGGGCATTTTGCCCTTAACCACCCTAAAAAACTTAGTATCTTTTAAGTTGGTCGTAACGAAAAAGTCGGCCCCGGCCCAAGAAGCATAATTGAACCCCTGATAGTAATCCTCTTCGCGAATAGTAACGTGCTCCGCTTTACATTCTACCACAATGACCGGACTGTTGTCTTCACTTCGGTCTTCGTTAGACTTCCATATGATAATATCAGCTTGTGCTTTCCCTTGCCCTCGTTTAGAGTTACTCACTTTTACCTCCTGAGCCATCTGATCGTGGTTATATCCGTAACGATTGACCAAGTGCCTAATGTATTCCTGCCTTACCTCTTCTTCCGGAGTACGGACCAGTTCTTTTTCCTTTAACGGGGCATATATCTTATTCTTCGTTTTTTCTACTTCTAATATCATAGGTACGGGTACATTATCAGTCTGCTATCACCAGAACGGTGACTAGCGAAAAAGAAACGGATCATTGTGTAGTTCTTAATAGAGCGATGGTGACGTAATAATAGTGATTTGTAGGGAGAAAAAGTAGCAAGGAACAAACGAGCTTGCGTACTAAACCCTCGCTCGCGCTTCTCTTCTACGAATGGTAGCGGCGTTACTTATTCCCAAACAACATCAGCTGCGTAGCCCGCGGAACGCCATAGTGGGCGGCTACATCCACCGGAGTCACCCGGACGGCCCGCTGCTCTAGTTCTTTCAACTTATTGCGAAAGGATACGTCTTCATCATCCCATACCACCGCCCGAGCGCGGCATTTCTTGGTCCGGATAAGTCGGATGAGCAACCCCTTGAGCTCTTTGTTATTTCCCCGCAGCCGACTGAAGTTGCCGAACGAAACCCGGGCGGAGGTGACAATAGTTAACCAGCAGGGCTCCTGGATAAGGTGTACCGCCGCGATGATGCCGGTAAGCGTACACTGATCGGTGGTAACGTTTTCAAGCTCGTCGCTCAGGTACTTATAGGAGCCCTGGCACTCTAGGGCCACCCTGTATCTTCCTTGCCAGCGTGTGTGGTTGCTGCGCCCCCAGGCGTAGATTGTTACTTGCTTCATGCCTTGAGCGAAGCAAGTTTTTTGCCCGGCAAGGGCGGCCAATCAGCAATACGAACCCGTATCCTACATGCCGGAATGATAACCCGTTCTTTGCCAGAGCTTACGGAAAGTATGAACCAGCGTCGGTGCTCGGCAAGGTAGTTTTAAAACGGATTATTGGTAGTTATTTGCTTATCCGCTACCTTACCTCCCGTGAAGATCTTTTATTCCGAGTACCAAACGAATTATTCTTCCTACACCTTTTCGTACGCCGTATACTGCGTAAAAGAGCAGGCGGATGAGGTGCCAGACATCTACGCCCGGGGTTTTTTGCCCTACACCGGTGACGTAACCCTTACCGAAGACCACTTCTACCTGGCCCGCAGCCTGCGGATCGATCTAAGTCGATTCGCTACCCGGTCGGAGAACCGACGCGTAGACCGTAAAGTTGAGCCGCTGAACATAGCCATGCAGGCGGTTGCTCGGAAAGACTTCGACACAAGCGACCCGGCATTTGTGCGGTTTTGTCAGTCGTACGCCGAGGAACGCTTTGCCGGAGGCTCCATGTCGGCCGAGCGACTGGCCTACGTGCTCGACCGGGCGTTGGTATCCCACATCTTCCGCTTCACTTCGTCGGCGCAAACCTACGGCTACGTACTGGCGGTGGTGGCCGACGGCATGCTACACTACTGGTTTTCGTTCTACGATACGGAATTTATGCAGTCGCACTCGCTGGGCAAGTGGATGATGTGGCGGGTGATCAACTGGGCGCAGCAGCAGGGGTTGGACTACGTCTACATTGGCACCTGCTACCGCGAGAAGTCGCTCTATAAGGTGCGCGACCATAAGGGAGCGGAGTTCTTCGACGGACGACGCTGGAACGCCGATACTGATTTTCTGAAGGAACTGTGTCGCAGCGACGATGCCGCGCCGTCGGCGGATATGCTCAAGACAGAACACAGAGAGCGGTGGCTGGATGTCCCCTAAAAAAAGCGCTGGTTTTGCACCAGCGCTCAGATAATTGTTTTTAATAGCTTGACTTAGGCAACCGCACCCAGTAGTCGGTTCAGGAGCTTCTTTTTCATCGGACGCGCCGAGAAACCCGCTAGGTTTACGATGTCTACCACGTCGCTGCTTCCTAGGTGGTCGTCGCCCTCCACGGTCAGCACCTTGTCAGCGTTTTCGGTATCCACACCCCACCCGGCAATGTCGGTGGTGTTGTTCAGATACGAAGCCACTTGATCTACGCAGCGCTCGCTATCGATGTTAGTTTTAAACTTAAGCGTTCTCATATACTCAGTGATTTGAACCACAATGCTACTTAATTTCTGGGGGACAAAGAAAGTTCCTAGGCCAAATTTTTATTCCCTTGTTCGCTGAAATACCTACATTCGTACGATCGCTCGGCAAACGGAGACCAATCCGTATCGGTATAGTTTATTTGTAAGTTCGCAAAGTTATAAATTAGCTTTTTTATCTATTCTTCATGAAGTGGATTATCCGCTGGGCCTCCCGGCACATTCCCCGCAAATATCTACAGATGTTTAGCAAACCGGTGCTAAACGTCCTGGCCTTTTTTTACCGGGGGCAGCGGGTGCACTGCCCGGTAGACGGGCGCTCGTACCGGAAGTTTTTGACCTACGGACGGGTGCATCCCCGTCCCAATGCGCTATGCCCGGGCTCGCTGACCCTAGAAAGGCACCGCCTGCTGTGGTTGTATCTAAAGAAAAAAACCAACTTTTTCGACCAACCCATTCGGCTACTGCACGTGGCCCCGGAAATCTGTTTCGTAGAACGCCTCGAGCGGCTGGCGCACATCGACTACGTGTCGGCCGATCTGGACTCGCCCTGGGCGCAGGTGAAGATGGACCTGCACGACGTTCCCTTTGCCGATGATAGCTTCGACGTGGTGCTGTGCAACCACGTGATGGAGCACGTGCGCGACGACATCCGGTGTATGCAGGAGATTCACCGGGTGCTGAAGCCCGGCGGCTGGGCCATCATTCAGAGTCCGACCTACGACCTGGCGGTTACCCACGAAGACCCCAGCATCACTGATCCCAAAGAGCGCGAGCGTGTGTACGGGCAGAACGATCACCTGCGTCGCTACGGGCACGACTACGGGGATCGCCTGCGGCAGGCCGGTTTTGTGGTTACCGAAGATGACTACGTAAAGCACCTTTCGGAAGAACAGGTTCGCTACTACGCGCTGCTGCCGGAAGAGATCGTTTATTTTTGTAAGAAGAAGGAAAGTAGCACTACTCCCGCAGATGATGCGGGGCAGCCAGTGAGCGCCGCAGTGTCGTAGGGTTACTTCGCCTTAAGGATAGCTACATCTTTCTCCAGCGTGCTGATGCGCTCTCCCACCATGTTCATAAAGAACTTGAGCAGTCCATCGAACTGATCCGATAAGGAACGAAAATCAGTAGAAAGATGATCGATCTTTTCAGACATCATGCCGATAGCCTGGGTATTTTGGTTCACCTGATCAGCCATCGTGCCCATATTATCGGCCATCGTGCCCATCTGATTAGCCATTGTGCCCATATTATCAGCGAGCACTCCGATGGCCTGGGTGTTCTTTAACTGTCCGTCAACGAGCTTTCCTAATAATTCACTGTGCTGGTCTAACTTTCGTAGCGATTCAGCCATACGATCTTCGTTTTTCATAGGGCAGTAGCTTTTCTGTTTTGTCTCGAAAAATACGCAAAATAAGTACAAAACGCAATCCGTAACTTTCTCTCCCAACCCTCGGCGTTCCTGCCGATAAATTTTATCTTTGCCCGCATCAACCAAGCCCCCCCGCATGAAAGTACTGCTGCTGGCCGGAGGATTCGGCACCCGACTCAGTGAAGAAACGCACACCATCCCCAAACCGATGGTAGAGGTAGGCGGCCGCCCCATCTTGTGGCACATCATGAAGATCTACTCGAGCTACGGCTTTAACGATTTCATTATTCTGCTGGGCTATAAGGGCTACGTCATCAAAGAGTACTTCGCCAACTACTTCTTGCACCAGAACGATGTTACCATCGACATTGCTCACAACCGAATCGAGACCCACGGGCGGCACGAAGCCGAACCCTGGCGCGTGACGCTGATCAACACCGGGCTTAGCACCATGACCGGCGGTCGGCTCAAGCGGGCCAGCTCCTACCTTGACGACGAACCCTTTATGTTCACCTACGGCGACGGGGTGGCCAACGTAAACCTACGACAGCTGGTGGATTTTCATCAGAAGCACGACAAACTGGTTACCATGACGGCCGTGCAGCCCGAGGGGCGCTTCGGAGCTATGCGCATCGAGTCCGACCAGCGGGTGAGTAGCTTCGAGGAGAAACCCGAGGGCGAGGGCGGCTGGATCAACGGCGGGTTTTTCGTGTGCCAGCCCGAGGCGCTGGACTACATTGCCGGAGATGACATTATGTTCGAGCAGGCTCCGCTCAACGATCTGGTGCGCGACGAGCAGTTGGTCGCATACCGGCACCACGGCTTCTGGCAGGCCATGGATACCCTGCGCGACCGCCGCCGTCTGGAATCGATGTGGGCGTCGGGCAAACCCAAGTGGAAAGTTTGGTAACCATGAACCACCCACCTACCCTACTCATTACCGGCGGACTGGGCAACCTAGGCAGTTGGCTCACCGACTACTTCTGTCGCCACACCGACTACCGGGTGAGCGTGCTGGCCAGTCGGAAGCGCCCGATCCTGAGCGATTTGGACTTCACCTTTATTAGCTGCGATATCGCCGATCAACAGGCGGTGACCAGTAGCCTGGGCGACCACCGCTTCGACTACGTGGTGCACACCGCCAGCGTGAACGACTACTTCAAGGACAACTTCGCCGAAGACGCCCTGCGTGTGAACGCCCTGGGCACCCGCAACCTGCTCGACCACTTTAAAGACCAGGAGCTTCGGCAGTTTGTCTACTTCTCTACCTTCCAGGTGTACGGCCAGCGCAGCGGGATGATTACCGAAGCAACGCCCCCCGAACCCAAGAACGACTACGGTACCACCCACCTGTTTGCCGAGTACTACGTGAAGCAGTTTCACGCCAACCACGGCTTACCGTACACCACCTTCCGGCTTACCAACAGCTACGGCTGTCCCAAAGATACGGACTCGTCGAAGTGGTACCTGGTGCTTAACGACCTGGCCCGCACCGCCGTGGCCGAACAAAAAATAGTACTCAAATCGAACGGTAAGCCATCGCGCGATTTTATCTGGATGGGTGATGTGTGCGACATCGTGCACCGCACCCTGGAGCTGCCGGAACCGCCCAACGACACCTTTAACATCAGCGGCGAGCAGACGTTCACGATGCTGGAGGTGGCCACCTTTGTGCAGCAGGCGTACCAGGAGGTGTATGGCCAGCAGCTACCGATTCAGATAAATGAGAACGACACCAACCAGTACGCCAGCGACCTGCAGGTAAGCTCGCAGAAACTGCGACAGCGCATTTCCTTCACCACGCAAACGCACTTTGTAGAAGAAGCCAAAAACATTTTCTCACTCGTAAAGAATAATGGATGATGAATAATGACTAATGATTAACTGCTCTTCAATACTCACTATTCATTGCTCATTCATCATTGATCATCAACTATGAACGTATTTGTTACCGGACACCAAGGATACATCGGAGCCCACCTGGTGCCCCTGTTGCTAGAAAAAGGGCACACCGTTACCGGCTGTGACATCGGTCTGTTTGAAGGCTGCGCCTGGGAGCCGGTAGACGAACCTACGCGAACGCTAAAGAAGGACGTCCGCACGGTGACCGCCGAGGACCTGCGCGGCCACGATGCCGTGATGCATCTGGCGGCGCTCTCTAACGATCCGATGGGCGATATCGACGAGTCGCTTACCTACCAGATCAACCAGGAAGGTTCGATCCGGCTGGCCCGGCTGGCCAAGGAGGCGGGCGTGCCGCGCTTTCTGTTCGCCAGCAGCTGCTCGATCTACGGGGCGGGGGCCAAGCTCAACATGGACGAAACCGATCCGACAAATCCGCTGACGGCCTACGCCCGCTCTAAGATAGAGTCGGAAAAGCAGATTGGGGCGTTGGCCGACGAGCACTTTTCGCCGGTGTTTCTGCGCAACGCTACTGCCTACGGGCATTCTCCGATGCTGCGCATCGACCTGGTGGTGAACAACCTGCTGGGCTGCGCCGTGGCCAAGGGGAAGATCGCCATCAAGAGCGACGGCAGCCCCTGGCGACCGCTCATCCACTGCCGCGACATTGCCCGCGCGTTCGTGGCACTGGCCGAAGCTTCTCAAGAAACAGTGCACAACCGAATTGTCAACGTGGGCGGCAACGCGGAGAACTATCAGGTGAAGGACGTGGCCGACTACGTGCAACGGCTGCTGCCCAACGCCGAGATCGTGTACACTGGCGAGGTAGGCGAAGACCCGCGCAACTACAAAGTAAACTTCGATTTGTTAGGAACGCTACTGCCAGACTTTAAACTAGCGTATACCCTAGAATCGGGGATGCAGGAACTGTACGATAAGTACCGAAAGCACAACTTCAGTACGCAAGACTTCGACGGCGATCAGTTCGTACGCCTGCGCACGGTGAAGGAACGATTAGATCAGTTATCTTCGACGTAACGCATCTTAAGAACTAATTTAAAATTCAAATCTTCCAGTTGCTATATCCATTGGTTAGATACAATATAAACATCATGAAGATAATCACACTTTTATTTACGATTTTGACTTTTTTTTCGTGTGATTCAAGTAAGAAAGCAGAAAACGAAATGAGTGAGGAATTCACGTTTGAAACTATTAAGTCAAAAAATTTTGAAAGGTTCATCTTAGTAAAAGGAAAAAACCTTAATTCTATAGAACAGAAATTGCGCGATTGGGGGCAGCTTCCTGCCCCAGGCAATATTCATACATACAAGTTCTCAAAAGCAAAACTTGACGATTGGACTGTAGTTAAGTTGCCAAATGATTTAATGGCTGATTTTTACAATTACCACAACATCGTTTACTGGTATTTGGGATTTCCGCCTGAAGACAATAACTATGCAGACCAGTCTATTGGACTTTCAATCAACCAAGAAGATTCAAAGACTTACTTACTTTATGACGACTACCAACTTCGACAAAAAATGAACCTCGAAGATGACATGTTCGGAGTATTTCAAAACAATCAAAAGTTTATTCTTAGTATTCCCTTCGATGAGTTTAAGAATTCAGATTCAGAAGACATTAGTAGTTTCCAACAGTTTTTGAAAGCTAAGAACATTGATATAGATAAGATTAGCAACGATAAATTGTCTTATATCGAATTTGATGTTGTCTTTAATGAAAGATAAATTACTGTGCCCAATATGATGCAGCCGCAAACCAAGAAGAGTTGAGCATGGACACTCGCCGTCCCAAGTCAGCCTACTGATGCTCGAACAGAAAAATTGCAACCACGTCAGGCCAGGTGGCTGTATCGAAAGTTAATCCCTAATTCCCAACTTTAACCACCCCCAACATCCTCACTATGATTTTTACCGAAACCAAACTGCCCAACGCCTACATTATCGACCTAAAAAAGCTGGAAGACGAGCGCGGCTTCTTCGCACGGGCCTTTTGTACGGAAGACTTTGAGAAGTACGGCCTCAATCCCACCACCGCCCAGTGCAACCTGTCGCGTTCCGAAAAGAAGTACACCTTGCGCGGATTTCATTATCAAACCGGCGATGCGAAGGAGGCCAAGACCATCCGTTGCATTCGGGGAAGCATTCTGGACGTGATCATCGACGTGCGGCCGGACTCGCCCACCTACTGTCAGCACCTGGCGGTAGAACTTTCGGCCGATAACTACCGCTCGCTCTACGTGCCCGAGGGCTTCGCCCACTCGTTTATTACCCTAGAAGATAACGTAGAAGTGTACTACCACGTGTCGCAACTCTACACCCCCGGTCAGGAAGCGGGCATCCGCTGGAACGACCTGCACTTTAACATCAATTGGCCCACCGATCAGCCTATCTTGTCGGATAAAGATCGCAATCACTCGGACTTCCAGCCTTAGCCTTGGTTCTACATATTACCCTGCGCTGATTCTACCTGCTGCATCTGGGTTTGTTGGATATCAATCATGTCATCCGCCAATCCGCGCATGATTGGGTTATCCGCCTGAGCCGCTAGCTCTTCGAGCAGGTCAATGTTGTCTTTCTGCTTCTTAACCAGCATCTCGATAAAGGTTTCATCAAAGGCATCCGCACCTAACTGTTGCACGCTATCCAGCGTTGCTTGCTGCTCTACCTCTAGTCCCCCGGGCAACTGCATCTGACCGGCTTCGGCCAACTCGTTGAGCTTAGCAGAAATCTCCTTGTTGCCTACTACCAGTTCCTCGCCCAGGTCTTTAACGGTTTGCGAAGCGGCTTTTTCCTGCGCGGCCCGGGCCATGCCCGCCTGCATCTCGTTATTCATGTAAGCGTACAAGATCAAGTCGCTGGCGCTAGTTTCGGGGGTTTCCGCTACGGTCTGGGTATCGGCGGTTGAGTCGACTGCTACTTCAGCGTCGGTGTTGGTGCTGCCGGTTCCTCCGCAGCTGATTAAGCCTACGGTGAATAAGAACCCGGCAAGTAAAGAATACGTCGTTTTCATGGTTGAAGGGGTTGGTTGAACAGCTCGTAAACGGCGTTACCGGACAGAATGTTTTTGCTACGAAGCAACCGGAGTGTAGGGTTCTCGCTGCAAGAAGTGGTACTTGATCAGTCCGTAGCCGTATCCCACAAACACCGTAAAGGCGGTAGCCACGCTCAGTCCGCCTACCAGCAGCGAACGGTAACGGACGGTAGCGGCAATTAGTACCGCCCCGGCGTAGACCAGCAGTAGCCCCCCCAGTGCTACCCCCAGCGGGGGACTCACCACGCTTAGCACCAGCGTGATTGCCAGATAAGCGAAAAACAGTAACGGAATCAGGTGAATGGCCTTAAGGCTGCCCGGCTCGATGCGGTGCAGGTTGATGCGCGACTTGCCAAACCATACCATCTGTTGGTAAAAACCTTTGAGAGTCTCCTTGCGCTTGTGATACACGTAGGCCCCCGGAATGAGTCCGGTGCGGTAGCCTAGCTTCTGGATGCGGATGCTCAACTCGATGTCCTCGCCGCAATTGGGCAGCGCGAACCCCTGGGTGGCTTCGTACACCGTGCGCGAAAAACCCATGTTGAAGCTCCGGGGGCGGTAGCGGGCCGCCTGTCGCTGGTTGCCTCGGGTGCCCCCCGTGGTCAGGTATGAAGTGAGCGCAAAGTCAACCGCCTTTTGCACCGGCGTAAACGAAGGGTGCGCCCGGTCGGGGCCACCGAAGGCATCCAGATGGTTGATTGTCAAATATTGCCGCACCGTTTCAATGTAGTGCGGCGGAATGATAATGTCAGAGTCCAGGATGATGAAGTAGTCGCCGCGGGCCTGTTGCATCCCGTGGTTGCGGCTAAAACCCTGCCCGTGGTTCCCCGTGGGAGCGTAGTGCACGTCCAGACGGTGGGCGAATTCCTCCACCACGTGCCGGGCCGGTACGGTAGAACCGCTTTCTACCACCACCACCTCAAAGTGCGGGTCGGTCTGTGCGGCCAGTCCGTCGAGCACCTCGCGCAGGTCGTCGGGGCGGTTGTATACCGGAATGATGAGAGAAAAAAGCATCAGTTGAGGTCGGATACCGGGTGGGGTTCGTTGATGGTTTCGGAGATCAGGTAGTCGTTTTTTCGGCTCGACTCCAGGGTCAGCATCTCGGCCAAAAACCCCGCCATAAAGAGTTGTACGCCCACCATCACGGCCACCAGGGCCAGGAAGAACAGCGGCTGATCGGTAACCTCCCGCACGTAGAGTTGCTGCGTAGACTTATAGATTTTTTCGCCAATGATCCACAACGTCACAATGAGCCCGAACAGGAACGAAAAGGTACCCAGCGCCCCAAAGAAGCGCATCGGGCGTTTCTTAAACTTGGTAACAAAGGCGATAGATACCAGGTCCAGGAAACCGAAGATGCGACCGATGCCGAATTTGGTGGTGCCGTACTTGCGGGCCTGGTGCTGCACAACCTTCTCACCGATCCGGTCGTAGCCGTTGCGCTTGGCCAGCATCGGAATGTAGCGGTGCATTTCGCCGTAGATGTCCAGCGTCTTCACCACCTCGCCCCGGTAGGCCTTCAGTCCGCAGTTAAAATCATGCAGTTGGATACCCGATATCTGGCGCGTTACAAAGTTGAAAAACAGCGAAGGAATGGTTTTGCTGATCGGATCGTGGCGCTTCTTCTTCCAGCCCGACACCAGATCGTAGCCTTCGTTTTGGATGAGTGCGTACAGGGCCGGAATCTCTTCGGGACTATCCTGCAGGTCGGCGTCCATGGTGATGACCACGGCGCCCCGGGCGCTGTCGAAGCCGGTTTGCAGGGCGGCGGACTTGCCGTAGTTGCGGTTGAAGCGAATGCCCCGGATCGACGGATTGAGTTCGGCCAACTCCTGCGCCACCCGCCACGAACGGTCTTTACTGCCGTCGTCAACGAGCAGCACTTCGTACGAAAAGTTGTGCTGGTCCATCACGCGGGCGATCCACGCGCAAAGCTCCCGCAGCGACTCCTCTTCGTTGTACAGTGGAACAACCACCGAAATGTCTACCTCCGACGCCTGCATCTAGTCAAATTCAGGTTTATTCTTCTTCACAATGGCCGCGATGATCGCAGCGATGATTAGCCCAAAAATTAAGTTTCCGGCGTAACTAATTAGCTGCCACGTTGGGCTAAAGATGTTTCTTTCCTGGGCTTGAGCGACCTGCTGATCGATCTCTTCATCACTCATACCTACCATCTCCCACACTGCTACCTGCTGATTAACAATTTCCTTTTGTAAGTTCTCGGCAATCTCCGGGGCAAACACATTGTACAGTAAAATCTGATAGACAATGACAATAGCTCCCGCAATGGCGTAAATAATAAACGACGATAAAAATGCTTCTTTAAAGGACAGATAGCCGCCCTGCCCTTCTTTCAGGTCTCTACCGGCAATAACCAGAATAGCGATGGTGAGTACAACCGGAATCAGAGAAACGGCCGTTTCCTGAAGCAGCGTATAGTCGATGAGCACAATGGCTACCGAAAAAGCAACACTGATCAGTCCTAAATAGAGTCCGTAGCGAATATTATGCGGCATAGTCGTGATGGTTGGTAGACCACAAATATAGAAAAGCCTTAGTTTATTTCCTGCGTAGGCGGCCGCCTTTGCACCGTAGCGATAATTAGCGTAACAAACAGGCCAATCATGAGCTTGCGAAACGCGTCGTCCAGCACCAGATCAAAGGTGTCGGTGGCCTGCACCTCGCTAAGCACCTGCCGGTACGTTTCTTCGCCCAGCTCTTCGCTAAATTCTTCCTGATTTTCCTTTACCAGGGCCACCCGGTCGGCCACGTAGTCGGTCACCCACGGCTGTCCGGCGGTAGCCAGATACGCTCCCACCACCAACGCAAACACCAAGGCGGTAAGCACGTAGACGACGAAGCCCACGCTGGCTCCCTGCCAAAACTGGAGACCCCGCGCGTTGTAGTAGATGCGAAACTCACGGATGGCCACGAAGACCAGCACCGGAATCAGAAAGCCATCGAACCACTTATTAACGATCAGGGGATTTTCGCCGAAGACCGTCACGGCGAAGAACAGGACGGAGGTCAGTGCGCCGCCTACCAGTCCGTAGCGCAGGCCTACCGCCAGGATCGGGTGCTGCTTCACGATGCGGCGGTGGTTTCTTCCGCCACGTACTGCTGCCCCCGGTGAAATACCGCCCGTACCTGTCCGGTCACGGTCTGGCCGTACCACGGATGGTTGGTCGCTTTAGAAAAGTTGGTCGCCTGGTTCCAATCCCACTTTGCCGTAGGGTCAAACACCGTGAGGTTGGCTAATTCTCCTTCGGCAATCTGCGGCAGCGGCAGTTTCAGTACCTGCCGCGGACGGTTCGTCAGCGCCTCGATGAGCGTCGGCAAAGAAAATCCTTCATCCACTAGCTGACTTACCACCGGCAGCACAGCGGGCAAACCCAGCATGCCGAATTCAGCCAGATCAAACTCGCACTTCTTGCTTTCTTCGTCCAGCGGCCGGTGGGCCGACACAATCGCGTCGATGGTGCCATCGGCAACGCCTTCCCGCAGGGCCTGCCGGTCGTCGGGCGAGCGCAGCGGCGGGTTCACTTTGTAGTTGGTGTCGAACGAGAGTAAGCTCGAGTCGTCGAACACCAGCTGGTGGGCCGCCACGTCGCAGCTCACCGCCAAGCCCTGGGCTTTCGCCCGTCGGATCAGCTCGACCGAAGTAGCTGCCGACAGGTTGCTCACGTGCAGGCGGGGCGGATGGGCGTAGGCAAATTCGGTGGCGTAGGCCAACAGGCGCAGGTCGCGCTCCAGGGCGATGGTTTCGGCCAGGGTAGGCATCCCCCTCAGCCCCAGACGCGTGCTGGTTACTCCCTCGTGCATGGTGCCGTAGGCGGTAAGCTGGGTATCTTCCGGGCGGTTGATCAGCAGTCCGTCGAACTTTTGCACGTACTGCAGGGCTTTGAGCAGCACCTGCCGGTGCTCTAGTGCGAACAGTCCGTCGGTGAAGGCCACCGCTCCGGCGTGGTGCAGGTCGATCATCTCGGTAAGGGCTTCGCCCTTCGCACCGTGCGTGGCGGCGGCCAGCGGGTGCAGCTGCACCGGACTATCATTATCCTCGGAATGGCCGACCCCCGGTTGGCCGGCCCCCGGTTGGCCGGCCCCCGGTTGGCCGGCCCCCAAAATATACCGCACCTCGTTCTTGGTTTGTACTACCGGCTCGGTGTTAGGCAGCAGGGCCACCCCGGTAAATCCCGACGCCGCGGCGGTTTGAGCGCCGGTGCGTAGGTCTTCGCGGTGCTCCAGTCCCGGATCGCAAAAGTGGGCCTGCAGATCAAACCACCCCGCCGACACGTGCAGCGCATCGCCCCTCAGCGTGCGATCAAAGGAGCCAGAGGGTACTTCGTGGGTAGCGGCTTGCAGTGCTTCGATCTTCCCCTCGCGCACCACCAGGTGAACTTTCTGGCGGTGCAGGGCGGAGGCGGGGTCAAAAAGGGTAGCTGACTTTAAAAGGATGTTCATACGAAAAGCGACCAGCAGTATTTCAGGGCAAGGCTACTGACTACGGCAAGTACGTTCGTTGCGTTAGTAAACCAAGGCAAGGTAAGAGATTTTGAGCACAAACGAAGGGTCTACAAAAAACGAATCAGCAACACCTCAACCAGCAGGAAGAACAGCGCCAGCAGCAGCGTGTAGCGCCAGAAAGACTGCTGATTGTTCTGGTTGCGCAACTGCGTGCTAAAGGTCTCCACGTCATCGGCTTCGTACAGTGAAACGTTCGGCGCGTTACCCACCTGTTCGTCGATCTCGCTCGGGGAGTACGGCTCAATGCGCGATTCCTGAGCATCTACGTTAAACGATAGCGTCACCAGGGGCAGCGAATCGGCAGCGGTGGGTGAGGAGCGCACCAGGTCGTAGAAGCCCGCTTCCAGAAGGTCCTGGGGCAGTTCCATCATCAGGCGTTGGTTAACGAGTCGCTGGGCGGGAATCACCTCCTGGCCACTGTGGCGAAGCCGGTAAACATCCGCGCCCCCCTCGTCTTCGCTGCCCTGCCACTGTCGGGTTCGGAGCGTCACCGTTGGCTCCGCTACCGAATAGTACAGGGGAGTTTCTAGCGACTTGCCCATTGAGGCCAACCGGTACATCACCGGCACGAAGATGCCGTGGCGGTACAGGTTGGTAAACTCCTGCCGCAGGGGAGTGCTAAACACAAAGATTTGCTGAGCCGCCGTGGCCGCGTTGCGCAGCGCGAACAGGTAAGGGTCGCCCGTACGGTAGCGCAGGTAGGCCTCGCCCCGCAGGTTGTGGTTGACCAGCGACACCGCCGCAGGCATCTCGAAGTTGGTCTCTTCTCCCTCGAACATATTGGTGAAAAACGGATTGGCCAGATCGGGATTGGCCAGCGCCGGGGCGGTGCCCACCGAGTCGGGCAGCGGCACCCGTTCGGCCGCCAGCCCCTGGTTGCCAGTAGCCTGCCGCAGGAAAGAGACGTCGCCGGTGGCGGGCATCACGAAAATCAGGTGCCCCCCGCCCTCCAGGTACGCCTGCACGTAGGGCGCAATGGCCCGGCTGGTCTCGGCCGACACGCCGCCCACCTCGTTGAGGACCACCAGGTCGGCCTCCTCAATCTGGCTGTAGTCTAGGTTATTGATTCCAAAGGACTCAAAATCGAAGAGTTGCTCGTTGGCGTATACGCGCGCCACGTTGGAGGTACCCTGCCCGGTGGTGGTCACCTCCAGTACCCTGATCTTATCTCCCAGATTAAGCGTGAAGAAGAACTCGTTGTCGAAGGTGGCGGGGTAGTCTTCGAACTGCACCGCGCAGCGGTTGTTGGCTTCTAGCGGAAAGTTGAGCGGAAAACGCAGTTCGGCCGACGAGAACGCGTCAATGTCGACGCTGGCGTTGGCCACCTGCTGCTCGTTGATGAGCAGGCGAACGATCAGATTCTCAACGGCGTCTTCCCCCTGGTTGCGTACCGACACCGTAAGCTCGTTGGCCTGACCCGCCAGCATAAACGGGTTATCCAGGTATACCGAGTCGACGTAGAGGTTGCGCGAGAACGAGTTCACCACCGGCACCAGGTTAACGCGCAGCGCGGTGTCGGCCTTCAGCGGCAGCAGGCTCCCCAGCGTAGACTTCTGAAAATCTGAGATCACGTAGAGTTCGGTAGCTTCGTAAGCGGTAGCGCCCTGCAGTTCGGCCGACTGCCGGTCGTTCTGCACCTTGTCTACCACCTCTTGGGCGGTACGCGCCCCCGCGGCCAGGTCGACGCCGGTGGTCAGTTCGGTTAGTTCTTCGTTGTTTTTTGGCACGCGCGAGAAGTCGCCAAACTGATTGGTGAGCAACTTGTACTGGGTGTTGCGGGGGTACTGTCGGGTGATCTCGTCGATCACGCTCACGCCCTGATCCACACTGCGTACCCCGGAGGCCAGTTCGGAAGCCATGCTCAGCGAGTTGTCCAGGTACAGATACACCAGCTTGTTGGTGGCCACGTCGCTGCCCGCGTTGCCGGGAATAAACGGCTGGGCAAAAGTGAGCACCAGAAACGTGACAAACGCCAGGCGGGCCAGCAGAATCAGCAAGTGCTTCAGCTTTAGCTTGGAGGTAGTAGCTTCCTTCACGTCTCGCAGAAAGGCGGTATTGCTAAAGTACACCCGCCGGGTGCGCCGGAAGTTGAACAAGTGAATGATAATCGGGATGCTGAGGGCCAGCAGTCCCCACAAAAACTGCGGATAAACGAAGCTCAAAAGTAGGTGGTTATTGGGTGACTTTCGGGGTGGTTAGGGGTGTTGGGGGTTAGGTGTTGGGTGATTTGCTGATTGGTTAGGGGGGGTTGGGTACTAAGTTCTTTTTTGTAAGCAAGTGCTAAGATAAAGCAGCGGATAGTAGAATATTGCATCAGTTGGCTGAAAAACCAATTTGACCTCAAGAATGCGAATAGTCGGTCAAAATAACTAATTTCGTACACTACTAGCGCTTATCTCATTACATAAATCCTAAACCTATGGAAGCTGTTCCTAAAAGAGGATATTCGTTGGCTGAATATAAGCAGATTGAGGAAGAAACGGGTATACGGTATGAGTATCATGATGGCCCCCGTGGAACGGAGAAGTGTTCGCCATGGCAGGGGCCGCAACGGATGTTGGCTCTCCGGAGCATAGTACCATTGCCACTAATATTTCTGATTTGTTGCGGGATAATTTGCCGCCGGGCTGCCGTCGCTTCAACAGCGATTTAAAAGTATACGTGCCTGTTGTGAATAAAAGCTTTCATCCGGACTTGAGCGTAGCCTGTCGCCCCATCGAAAGATCAACTAATATGAATGCTATCACAAATCCTATCATGTTGATAGAAGTGCTTTCTAAGAGCACCGCCGACTACGACCCCGTGTCCACGGCGGGCGGACAGAAATTTTGGTACTTTTCTCAACTGCCTTCCTTACGAGAGTATGTTTTAATTGAGCAAGATCGGTGGGCGGTAGAGACGCGCTACCGAAAATCAGTCGAAGATAAATGGGTCATGGAGTATTTTGAGGGGGAGAAACGGAAGTCTTGCTTCATTCCCTCAATTTGCAAATACCGATACACCGAATATACGAGGACACCGAAGATCTGTAGAATCATTAGTTTTTAGACTCAAAGAAAGTATTGATCCGCCAGTTCACGGAAGCAGGCATCGCCGCCCTGCCAGTTCAGCTTACGGGTACAAGATTTGACTATTCGTCTCGGGGGTGCACTCCGAGTTTAAATGGTTTCATCAATCGGTTAAGTTCTTCGGTATACTGACGTTGTAGATGTTTTTCCTGCTGTGCCATCAAGTCTGTATCATCCCGACCAGCTTCTTTCAAAGAATCCAGCAGATGATTGGACTGTTGAATGAGTACTAGTAGGCGAGCAATGTCCGATTGCAACTGGGGTTGAAGTTCTTGCATCTCACCAATCAATTTGAATGAATCCTTTGGAGTGTCCTTCGCGATCTCTTCCGAAACGGTTCTGCCAAGCACGCCGAAAGTTTTCGGTAATCGTGGTATACTGATCGCTCTCAGATGAATGAACCTCTACTAGATATGCGTCTATCTTCTGGTCCTCTAATGAGAACGACCAATACTTTTCCAACAGTACTTTTTTATCTCTAAAAATCTGAGTGTCAACAAACGTCACTAGGTCAATATCCTTAGGATTAATTGTCTGGGTGAAGAAACTTCCGTCTAACCATTGGGTAAAACTTGTGGTTACCTCACGGCTGAAATCACTGATGTATTGTTGATAGTTTCTCCATAGCGTCGGACGGGTAGTCGAGAGCGGAAATGCTTCTACGAAGTAAGCTTCTAACGTACTCATGTCACAGTTAATGATACTATAGGGGAACAAGTAACCCCGCTTATCAAAGTCAAGCTTCATCAGTCTAACGAAAAATACTGATCGGCCAGTTCGCGGAAGCAGGCATTGCCGCCGCGCCGTTCGGTGACCACGTCGGCGAGCTGACGCACAGGTTCGGCAGCGTCGGCGGGGCAGGCCCGCACTCCGCAGTAGCGCATCACGCTCAAGTCGTTCAGGTCGTCGCCCATAAACAGGGCTTGCTCAGGGGCCAGGCTTAACTCCTTTAGCCACGCGGCCACCACCGCTTGCTTGTTGCCCGCGCCCACGTATACCCGCTCCACCCCCAGGTCGGTGGCCCGCTTGCGGATGGCACGCTCACTTTTGCTGCCGCTCACAAACCCAAAGTGGTAACCCCGCTGCCGCAAGCGGGCAATGGCCATGCCGTCCTTCACGTGGAAGCGCTTGAACTCCTCGCCCGAGTCGAGCACGTAGATGCCCCCGTCGGTAAGCGTTCCGTCTACGTCGAGCAGGATCATCCGCACCTGGGCCAGGCGGTCGGTTAGCATAGGTTGGTGGCGCGGTGTAGCGCCTGGCAGTTGCGCAAGATGCCCTCAAACTCTTCTAGCCGTACCATGTTCGGCCCAT
The DNA here is from genome assembly GCA_049650865.1 of Tunicatimonas sp. Lineage (GTDB taxonomy): Bacteria > Bacteroidota > Bacteroidia > Cytophagales > Cyclobacteriaceae > Tunicatimonas. The sequence continues at coordinate 48,379 of JBASAY010000177.1, forward strand.
CCGACCGGGCTTTCTCCGGCTGGTGGTGCACCTCGAAGAAAAATCCGTCGACGCCCACCGCCGCGGCAGCCGCACTGATGTAAGGAGCCATCTCCCGGTTGCCACCGCTCTTACCGCCCAGTCCGCCGGGCTTCTGGGTAGAGTGGGTCACGTCCATTATCACCGGGTAGCCGAAGGCGCGCATCTCTACCAGGTTGCGCAGGTCTACTACTAAGTTGGCATAACCGAAGCTGTTACCCCGCTCGGTAAGCATGATCTTATTGTTACCCGTCGAAGCCACCTTCTCGGCCGGATACCGCATATCCTGCCCCGCCAAAAACTGCCCCTTTTTGATGTTAACAATCTTCTTACTGTTGCCTGCCGCCACCAACAAATCCGTTTGCCGACACAAAAAGGCTGGAATCTGCACAATGTCTACCACCTCGGCTACCGCTGTCACCTGCGCGGTTTCGTGCACATCGGTCGTAATCGGTAACCCGAACGAGTGCTTTACCCTGTCGAGAATGCGCAGCCCTTCGTCGAGGCCCGGCCCCCGAAACGAATCTACCGAGGTGCGGTTGGCCTTATCGAACGAAGCCTTGAAAATATAGGTAACCCCTACCTTTTGGCAAATTTCCGCAATATGCTCGGCCAGATACATCACCGTATCCTCATCCTCAATCACGCAGGGTCCGCTAATCACAAACAACCCTTCCCGTATTCTACTGTATAACTCTTCCATTCAATTGTATTTCATCTGTGGAATCCGTGTGCGAAATCTGCGCGCCGTTAATCGCCAAAGAAACTCTCCGCCAACTCCCGCGCCTTTACTAAATCTTCGGGAGTATCAATCCCCAGGCTGGGCCGCGGCGCCTCAATGATACGCAGAGAATAGCCGTTTTCCAATACCCGCAGTTGCTCCAGCCGCTCGGTTTGCTCCAGGTAGGTGGGCGGCAGGGAGGCGTAGTGCAGCAGGAAGTCTTTGCGGTAGGCGTAAATACCCAGGTGACCGTAGGCCCGAAAGTCGTCGGGCAGCGTTTGCAGCCCCGACAGGTTGAGCTGACGCGGGTACGGCACCGGGGCGCGGGAGAAGTACAGCGCCCGTTGCTGCTCGTCTACCACAACCTTCACCAGGGCGGGGTCCCGGAAGTCGGCCACCGAACGAATGCGAAAGGCGGCACTGGCCATCGGCACGTCGGCGGCGTGCAGGCAGGCAGCGAGTTGGTCGATCACCGCCGGATCGATAAAGGGTTCGTCGCCCTGTACGTTGATAACCACCGATGTGTCTAGTTCAGCCGCCGCTTCGGCCAGTCGGTCGGTGCCCGAGGGGTGGTCGGCGCGGGTCATGATGATACGGTCGGTGAACCTGGCGCAGGCGTCGCGAATCTCGGTACTGTCGGTAGCCACGTAGACCTGCGCGATGGTAGTGGCCTGCTGCGCCTGCTCGTACACCCGCTGAATCATCGGCTTGCCGTGCAGATCGAGCAGCACCTTGTTGGGCAAGCGCAGCGAGGCCAGGCGGGCCGGAATGATGACGACGGTAGAAGCGCTCATTGTTCTGTTGGTAGGTCGTTTACTTTATTTCCTTTTTCATCGTCCATGATGTTTCGGTTGCCTGCACTATCCTGAAGCCGAGGCGTTGGTACAAGTTAGCGGCGTTGTTGGCGCTATCAACGCTGAGTGATAGATGGTTAACGCCAATTTTTTGGTATTGGGCGATGATTGTCGTTATCAGTTTCGTTCCAATTCCTTGGTTCCGAAATCCTGCTTTGACCGCCATCCCTAGTTCTGGCGTTTCGTTGTCCACAAACCCGAATCCTTTATTTTCTTCGGTCAGCAACCGCCCCCAAACTGCCCCCACCAGTTCATTATCAACTTCTGCCACGAAAGCCACGTCGTATTTGACTTTTCCCCAGTTGCTAACGTACCTAGACAATGACTTCTCCTTTATGATGCTTCTAGGTGGGGCTTCGTGACCTTCGGGAACAAAGATCGCAGCGTAGAGCATATCCTCCAAAAAGTAGGCTTCGCTGTCTTTCAATTCTCTAATTTTCATCATCGCTCTGGTACTTTATTACGAAGCTCGTCCTTGGCAAAGGTAACCAAGAACCCTCAACATCAAGTTTTAATTAAATCAAGCTCACTCAGGCTTTCCGTTTAGCAGAAGAACGTAATTATTTTCTCCCACCGCTACCGTTGGGCAAAGTCCGGCAGCGTGGTCCAATAATTCTTGGTAATTTTGGGGAATGGCCCGTAAAAAAGTTTTGATCCTTCGGTTTTCGTCTATCGGCGATATTGTGCTCACCACCCCGGTGCCCCGGGCCCTCAAGGTGCAGCTAGACGCCGAGGTACACTACGCTACCAAACCCCAGTACGCTGGTTTGCTGGCCCACAATCCCTACATCGACCGGGTGCATACGCTCGACGGTAGCCTGCCGGAGTTGGTTCGCCGTCTGCGGCATGAGCGCTTTGATGTCCTGATCGATCTGCACCACAACCTGCGGACCTCACTGATTATTGCGCAGTTGGGCGTGAAAAGCTACCGCTTCCGTAAGCTTAACGTGGCCAAGTGGTTGCTGGTCAACTTCAAAATCGACCGCCTACCCAACGTACACATTGTAGATCGGTACCTGGATACGCTGAAGCCCCTGGGAGTGAAACCCGACCTCCTGGGGCTCGACTACTTTATTCCCGAAAAAGACGAAGTGGAGCGCGACTGGCTGCCCGAGACCCACCGGGCGGGCTACGTAGCCTACGCCATCGGAGCGCAGCATAACACCAAAAAGCTACCGGTAGACCGGATGATTGAACTCTGCGACCGCATTAACAAACCCATCGTTTTACTGGGTGACAAGAACGACCACGCTACGGGCGAGCAGGTAGCACGCTTCTTCGCCCGCGAGGGAGAGGCCGACCGCGAACCGGCTCTGCTCGCGCTCAACAAAAAGACAATTATCTACAACGCCTGCGGGAAGTTTAATCTCAACCAATCGGCCTCGCTGGTGCGGCAGGCCGACTACGTATTTACCCACGATACCGGACTGATGCACATTGCGGCGGCCTTCAAGAAGCGCATTTACTGTATCTGGGGAAGCACCATCCCGCGCTTCGGCATGTACCCCTACCGCACCCGATTCACGGTGCTGGAGAACAACCGCCTGCGGTGCCGCCCCTGCTCCAAGATTGGCTACACGAAGTGTCCGCAGGGGCACTTTAAGTGCATGCGCGACATTGCGTTCGATTTCTATCTACCGTAAAAAAAAGTGAAAAATAGATTTTCGCATAAAACCATTACCTTCACTCTAACTATTCAATCAATCATTTACCCACTTCCTAACCACTCATATGTATGAGCCAGTACAGTTTTTTCGACAACGTTAACTATTTCGTAGACCAGGCCGCCGGTTTTGTTGACCTGCCCGGCGGTCTTCTCGAGCAGATTAAAGAGTGCAACAGTGTGTACCAAATTAACTTTCCGATTCAGTTAGACAACGGAAGGTACGAGGTAATTACCAGCTACCGGGTGCAGCACTCGCACCACCGCATGCCGGTGAAGGGCGGCATCCGCTACAGCCTGGAGGTAAACGAAGACGAGGTGAAGGCGCTGGCCGCCCTGATGTCGTACAAGTGCGCGCTGGTCGACGTACCTTTCGGGGGGGCCAAGGGCGGCATCCGCGTTGGGGTGAGCAACTACAGCGTGACCGAGTTGGAGAAGATTACGCGGCGCTACGCCTCAGAGCTCATTAAGAAAAACTTTATCGGCCCCTCCACCGACGTGCCCGCTCCCGACTACGGCAGCGGCGCCCGCGAGATGGCCTGGATCGCCGACACCTACGCCTCATTTAATCCGAACGAGATTAATGCCTTTGCCTGCGTGACGGGCAAGCCTATCTCGCTGCACGGCATTCGGGGGCGCACCGAGGCCACCGGGCGGGGCGTGTTCTACGGCATCCGCGAGGCGGTGAGCATCTCGGAAGACATGAAAGCGTTAGGACTAACTCCGGGCCTGGAAGGCAAGCGCGTGATCGTGCAGGGGCTGGGCAACGTGGGCTACCACTCGGCCAAGTACCTACAGGAGGGCGGCGCGGTGATCGTAGGCATCGCGGAGTACAACGGGGGCATCTACCGGAAAGGGGGCATCGACGTGGAGAAAGCCTTTGCGTACTACCGGGAGCACCGGTCGCTGCTGAAGTTTCCGGGAGCCGAAAGCATCGAGAACACCATCGCCACCCTGGAGTACGACTGTGATATTCTGGTGCCCGCCGCCCTGGAAAACCAGATTACGGCCGAAAATGCCCCGCGCATCAAGGCCAAGATTGTGGGTGAAGCGGCCAACGGTCCGGTTACCAGCCAGGCCGCTGAGATTCTGATGGCCAAGGGCGTACGCATCCTGCCCGACTTCTACCTCAACGCCGGGGGCGTTACCGTGTCGTACTTTGAGTGGCTCAAAAACCTGTCGCACGTGGCCTTCGGCCGCATGGACAAGCGCCACGAGGAGGTGACCAACCTGGGCATGATCCGCGCGATGGAAGATGTGAGTGGCAATCCGCTGTCGGCCGAGAAGAGGCAGGAGCTTTCGCGGGGAGCCGGAGAAATCGACATCGTTAACTCCGGACTGGAAGAGACGATGGTGAACGCCTACCGCACTATCTGGGAGATCTATAAAACCAAGAACGCTCCTAACCTGCGCACCGCCTCGTTCATCGTCTCTATCGAGAAAATCGCCGCAGCCTACCTGGCGCGCGGCATCTTTCCTTGATGATGCAAACAAAAATCGAGAATTTAAAGCGAAGCCTTCGTTTGGCCGATGCTCAACTGTCTCTCGTGGACAGGCAGTTCAGAGAACTCAGGGAACTGCTTAAGGATGTGGTTGCCGACGTGGATCGTTTGGCTTCAACCAACGAGAAACCACGGAGAAGAAATCGCTAAAAGACTAATTGTCAGGCGCGCCATCGTCGACCCAGCAAGCCAACTGGGCAATCTGCGCGTCGGTGAGATCGCGGCCCGAACCGGGCGGCGGCATGCTACGCTCTCCGGTGCGCTCCTTGATCTTAGCGGCGTACGAGAAGATGTCTTCCTTGGTCGTAAAGTTGGGCACGCGGCCATCTGCGTGGCATCCGGTAATAGCACAGTTGGTAGTAATGATCGGCTCGATGGTATCCGTGAAACGCACGCCGGATAGTACCCGAACGTCGGTCGTCGTGGTGCAGCCGTCGGCATCCTGCGCAGTAACGGAGTACGCTCCCGGAGCGAGTTGCTCGAACCGGGCCGACGTAGAAAAGTCCGCACTATCGAGGCGGTAGCGGTAGGGAGCAGCCCCCCCGGTAGCCTCTACCGCGATGCTTCCGGCAGTCTGTCCGCAGGCCGAAGCAGTAGCAACAGAAGTAACCTCGAGGGTGGACGGTTCGTCGGAGACCGTCACCGATCCGGACGTGGTACATCCCGCCTCGTCTTGCGCACTAACTTCGTAGGTGCCTGGTGCCAGGGCGGAAAAGGTAGCGCCGGGCTGCCCGGTTCCGGCGTTGAGGCGATACGTTACGGCACCCGTAGCTCCGCTGGGCGTAGAGGTAATCGATCCATTAGGCTGTCCGCAGCGCGCGGCTGTAACCGTGTGGGTCAGCGTAAATCCACTGTTACACACCGCGTTGTCATCTTTGCCGCAGGCAAATAGCAACAACAGTACTCCGAAAGAAACATACTTCATCATAAGCAGCCGGGAATAAGGAATGGCGCCTTCACGCCGAAGGATCGTATGTATCCGAACGATTACCGTACCAGAAGTAGCGTCAAAAACAAAATAACCGGCATCAAGCTGACACCGGTTATTCGACTATGAGACGTGATTCTACCTTCTATCTACTGCAAGCTAAAGTGGTTTGGTTGCTTAGATACCGGTTAGTGCTACCTGGGGCGGTCGATGTAACCAGTAGTCCTTAAATTAATTTTGTAGTGCGTTGAACCGGATGCCGAATGACCTACCTACTGGTTAAGACACTAGAGATCGGCGCCCAGTGTACTTTCCTACCGCGAAGTGACCGCACAAAAATTAGCCGGTCGCAAATTTACTTTCCCCAACAATCCTTACCTTTGCGGCCTACTCAACCACCGGCACCCGCCCGGGCAACCTTGGCGTATGAAATCAGACCAGGCGTACTTTATCTTTGACTTCGACAGCACCTTTACGCAGGTAGAGGCCCTGGACGTGCTCTGCGAGATTGCCCTGGCCGACCGACCCAACCGCGACGAGATTCTGGATGAGGTGCAGCGCATCACCAATACCTGCATGGAAGGCAACATCTCGTTTCGAGAATCGCTACAGAGCCGCCTGGCCCTGCTGCCCGCCCACCGTGATCATCTGCCGGTCCTGATCGATCGCCTGCGCAACAGCGTCTCTCCTTCTTTTCGCCACAACCGCGCGTTTTTCAGCACCTACGCCAGCCACATCTACGTAGTGTCGAATGGCTTTCGAGAGTTTATCGTACCGATTGTAGAGGACTACGGCATCTCGGAAGATCACGTATTTGCTAACTCTTTTACCTTTGATGAAGAAGGCAACATCACCGGCTTCGACCACAACAACGCGCTGTCCACCGACAATGGCAAAGCGCAGGTGATGCGGCTGCTCGACCTGCGTGGCGACGTGTACGTGATTGGCGATGGCTACAACGACTATAAGATTAAGGCAGCGGGCCTGGCCAACAAATTCTACGCCTATACCGAAAACGTGGCGCGCGATTCGGTGCTGGCCAAAGCCGACCACATCACCCCATCTCTTGACGAATTTCTTTACCTGAACAAAATGAACACGGCTATTTCGTACCCTAAAAATCGAATCAAAGTCCTGCTGCTGGAAAACATCCACTCCGACGCGGAGCGCAAGCTTAAAGAAGAAGGCTACCAGGTAGAAACCCACCCAGCGGCCATGGATGAGGCCGAACTCTCGGAGCGCATCAAAGACGTATCCATCCTGGGCATTCGCTCCAAGACGCACGTTACCGCCCAGGTGCTCGAGAACGCAAACCGCCTCATCGCGCTAGGCGCATTTTGCATCGGCACCAACCAGATCGATCTGGAGGCCTGCGCCCGCAAGGGGGTGGCGGTATTCAACGCTCCCTACAGCAACACCCGCTCGGTGGTGGAGCTGGCCATCGGCGAAATCATTATGCTGATGCGGGGCATCACCGATAAGTCGGCGGCGATGCACCGGGGAGAATGGAGCAAGTCGGCCGCTAACAGCAACGAGGTGCGGGGCAAGAAGCTGGGTATTATTGGCTACGGCAACATTGGTTCGCAGCTGTCGGTGCTGGCCGAAGCACTGGGCATGCACGTGTACTACTACGACGTAGTAGAAAAGCTAGCGCTCGGCAACGCCACCAAGTGTACGTCGATGGAAGAACTGCTGGGAGAGGTAGAGGTGGTGACGCTGCACGTAGACGGGCGCGAAGAAAACACCAAACTGATTGGCGAGCGGGAGTTTGCGCAGATGAACGAGGGCGTGATTATACTGAACCTGGGCCGCGGCATGGTGGTAGACATTGCAGCGCTGAAAAAGAACATCGAGAGCGGCAAGGTACGCGGGGTGTCGGTGGATGTGTTTCCGGAAGAGCCCAAGAGTAATAGCGAAGAATTTAAATCGGAGCTACGCGGTTTGCCCAACGTAATCCTAACGCCCCACATCGGGGGCAGCACCCAGGAGGCGCAGGAGAACATTGCCGACTTTGTGCCGGGCAAAATTATTGAGTACGTAAACACCGGCAGCACCTTTAATAGCGTAAATTTTCCGAACGTGCAGCTGCCGCTGTTAAAAAACGCCCACCGGCTGATGCACATCCACCACAACAAGCCGGGCGTGCTGGCGAAGATTAGCAACGTGTTGGCTGAACACCACATCAACGTAGTGGGGCAGTATCTAAAAACCTCGGAGGTGATCGGCTACGTAATCATTGATATCGACAAGGCCTACGATGATACGGTGATCGGTGACCTAAAAAGTATCGAGAACACGATTCGGTTTCGGGTACTGTACTAATAATGATTGATGCGTAATGATTAGTGGCTGTCTCATTCATCATTATTCATCAATCATCAGTCATTAAAGCTCTTTAGCGTCGGAATAATCGGAATTTGCTACCGCTGCCGGACATGAAGTAACCTTCTTCCGACTGATTGTTCGTTCCAGACAAGCTTTGATTGCCGGGCGTCCGCATGTCTTCCATTGATAGTCCGTGATCGCCAATGCTAAAGTTCTCCAGGTTTACGTAGGTGCCTTCGTCGTCGGTAACAGCGTTGTGCTTGTGCTTTTCCCACAGGTCAGAATAGGTTTTTTGGTTTTTGATGTGTCGTTCCATTACGTTTAAAAAGTTAGGGTGAATACTTCCCGCTTTTGGGGCGGTCTTTGAAAAGATAACTGTGTATTCATGCCAGTGTTTGAGTCATTCATTACGAATAGAAGGGGCGCATCTGTTGGCGGGTTGTGGCGAAAGATTTCATATGTCATTTAGGATGCATATCTTTAAGCACTGCCGTTTGGTAAGATAACGCGAAGTACGCCATGAAATCAGAAAACACCTTTATCGTTCGTCCGGACACTGCAGAGCAAGAGGATGCGCTAATAGCTTTTGTCAAAGCGCTCAAGATGAAGTTTGAAATCACTGAGGAGCAATCGTACGATGCTGATTTTGTAGCCAAAGTTCAAGAAAGTCGAAAGCAGTATCAAGAAGGTAATTACACCCGGGTAGAAAAAGATGAGCTACAGAAGTTCTTGGGTCTGGAATGAGTTACGACCTAGATTTTACTGAGCAAGCTAGGGACGACATTGCTTCTTTTAGAAGGTCGGGCAGCAAATCTGTTCTGAAAAAGCTTTTTACGCTTCTAAATGAAATTGCTGAGCAGCCGTACACTGGAACTGGTAAGCCTGAGTTGCTAAAGCATCAATTATCCGGCTGTTGGTCGCGTCGGATAAACCGTGAGCACAGGCTGGTCTATGAAGTGCTAGATGATAAAGTAGTGATACATTCTGCTAAAGGACACTACTAGGTGCCACGCGACCCGAAAGGCTGTCCATTTGAGTATATCTTACTTTTCAAAAATTCATTCCTTCACCCGCCACCCCGCCTCATTCCGCACCAGCACTACCGGACGTAGCCCGAAGGGTTCGGGGATCACGTTGCGCTGAAAGCTGATCAGCTCCAACTTATCTGCCCTAACTTCAACCACCGCATAATCGTCACCCTGCGGACCGTCGGGAAAGAACAGCCGCCACGCGCTTTTCCAGTAGCGTTCGGTTACTGCGGGCGTACGGTGCACGGTAGCGGTACCGTAGACTACCAAACTAGCATCTTCGCCGGACTGATTGAAAGCCAGGGTGACGGCCGAGTTCGCCCCGATCTCCGCTACCTTGCGAGACTGAGGATGCGTACCGATGAAAAATCTAAAGTCATCTTCCTCTACGATAGGCTGCACCAAGCGAGCACGGGGCGGGCCGTCGGGGGCGGTGGTAACCAGGTGGCAGTATTTGGTGCGCGTAGCGGTGATGCGAGCCACCCGCAGGCAGTGGGCTAGCGAAAGGTTAGCACTAGCTTGCTTCTTACGCTTGTAGGCCCGAAGCACCACATCGCTCACGCGCTTGGGAAGACTCATAGGAAGTTAGATTAAGAAGTGCCCAGCCGCTCGGGCGTTCGAAACGCATCGGCCCGCTGCCGCTTGATTTCCTGCTGCATGCGCTGGCGGATGGCCTGGTAGGTGCTCGCCCAACCCGTCAAGTTGCGCAAACCGCTTAGTCCCTGAAGCGGCGAAGCCAATAGCGCCGGAGGCAGGGTAGCGTCCGGCAGGTCTAGTATGTCGGCGACCGTATCGCCCAGCAGCAGACGCATGTAGGCGGGGGCCAGGGCGCTTAGGCTGCTCGGCGCGTTCTGTTGCAGGTAGGTAAGCAGCGACTTGGCGAGCACGCGCCCCGCTTCTGACGGGCGGTGGTGGCGCTCGCTGATCAGCTTGGTGAGCCAGAAGGCCTCTTTGCCGGTGTCGGGCAGCAACCGCTCGTCGACGCCCATCACGTAACTCGCCACGCTCCACAGGTGCACGTAGGCCAGCTGATCGTCGGCCGACACCCGAATGCCCAGCTGGCGCATGCCCCGCACCGGCAGCAACGACATCGACAGGTTGGTGCCCGCCATATCTTCCTGGTTGACGGGCTGCCCCCAGTCAAAGTTCCACCGCTCGTCCTGCCGCAAATGATACCGGATGGCTGCGTGGATAAGCCGTACCTTCTGCGCGCTACAGATGGCCTTCCCCTTTGGTCCGAAGGCGTCTTTACTGCCCACGTCGAGCACGTACTGACCGGTTTCGGCCAGTCGCTTGCCGGGGTCATTACGCAGACGTTCCGACAGGTAGAGCACCTGCGCACCGTCGGCGGCGGCGTAGTCGTAGGGCAGCGACAGCAGCCCCAGCATCAGCAGCAGTTCGGGGGTTTGGCGGGCGAAGAAGTCGTGGCCCCGCCGCAGCAGTCGTTTATCGGCCCAGGGGGGCAACTGGCGACTCTGTTCCAGGAAGTGCGTCACCGCGTCGGGCAAGCCGCTGGGGATGGTATAGTCGTTGGTGGTAAGGGTGGCGATGGTTTCGCGGAACGTGCCGCCCGCCGGGTGCTCGTACATGGCCGCTACCGCTTGATCGGCCAGCGGGTCCATCTGCTGCCGCATCCGGGTCAGAAAAGCGTCGTCGTATAAAGAGAGTTTGCTCATGCCGAAATAACAATTGCCGAGGAAGGTTAGTTTGATTGGGAATTAGAAGAGAAGGAAGATGGGTATGGGGTTTTGGGGATTAGGAGTTGGGGGTTAGGTTTTGGGGGAATTGTACATCCTTCCAAAAC
>JBASAY010000178.1:0-41805 GCA_049650865.1 Tunicatimonas sp.
CTGCCGCTGATGCGGAAGTGTTTGGAGCGAAGTAGCTTGAGCGAAACCGACGCTGAGGAAGAGATAGTGACCTGCCCACCGCAGTTCTTGATGATGACAGGATTACTAGCTGTGCCTACGATATTAACAAACTTGAGATTGCCGTAGGAGGTGCCCGCTTGCAAACACACCACATCCCCAGCACCAATACCCAGCGCTTTGCCGTCTATCTCGTGCTTGCCCGACGGTACCACATAGTCACACCCGCAGTCGTTGGCAACCGGAGTGGGGGCGGGGGCAGGAGCAGGCGGAGGGGTAGGCAGGTTAATGACTGCTTCCCCTCGGGTATGTGATAACAACCACTCGTATAAGTTTGGCGCATGGTAGGCATGACTGGTAGCGTACGCTCGTCCCCATGAATTGTGACCTACTCCTTTATAAATTGTGAACCTAGCCGCAGGATCAGCATTGTTTGCATTGAGGGCGTTAATCCATCCTTGCGTGGCAGTAATGGGCACTGTACTGTCGTTATCCCCGTGAAAAGCCCATACGGGTAGGCTCTCGTTTGCTATATTTCTAGCCCGATCCATCATAACCGACTGAGCACCACAAATTGGGGCGATAGCAGCGAATTGATTAGCTTTTAACCCACCAAATCTCCATACCCCAGCGCCACCCAGGCTCATGCCAGTTAGATATACTCTGGATTCATCGATTCTGTAGTTTTGTACCGCATGCTGAACCACCTCTTCAATATAGTGATCGGGCCAGTTTCCGGCATCATACCGTAGTTGAGGAGATACAACAATGAAAGAATGTTCCTGTCCGTCAACAGAGAAGGTCATATCATGACCATTTTGGATATGCTTAGGCGGACCATGCTTGGCCACTCTCCATACCTGATCATCGCTTCCATTGCCCTTCTCACCCGCACCATGCAGAAAGACGAGCAGTGGGTATGCTTTATCTGCATTTTCTGATGAATTATAGTTTTCGGGCAGATGTTCTAAGTAGGGGATTTCATTTTCTGCGTTAGTTCTTTTTATGCTTTGTTGAGCATTTGCCTGGAAGAAGACAAAAAGCATGCTTAGTAGTAGAATGCTTTCTAGGGTAGTTCTTTTTTTCATAACACCAGTTTTCGTTAGCAAGGATATTTCTTCAAAAAGTGCTATCAGCTAAATGAATCTAATTGATAGCGCTAGTAACTATTTCTTAGAAATGTTCAAACTGCGTTCCTACTGCCGGTTATTTCTATTTAGCACGACATATTATGGCTTTGGTGCCGTAAGTTATCTATGTGAAATTGCTTTTTCGATCAACCTTGTTCGCTAATACGGGGAACCTATGGTCTCTTGTGGCAATATAGTGTCGGCTAAACAGGCAAATTTTATTCTTCATGGAACCGATTCTATAAATAGTACATATCTCAAGATATCTGCATAATATTGAATTATTTCAATTAGCTGTTTATCAAAATGATTAGTACTAGTCTTCTTTTGTCAAAATGAAATTTAAAAAATTACATTTTCAGTTGTCAATTGGTTATCATAAGTGGTAACTGCAGAGATGCTGGTCAACTAGCTACACCGGGCACTAAAACTGCCTGGGCGCCCCCCCCTAAGAATCATGTAGCCTGTCAGCCTAGTTGCTATGTTTTGATTTTATCTGATGATTTGGGTTACTCTATTAGCTATTTCTTATACTAAACATTGAATTTGTGGCGTGACAGTCTTTCTATATGAATATTCACCCATCTTTTTTAACTAATTAAATGATTTTTTAAACTCTTATTTTGTATTTTCATCACAACTTACTATTTTTGCATAGAAACGCGCATTTTATCAATTATTCCCCTATGAAAAATTTATCACAAACTCTGTATGTATTAGCACTCATTATATTTGGGGGGATGACGGCAGAAGCCCAAGTGCTCAATCCCAACGATCCTCTGGTTATTTATAACCCGAACAACCCACCCCAACAGCCCCCCTACGGGCAAGTAGGAAAGTGGACTGCTAAACTCGACAGAAAGCAGGACTATAAAGCCTACATATACAAAGGGTTGCCAATCCGTCTGAAGTTTCCGAAAGACTATAATCCAGGTGCTAATGAGACATATCCAATAGTGGTGATGTTCCACGGGCGGGGGGAGAATAGAAAGGATTTTTACGATAATGACAAGCAGCTAACGCACGGAGCTAGTACCTTCACGGGCGCTATTCAGGCGGGGAAATACAATGGATTCGTACTACATCCTCATTCTTATGGAGGGTGGAGAGATGATGATATGCAAAGAATTTCTGAGTTTTTGGAGTACATGTTTGACAACGCCCATGCTGACCCTTACCGCGTAAGTGTTCATGGCTTGTCAAACGGAGGCAAAGCGGTTTGGTCTTTTCTCTATGATCACACCAAGCTGGTAGCTTCTGCCCTTCCGATGAGTGGGATTGGTGCTGACCAGAGCACAAGTACCCTTAATCGCATTCGATATACGCCGATGTGGATATCTCAGGGGGGGCAAGATAAGAATCCCACTCCGGGCGCTAGTCGGCAACTTGCAGATGCTATTGAGAACGTAGGAGGAGGTATTCGATATTCACTGTATCCAGATGCCGGTCATGGGGTATGGGGCAGACACTATGCTGAGCCTGATTTCTTTCCATTTTTGATGCGTGCTAATAAGGTAAATCCCTGGCCATTGTTTGGGCGCAGTGAGTTTTGTCCGGGAGATGCGGTGAGCGTCACGCTAGGGCTCACCCCAGGTTTTGAGGGTTACGAGTGGCGCAAGGACGGTCAGGTGATCGCTGGGGCCACCTCGCACGAGTTATCAGTGACTACCTACGGCAGTTATGATGCTCGGATCAAACGCAATGGACAGTGGTCATACTGGTCTCCAGAGCCTGTGGTCGTGCAAGTAAAAGAAGAGACTCAAACACCCACCCCGGTGCTAGCTCAAGCACACAGCGGGGTGATCCCTTCCCCCGATGGGCGCAACTATACTATCCTGGAACTGCCTGAGGGCTACGCCAGCTACGCTTGGAAGCGGGTGGGTAGCAACGCGGTGATCGGCAACGCCGCTACCCTGCGAGTGACCACCCCTGGGCAGTACGTCGCTACAGTAACTGAGGAGTTTGGCTGCACCAGCATTGTCTCAGCCCCCTTTAGGGTAGTAGATGCTACTGGTACGAACGCCCCGGCCCCGATCACTACTCTAACTGCTAATACGGTTTCTAAAACTCAGGTTGCTCTTGCCTGGCAACACAACGCCTCAGCCCCTCACCCAGAGACTGGTTTTGAGATCTACCGAAGCACGCAAGCTGACGCTGGCTTTAGTTTAGTTGAGGTAGTAGGAGCTAACGTTAGTGGCTACACCGATCAGGGTCTGGCCACTGGCACCAAGTATTACTACCTGGTTCGCGCTATCAACACCAATGGCGCTTCGGCCACCGCCAAGGCGAACGGAAGCACAGAGAGCGACACTGTGTTGCCTTCTGTGCCGGGCAACCTCAGGGCCGGTAACTCTACCACTACCTCAGTGTTTCTTCGTTGGAACAGCGCTACCGATGATGTAGGCATCGCCCACTACGTATTGTACCGCGATGGAGTGCAGATACTCACTACTACTGATACTGAGGCCACTGTTTACAACCTGGCGCCCAATGGGCAGTATACCTTCACGGTGCGGGCTAAGGATGTTTCTGACAACCTCTCGCCAGTTAGTAATGCGGTTTTGGTTAATACCCAAGCGCAGAATGTTACGTACACTTACTACGAAGGAAGCTTTAGACAAGTAAGCGACTTTGAGAACCTTACGCCTGTAAAGAGTGGAAATACGGATAATATTGATATTTCTCTGCGGGAGCGCGAAAGTAATTTTGCCTTCTCCTTTCTGGCAACCCTTATTGTTCCTCAAGATGGTACCTATACTTTTTACACCACTTCCGATGACGGCAGTAAGCTCTACATCAACGAGCAGCAAGTAGTAGACAACGACGGGCTGCACGGCAGTCGCGAACGTAACGGGCAGATCACACTAACGGCAGGCAATCATGCCCTTCGGGTGAGCTACTTCAACGGCACGGGGGGTAAACGTCTGCAAGTGCGCTGGAAGGGGCCTGGTTTCGGCAGGCGTTATATTCCTACCTCAGCCTACTACGGTGAGCAAGCTACTACAGCCCGTCCGAGCGCCCCGAGCGCCCTTACTGCCAGCGCAGCTTCTTATGAGCAGGTTACCCTCAATTGGCAGGACAACAGTAGTGAGGAAACCTCTTTCCGACTCTACCGGGCCACTGGCACCACTGGTGCTTTCTCAATACTTACTACCTTGGGTCGGGACACCGAGCAGTATACCGATGCAACCGCTCAGGGAAGCACTACCTACCGCTATAGTATCCAGGCGGTGGGTCCGGGGGGCGCTTCGGCGGTAAGCAACTCAGCTTCGGCCACTACCCCATCAGCCCCGGCAGTAGTAGCTCAGAAACTCTTCACCACGCGGATCAACTTCACAAAGAATGCTACGGCCCCTTCCCCCTGGTACAATACGGGTAAAGACCCAGTGGCGGGCGATAGCTTTGCTAACCTACCTGACGAGCAGGGCAGTGGCACGGGCATCACGCTCACCTTGCTTACCCCCTGGGGCGGGTCCTTTGACCAGGGTGCCAGTAGTGGCAACAACAGTGGGGTTGTGCCCGATGCGGCCTTGGCGCAGTACTACTGGTTCGGCACATTCGGGGCCCCCAACACCGTAGAGGTAGAACTCTCGGGTTTAGATCCTACTAAGTTGTATGACTTTAAGTTTGTGGGCAGTAGCGTGTTCAACCTAGCGGGTATCACCGACAACGGCACCACAGTATATGCGCTGGGTGATCAGTCTGCCTCGGTGTATGTGCAAAATAATACTGATGATTACGCCCTGATCAAAGGCTACTCACCTAGTGGGAATGGCAAAGCGCGTGTGCGCATCAGTAAAGCCAATGATGGTACCCCGGTAGGTTACCTGAATGCACTGATCATAGAGGCATTTACCAACCCAGCGGTTCCCCAGGGACTACCCGCTACCACCCTGCAAGCTTTTAGTACCGCTAAGAAGGCTATCCGAGTAGACTGGCTGGATATTCCAGCTGCTACTAGCTATGAGTTGTATCGTTCTACTACCGCGAATGGCAGCTACAGCAAAGTCTACCAGGGCAGTGCCACTAGCCATACGGACGCTGGCCTGCAAGCTGCCACTACTTACTATTATAAGGTAAATACCATTTATGCAGAAGGAAACCGTGAGTCAGGGATTGCTTCGGCCTCTACGCTTCAGTCGCAGGTGTTCATCAATATGAACGGTAGCAGGGACTACAATGCCCCCTTCCCGTGGAACAATACGCAGTTGCTACCCGAAGACGGCGATGTGCTGGGAGGCTTTAAGAACGAAACAGGTGATGCCACAGGTTTAGCTATTGCCTTTGAGAAGAGCATGACTGGAGCTAACGATTGGGGCGTGAGCACGGGTAGTAACTCGGGGCTCTATCCGGACAAAGTGAGCAAAAGCTTCTTCTTCATGGAGTCCCTTGACAAGGCCAAACTGGTAGTCAAAGGACTAGACCAAAGCATGCGTTATAACTTTGTGTTCTTCAACTCTATTGTGATGAACTTCACGGTAACCACCGACTTCACCATCAATGGGCAAACCGTAGTAGCAGATGCTACCAACAACACCAGCGGTACAGAAACAATCTGGGCGGTACGTCCGGATGCCAACGGGGAAGTGGTTGTTGAGATTACCAGCGGCGAGAACTGGTCTATCTTCAACGCAATGGTGGTAGAGGCCTACCCTGACGGGGGTGCCCCCAACGCCAGAACAGCGAGCAGCAAGCCAGTGGCTTATGATATAGAAGTGCAGCAGGGAGGGGAAGTGCTAGCCACCAATGCAAGCCTTCAGGTGTATCCCAACCCCTTTGACAATGAGTTGAACATCACCCTGCCAAGTGCAGAAGCCAACAATCAACGGGTGATGATCACCCTGACTGATGTGTTAGGAAGAAAGGTATACGCCGGGGAGCAAAATGTATACAATAGCAGCGTTGAATTAGATGGCATGAATCTGAAAAGTGGCGCTTACTTGCTTAGAATAGATACCCCCCAGCAAACATCTACCTTCCGCGTACTTAAGAGGTAACCGACTGCAAAATGAATAGGCTATGAAGATAGCTACCTAAGTTATTTGAACCTAGTTCATCATTTCCAGATCATTAGTAATAAAAATGCCCGGTCGACACGGGCATTTTTTTTGCTTTTTAGCGACTATCAGTATGCAAGGATACATAAGAAGCTTAGACGGTCTTAGAGCAGTAGCTATTATATTGGTTATGCTCTTCCATTTCTTTTTTCTGCTAGAAATAGGTTGGATTGGGGTACAGATTTTCTTTGTCTTATCCGGCTTTCTTATCACTACCATCCTTCTTTCTTCTAAGTCTCAGGGTTTCACTAATTATCTAAAGCGCTTCTACTGGCGCCGTGCACTGAGGATATTTCCGCTCTATTACTTCTACTTACTGTTGATCGCTGGCATTTATCTGTTAGCGACCACTCCAGAAAATTTTATTCGGAAAGCTCCTTTCCTATTCACTTACACTTTTAATTATTACCCCCTATTTTATGGTTACGACTACGATGCCTTCTTTACTCATTTGTGGTCTCTCTCTGTAGAAGAGCAGTTCTACTTGTTTTGGCCGTTCGCTATATTCTTTCTTTCGCTTCGGCATCTTCGCTATCTGGTACTGTTTGTAATAATTCTTATCCCCCCCGTTCGCTACCTCTTGGGAGAGCTTCTTAATAGTTCGTACCATGAGGCTCATGTACTAGGTGAGGTTGTCTACCGCCTTACGCTTAGCCACTTAGACGCGTTTGCAGTGGGCGCGGCTATTCCTCTTTTTAATCTACACGCAAAAACAAATAGTAAGCGGCAGTGGCTGGTTGTTTTTAGCATTGCACTTGTAGGAGTTGGTATACTTAATTTGATTTACTCAGAAGCTTCGCCTAGCGGATTAAAGTACAGCTCGCTTGGTTACCCGATTGGCGGAATGCAAAACATGCAGCACGTTTGGTCATACACCGTCTTGAATCTGTGGTCGGGGGCATTAATACTTTACCTTTCTTCTTCTGAAATCAGTAGTCGTAATCTCCTCAGGAGAGTGCTTGAGACTAAGTTTATGGTAATGGTAGGAAAGATTTCTTACGGAATGTACGTGTACCACTGGGTGATATTTGTGATGCACAAAAAGTTTTTGCACAGCTGGCTAGGGGACCCTTTGGTTTCGTTCTTGGTGTACTTTGCTATAGTGTTCGCCGTTTCTTACTTAAGCTTTTACTTATTTGAGAAGAGATTTCTGGCTTGGAAAGATATGATAAAGCATTCTGCAGCGGCATAGCCTCTGCAGTTTATCGCAGTACACTTATTATCTAACGTACACCTCAATTGGTGCGTAGCCATCGCTCCGAGGGGCTGGGAAGGTGTCGACCAAGCGGTAATGCTTGCGTAGGAAGTCTCTCACCTGAAAGGGATAAAAATTATTCAATCCGTCTAAATACTCGAACATAACAATGTCATACTGTTGTTGACGAATGTTTTCGCAGTATTGGTCTACCTGTTGGTCAAACACGCTTACCCCTTTATGATACCATAGTGGTTGATTGACCCCAGTAGGTAACAGGTAGCCCATGCTGCGAGCGAGCGGAGTCAACTCCGTCATATTGAGCATGTTCAACGTTTTTCCTTTTTCCTTGACGATAGGCAATTCCATGACTCTCTGAATTCCCTGTACCGTTTTTTGGGGCATATACACGCGCCTAAAAACCGGAATGTCAGAAAATACCCACGGTCCAAGGTCCACCCGACTGCTGTCTTGTCCTTGGTTCCAACTATTTTTAGATATTTGGTTAGAACCACCAGTTTGACTTATTTTCGGATAGATTCTTTCTACGACGCGATCTAGGTATTGCCAGTAAGAACCAGACCACCAGAGAAAAACCAGCAAACTCGCCAAAGCAAGAAGCGCCGGATGAGCAAAATTAATTGATGTCTTTACGTTAGATAAAATGTAGGCACAAGCGAAACTATGAAAGAAAATATTGTTGTTGGGTGGCACGTAGCTGGTTACTTGGAAGAGAAGCGCTTCTACCAAGATGCCCACGGTTAATAAGAGAAACACCACATCTTTCTTCTGATGAAGAAAAGCGGGGAAGTTTCTGAGTTTAGTGATCAAAACCAGTCCTATAACCAGCAGGTAAAATTTCTCCCACTGAGACTGCCCTAGTATATCCGATAAGAAATCGTATATCGCTACGCGGGAATAGTGAGGGCTCTGGCCATAATTAAACCAGTACTCAAAGTTGTAAGAAAGCAGTGGAAGAATGAAAAGACAAGCGATTATTGCGTAAAAGACCAGAAAGAGCAATAAGGGTTTCAGTATTTTCTGCGCATAGCTTTCGTATACAAGCAGCGCTACACTGATTAAGAAGGCTAGCCCGCCTCCGTCTTGCTTGGTGAACAGCGAAAAAAACAGGAAAAAGCTAGCTGCTACCAAGTACCCCCAGCGGTACTTGTCTCGAAAAATATACTGAAGCAGAAAGGCCAACCCTACCAACTGATAAACGATAACCGTGTGGTTGTACCAAGGCCAGAAGTTGATGAAAGAATAAGAGAGGCAGAACACCAGAACTGATAAAAACAAGACCCCAATTTTGCTGACTAAAGTGCGTATGATGGTTATGAAGGCAGCGCCTGCAACAATGTTGATAAAAACCTGAGCAAGTACCAGACTATACAAATAAGGCCCAAATAGCTTAAAAAATAGGGCGGGAAGTAGCCAGTACGCGTACCCCATAGGTAGGGTAAAATCACGAAAGGGAATTTGTCCAAGGTAAAGCCGGTAGGCTCCTTCCCATGATAAGAATATGTTGATGCGATAAGGAAGGCTAAAGAAGAGAGGCACACACGCGAACCCAACAATTGTTAAACCACTAAGCAGTATTTCTGTCTTCGGCGTAATAGAACGAAGGGGGGATATCGCATTCTTCATCGGGTTAAGATAAGAAAATAGCGTAACGGAGCCGTACGTAAATTATAAAAATTCTTATTTTTGACTAATAGAGGTTATTCTGATAAATTCTTAAGGTTCGTGTCGACCGGGCCACGGCGGCACGAACCTCCAGATAAAAAATTGTCAGAATAAAGTTTAATGTGCTGTAAATTTTTGCAACCCACTCTACTACAATTGAAAGAGCTTTCACATTTGATAGAACCAATAGTATTATGGGCTAAGCTATTTAGGGTGGTCTACCGTGCGCTCAATTACGGGCTCACTCTAAATTGGCCAACTCCTATCTTTATTACTTGGACTCTTTTGTTAGCTCCAACTTTAATGACCACAACCGTATGCGCCCAGCCGGTAATAGGGCAAGAGCTATTTTTTGACGATCTTTCTCCAGTTCCAAAAACAATAAATACCGACCACAAAGAGCTATTTCCGTTAAGTTCCACCCAAGGAGACACCCTTTGGTACACACGGTTATTCAAAACCAGAGGTAGGCGTAACAAACACTCGGCCGCACGTATACACGTTTGGTCAAAGGCAGACAGTAGTAGCCACGAACTACAGTGGGCAGGCCGCCCTCCCCGTGCTCTGGTCGGGCTCAGCGGTACGGCAGGTAAAGTATTTGCTTTGCAGCAAAATTCAAACCGCGGAAAGGTCAAGGTGGTCACCTATAGCCAGCAAGATCACGTTTGGGGCCAGCATTCGGTGCTCTATCGGTTCCGCAATTCTAGCTGGCAAAAAGGGATTTACGTACATCCTGATGAGAAATTCATCGTTTTTCCTATGGAACGTAAGGATGGGTACGGTATGGATGACTTATACGTAACGCTTCGCGATAGCACGGGAGGCTGGAGCACTCCCCTGAATTTGGGGCCGACGATCAACAGTAAGCAGTCAGAAGCGTTTCCTTTTATGATAGGCAACCGCCTTTTCTTTGCTAGCGATGGCCACCAAGGCTACGGGGGTTATGATATTTTTACAGCAGAGCGCCCCTACGAAACCTGGAAAGTATGGACGGAGCCAACAAACCTGGGTGAGGCAATCAATACCAGAAACTCTGAAACTAATTTTACTGTAAACGATGATGGCACAGTTCACGTCGTAAGCGCAAGCGCTCACAAATCCGCAGACATTTATCAGACGAAACTAGTGGGCCAGTGGCCAGGCACTTCCGCTAGTCGAAGAATGCACGAGACGACTAGAACCACCGAGGATCAAGAATTTATTCAGAAAGTTCTTCGTACCAACAATCTCATCTTTTTTGTTAAGGGTTCTTACGCGCTTCAACCTGCCTATAAAGAACTGCTCTACTTCATTGCCAGTCTTGTTAAGAACCAGCCCAGCAATAAGCTGACCCTGGTGGGGCATGCCAGTCAGGAGGGCAGCAAAACTTATAATATAGATTTGTCTAAAAAGCGGGCAGATGAGGTGAAGGATTTCTTAGTGTCACTTGGGGTTTCCAGTTATACTATTGTAACAGTGGCGCGGGGCGAAGAAGAGCTGCTGAATCCAAATCATCCAGCTGAAAATCAGCGGGTAGAAATTATTGCTGATCTACCCACCGTTCGTAATAGATAGAACCACGAGCATAATAGTCCCTTGCTATCAATTAGCTCATTGATTACTAGTGGCTAGCGTGAATGATGTTTCGATCGGAAAATGTTTAGAAAAGGGCACACTAGAATGAGTGGCGTGTTGGATAGCCCGAAGCTCTTCGGTGTAGAATTGATGATCAATACGCAAAAAAAAGAGCCGCTCACCATCATACGTAAACCCAAATCCCCGCCCGGCTACTTCAAAAGCGTTGTTCATGATCAATTTAAGGCGATAATACGCGTAGCTGTAGGGAGTTTCGTTTAGATCACCGTACAGAACTACCGGCAAACGACTTTCTCGGACAAATGCAGCTAGTTGATCACTCTGTCTGGCGTGGGTTACCACCCCCTCTTTATAAGTACGTAAGATGCTGGCTAGGCTTTTCAAATTCCCTAGCCTCATTGATTCGAGGTGCACGTTGACAACCCGTACTGCCCCCCAGGGGGTTTCCACATCAGCATAAATGGCTCCGTTGTACTGGTTTTCGCTTATAAATACTGTTCCGCGATTAATTATAGGAAACTTCGACAAAATAATTAACCCCCGCCGCGTGCGATTCTTCGGCTGCTCTTTGTAAACAAAATGATACTGATACTCAGAACCACTGGTTAATGCCTCGACTGTATTAAAAATGGCTGATTCTTCATCATCAAAAAATTCTTGTAAGCAAATAATATCCGCGTCGTTCTGCAAAATCCAGTCAAGAGTACCCGTTACTCCAATATTGTAACTGGGTGATTTATACTCCTTGGTAAATACAGTTGGTACAGAAAAAAAGCTAACATTGTAGCTTAACCCACGGAACATTGTCTGCTCACCAGGTATTGGGTGTTCGCTATTGTACTGATACGTTTTTGGTAAAATAGGCCAACCTATAATGAGAACAATTGCTACCAGAACAGCCCGAAAAGACTTCCGGAAGAGTTGATAGACTGCTAGTATCACATTGCCGACAAAAATCAGGGGTGCAAGGGGGGCCACAAATCCAGCTATCCAAAACGAAGCAGGCGAAACATGGTTGGCAAAGAAAACGGCAACGCTCAGGACGAGCGCACTATAAAACAAGGTACGGGAGGTGCTTGAGAAATGCCTACGCTTACGCCAGAAATGAACTTCGCCCGAGTGGGCGTTTTGACTACTTCTATCTTCAAACATCAGAAGCCTTGAGATAACTATTAGCGAACATCCCTTAATTCCATTCCAATAAACTGTTCTAGTAGAATCTTGGACGTTAAGAACTCCTTTTGAGCACGAATGGTATTCATGCGCTGCGTGTTATAAGCCACCAGTGCTTCTTCGTACTCCTCCAGTGGAATGGTGTTGTCCTCGAACTGCTGTTCGGCCAACTGGTAACTAGCGTACTGGTTTTCGGTCATACTATTCTGAATTTCCAGAAGTTCGCGATTCATCAAAAATTCTTGGTACTGAGCGAGTACTGCGGCGCGTAAGTCAAGCTTTTTCGCGTTGATATCCTCCTGCGCTTTTTCTAACTCATGGGTAGCAATCTTGGTATTTTTTGGGTTGTCGAAAAATATACCTAAAGGAAGGGTTATTCCGAAATTGTAAATTGGAAAAAAGTTATTAACCAACTGTTCGTCGCCCGCAGTGCCGCCCAGGTCATCGATCAAGCGGCGCGTAGAGTACTCGTTGAGGTTACCTGCTACCCGAATGCTATTGAGCCAATCGGTTTTGGCCTTGCTTACTTGTATCCGAGCAATGTCAGCGTCTCTCAGTAAGATTTTGTTCTCAGGACTGTTCTGCCAGGCCAGTTGCACAAGCCTCTCGGCTAAACTTATTGAGTCAGATATCTCATCAGGAAGAATAATCTTATTATAGTCAACCTGAGCTAGACAGGGTTCTGAAAAAAGGAGAAGCAAAAAGCAAAGAATCTTAGATGAAGTCATTCTTCAGAAGTAGTTGAATCAAGGCAGCGTTGCTCTATTATATCAATTTTAGCTAATATAGCGAAGGTACTGTATAAAATAAGTCCCGCAGGGAACTGGTTGATGGATTTTTGCACATAGGTGTAAATGATAAGTGAGTAAACCACCACCACCATCCCCGCAATGTAGGTTCGAAATTCCGCACTGTTGCTTTTGTAGTACTGGCTAATGCCTACGTACATTACCGTAAAATAGCAAGCCATCGTAACTAGTAGCCCAATAACACCGGTTTCGATGGCAATCTTCAAGTAACCGCTATCAATAATGTATTCTGACAGATAGTGGCTCGGATCGTACTTACTACCAATAACGCCACTGGATTCTACTCCTCCTCCGAGCGGATACTCGAATATGAGAGGTTGCACTAGGTGGCGCTTCATAGTACGCAAGTTAAACGATGCATCTTCCGAACCCTTAAAAGCTGTTCTGATACGATTAACGGTGGTGCTACTGTAGAAAGGCCCAAAAAGCAGCAAGCCAAACGCCATTGCGGCGATCACTGCCAGAATAAGCGTGCTTCGTTTGGTGATAGTCATTAAACCAAAGAGTACCAATCCGGCAGGAACCATCACGTAGGCAGTGCGGGTGCCCGAGTAGGCGAGTCCTAGAAAAATTACTATTCCTAATCCCGCAATTTTAAGTTTAGTAGTCGTTCGGAACGGTCCGGTGAGCAAAACCAGACAAAACAGCCCGCTGATGGCCATAAACATTCCAAATACCGTAGGATCTGAGAAAAAAGAGAAATGGCGCAACACCCCATCGTGAAAGTTAGGATTTTTTCCTTCTATGACCGTCACTATATTGATCCATCGTTCTTCCATTGGCATGTAGCCAAACCACTGCTGCGAACAACCGTACAAGGCGGCAAGTAGTGCCAAGCCCAACCAAACCTTGATAAAACTCTTTAAAAACGCTTTGCTGTCGAACACATATAACACAATGACATAGCAGGCCAACAGGGTAATTATACGGCGTGTGAAGCTGAGGTACCCTAGCAAGACGTTCATATTGGGGTTAAAAAGCTCAATGGCCAAGAAAAGGAGGTAGATTACGTATACGTACGTAATTGGGTTTCTTATAAATGCCAGGCTTCGGGTACCTCGGTAGCTTTGGTCAAAGAGTACCGCCACCAAACCGACCATGAGCATGATATCTACCGCTGCCCCCAGTGGAACTTCTGCCAAGTGCGGATAATACGTTACAAGTGCCCGGTAGAGGTATATAATAAAAAATGAAAATATAATACTAAGATATAAAGCACTAGCCGGGTGCAATAGGCAAATGAGCAGCACCGTTACGGCCAGAAAAGCGCCTAGCAGAAATAAGGCCACCACTATTCCTAGTTTGACCCCCACTAACACTACAAAAACAGCCATGAGGAGGAGTAGGGCGTATCCAAAGGGCGTATTTAGCCTTTTAGTCAAAAAATGATACTCTAGAAACCCCTCAATTCCAAGCTGTACTTCGTTCAGTGTACCTTTAGCTCGATGAAGAATAGTGGTTAGCATAAGCATTAAAAGAAAAGCGTCATGGCTAAAAGAAAAAGCATAGTAATTATCACAAACGACACTACAATAAGCTTTAGAATTCTGTCATCACTGAAACGCTCGTTTTTCATTTTATAATAATTACGTTAATTCTTTTAAATCTAAAAATATTTCGACTAAATAGCGAGCGAAAAAATAAGGAATGAGCAAAACACCGTCAGCGCAGCCAGACTTCGTTATCCTTACTTCTGGTCGCTGGGACAACGAGTATTCATCGACAATTATGTCATTGGCTCAGGAGATAGCGAAGAGTCATCGGGTGTTTCTGGTAGAAAACCCTTTTACCTGGAAAGAATACATTTTCAGACGGGATACCAAGTCTGTCCAGAGACGCAAAGACGCCTTTTTTAAAGGAAGAAACAATTACTATAGCTTTACGAACAGTGAGATTATTCACGTGGTTGCCCGCCTGATGCTACCGGTAAACTGGTTGCCGAAGGGTCTATTGTATGATACTTTCTCAAGGATTAACGAACTTATCTTCTCTAGGTGCATCCGGCAATTGCTCAAGGATTATCGTATTATCGACTTTGTTTACGTAAACTCTTTTCTACCGTTCTACTTTAAAAAGCAACCGGACTACTTTAGGCCCAGATTGTTTGTGTATCAGACCGTAGATGACATCACTCACGTCCAGTACTTCAGCAAGCACGGACCTTATCTAGAGAACGAAATGATTCGTAGCGCTGACGTAGCGATTACTACCTCTAGCCACCTGTATCAGCTTAAAAAAGAAGTAGCGTCGGCTATCTACGTTGTTCCTAATGCTGCCGACATCTCTTTGTTTAAAACTGCCTACCAAAACCAACTGGTGCCCCCCCCGGAGTTAAGGAACGAAAAGCGAAAGGTGATTATCTACGTCGGTAATACCGTTGCCGAACGAACCGACTTTAACGTTTTAAGAGCCATTTTAACCGATCATCCTGACAAGTTACTGTTAATGGTGGGCCCTCACGACAAGCAAGCGGTTGGCAAACATGGTTTGTCTAGCTTCCCTAATATCCATTTTGTTGGGTCTAAACCGATAGAAAGTGTTCCTGCTTATTTACAGTACGCCCATTGTGCCATCATTCCCTTCCAGTGCAATGCTCTGACTAAAAGTATCTACCCCCTAAAAATTAATGAGTACCTAGCGGCTGGTAAACCCGTGGTAACCACTCCGTTCTCTAATGATATTCTGAGTTTTGACAACATTTACGTGGGTAACAACCCAAACGAGTTTTCACATTTAATTGATAAGGCCATCAATGAAGATGGTGCTGAAAAAAGGGAACTTCGGGTTGCTGAGGCAGCACATAATAGTTGGGAGAATCGAGCAGAAAATTTTCTAGGGATCGTCTTAAAAAGCATACCATAAAAAGAACAGCTCTAATTGAGGTGGCGGCTTGCTCTATCTCTCTACCGACGCGGTATCATACAGAAAAATGGGTAATAACAAACTGTTGGTTACGTTTTTGCAGAAAGGCTCAGTTAACTATAAAGAGTTCTCTTGCTAAGGTTTGGGCTACACTTACTGAGGCTACCAATATTATCTTAGCCTTAGCCTTAGTAACCGCAACTGAACTAAAGACAAGCTTAAATACGTCCGGAGTATAGCTATCTCATCCATGCGAGCGAATGCTGCCTGTAGATAAAAGTAAAAGCTTCTTTGCTGCCGCTTCCTAAATTGCTGCTATCTTCGTCCCTTATTATTTAAAGAGGCAACCATGAATCTACTTTTCTTAATTAGACTGCTTCGTAAGAGGATGTGGTTGCTGTTAGGACTATCTCTCTTTGCGGTGGTGTTAACTTTTATTTTAACATTAGGCTACCGAAGCAAGTACGAATCCTCAGCGCAACTGGCTACGGGGTTCACTATTACCAGTCCTCTGGATGAAGAAAAATACAACGTGTTTGAGGAGAGGGTTAAGTTCAGTAACCTTATTGCCACCATTAACTCTCCTGTGGTACTAAGTATGCTGTCTTACCAGCTCATACTGCATGATTTGGAAGAAGACCCGGCTTTTCGTGCCATCGATGATAACGAAAATATTGAAACCATTAACAGGATCAATCTGCAAGAAGCGCGGGAAACCTTTACCCAGAAGCTTAACAACAGTGAAGTGCTATCCACTTTTAATGAAAACGATCGTCAACTTTTGGAGCTTCTTGAGATATACGAGTATGACCAGAGGAGCATTCGTGACGAACTGCTGACTTACCGTGAGGGGCAAACCGATTATATCAACGTACGATTTAGCTCCGAAAATCCGCAATTGTCGGCCTTTGCGGTAAACACGCTCTGCGACGAATTTATTCGTTATTATAACTCATTGCAGTTAGCACGCACCAACGAGTCAGCGGCAGCATACAAAAAGTTGCTGGAGCAAAAACAGCAGCTTTTAGAGGTTAAATCTAATTCATTAGAGCAGTTCAAGTCATCGCAGGGTGTTCTAAACTTCAACGTCGAGAGCGAGAGTAAGGTGGAGCAAATCGCTCAGGCCGAAACAGCGCTGGTAGAGGAGCGGACCCGGGCGAACGGCCTGCGAATGTCGCTGGCGAACGCTACCCAGCAACTAGAAACTTTAGAGGCGCAACTGGGCCAAGTTAATTACGGTGGAGCAAATTCTAATCCTACGCTCGGTACCAATGCAGATATCCTGCAACTGCAGCAACGCATTAAAGAAGTGAACCAAGCCTACGTAACTTCTGGCATGACGGATGAGCGCCTCATGGACTCACTCACTCGCCTACGAAAGCGAAGAACTTCGCTGCTAAGGTTTAACGAAGGAAGAGGCTTTTCGCCCGAATCGCAGGAAAGACTGCTTGAGCTTCAGGAGAAAACAAACCAGTTAGAGGTTGACCTTGCAATATCACTAGAAAACATCGGCTACATTCAGTCCACTTTAGGTGCTTTACGCAGCAATGTTGGCACTTATGCCTCTAAAGAAGCTCGCATTGCGGGTCTGCAGAGAGAAGTGGAACTAGCCACTCAGGAGTACCAAGATGCTCAGGAACGATACAGTGCTGCATTGGATATGTCCCTCTCATCCGTCAGCAACATTAGGCAAATCGTTTACGGGCAACCCGCTATTGAACCCGAGCCCTCCAAACGGCTGATTCTGTCGGGATTGGCCGGAATATCCACTTTTGTATTAGGAGCACTGATTATCGGACTGCTCGCTTATGTAGACGTTACTCTTAAAGATAGCTTTAACTTCTCTCGATTAGTTAACTTAAGACTTATTGGTGTCGTTAATCGCGTTTCTCTTAACAAGACGAGTATCTCGCGGATCTTCTCAGCAATGGTTACCTCAAACGACAGAGGAGACGATACAGGAAGTATGTTCAAAGAGTTGATTAGAAAAATACGATTTGATATTGACAGCAGCGGTAAGAAAACTTTCTTATTTACCAGTCCTAAGCCTCAGGAAGGCAAAAGCATACTAATGATCTCACTGGCTCACACCTTTAGCCTAAGCAAAAAGAGGGTACTTTTAGTGGATACCAACTTTCCTCACAATACCCTGACCAAATACTTTAAGGCGGCCCCCGCGCTTGAAGAATTTATTGAAAAGCGAGGCTTTGAGTCAAACGCTAGCAAAGGAGTAATTACCCATACCGGTATACCTTCGGTTGACATTATCGGGTGCAGCGGTGGCAACTTCTCTCCGCTAGAGCGATTTACAAAAGACGACATCCAGGCATTCACTGACTACATGGAGCAGTATTATGACTACGTATTGCTAGAAGGTCCTTCTCTTAATAAGTTTTTAGACTCCAAAGAACTTTCTCTGTTTGCTGAGGGGGTAATCGCAGTTTTTTCGGCCAAGTCAGTGATCCGCCATACCGACCGGGAGACGATTGCTTTCTTAAGAAGTTTGGATGACCGATTTTCGGGGGCAGTGCTCACCATGGTGGAGAAAGAGGACGTGGATGCCTGAGATTATTGCCCCCTACTGCGAAGTAGATTGCTGCGGCGCAAGGGCTCTGGGCCTTCGGGTGGTGAATAATGGCCAAAATCCGTACTTTACGCTCATCCTATAGAAAATAATTGGCCCTGCGGTTGCCACTATCATGCTTATCGGAAACAGTAGAATAACGTTGTCTATCTTTAGTAACACCACCAAGACCGCTTTTACGAACCCTAAAAGGATGACATGCATAATATAAATGTACAAAGAATGGCGGCCTATTAATTTCAGCACTCTCATCCGCTGTGCTCTCCCTAAGACGAAGGCAATGTTGATTACGAAAGCACTACCAACTATAGCAATAACAGCAAACGCGAAAGGCTGGGTTGAGCGAAGGTCCTGATGCGTTATCCAGTACCACTGGCTAAGTAGAAAGATGGGAAGCAAGCCAACGAGCGTCGTGGCTAAAAACGATTTATTAGCTTTTTCGCTTAACACAAAATCAGCGGTATAGCCACCTATTGCGAAATAGAGGTAGTACTGCAAAGTGTCTTGAAGCAAACCGATGGGTTGTACAAATGTGAGGGTAGATACGTAGTAGAAAACTGCCGCTAGCCCTAGTTGAGCAGTCGTTCTCAGATGAGCGTATCGGTAGGTTATCGCGTAGATGATGGTGATATTGAAGATTGTGTAGAGAAACCAAAATTGGTCTAGTTCCCGAGGAGCGTATAAGAGATAGGCAAAATCAGACCACGACTTGTTGCCGTTGGCATAGTACGTGAACAAAACTTGAATAGAAAGCTGCAATGAAGCCCATATTAGGTACGGGTACATAATTGAGTTTGCTTTGTATGATACAAACGCTGAAGTGCTTCTTTTGGACAGACTCTTCTTTAAAAAGATGCCGGATAACAGGAAAAACAAAGGCATCCTGAAATTGTATACCGACTGTTGGGCCATGATGTAGTACTCGGCAACCTCAATGCCAGCGTTTTGATAGCCCCCTAGCATATGACGGTATACAACCAAAATAATGGCGATACCTTTGGCATAATCTACCCAAGGGTGGCGTTGCTGTCCAGAATTTACTTGAGTGGGAGACAATAGACTAAGGATATGACTAACGAGTTGTAGTTTACTATTATCCGAATTCATGCCAAATGCCACAATTACATAACTATGCTTTTAAAAGACATCGTTAAATTGCATCAACTGCAGCAAGTGCGTAGTGAAACGCTTGTTTTTTTCGTTGGCAATCAATGATAAGACTACTGAAGAGCGACTACGCTAAATCGTTTGCCGGGCAGATTACAATGGCGGCCTCAAACATGGTAGCCTTCTCAGTATTAGCTAGATTTTTAACCAAGGTAGAATTAGGCAACTGGGTGGTTATTTTAACTATCACAGCTTTCGTTGAAAGTTTCAGAGCAGGTTTTTTTAGTGCTGCTTACACTAAAATTGCTGACTCGAAAAGTCACCGAAGAGAAGATATCGGGTTTACCGTATTAGTGATGAATATTTTCGGTCAGGCTCTTATCGTAGCTTTAATTGGTCTATGCAGTTACTTTTTATATGACATAAGGCTGCTATTGTTCTATGTGGGCACTCTTACTGTCAGTTCGCTACTTTTCGACTTTGTACAATGGCATACATTAGCACTAAGAGACTTTACCAAAAATACGCAAATTATCCTTACTCAATCCTGTATTAATTTGTTATCAATTGCATCGTTAGCAATTTACGGCAACCTCACTCTCAGTTTAGTAGTAATCACAACTTTAGCTTCAAAGCTAGTTACCACGCTTCTTTACATAAGTGCATTCAGTCCCTTCTTCGTGGCCAGGTCAAGATTTGTGCCTGAAGTATCACGCGCTATTATCCGATTTGGCAAGCATACTGCAACCACTATGTTGGGTAGCCAGGCCATGCGCCTTACGGACATAACGCTGCTCGGTTGGATGGCTGGTCCGGCAATGGTTGCTCTCTTGTCAGTGCCTGATAAGTTGGTTCAGGTAGTAGCCATTCCAATTCGCTCTATCAATAAAGCTTTTTATCCAAAAGCAGCTGTCTTCCACTCCATAAACGACCACACCAGCTGGCGACAAGAGTTTTCTACTACGCTAACGGTTGTATTATTACTTTGCTCGGTTGTTAGTTTAGTAGTTTTAATCTTTGCCAAACCATTGGTCACATTACTAGGCGGGACAGAGTTTACTCAAGCTGCCGACGTACTCAGACTATATATCTTGGTGGTTTCTGTAAATTCTATCGCTACGCTATTAGGCGTTAGTTTAGAGTCGGTAGGCTATCCCCAAGCGAACTCCACCCTTCTGGTAGTGCTAGTACCTCTCAATCTGATTGCCGACTATGTAGCACTACGCGGTTTCCCCCGACCTGAAGCTGTTATTCTGGTCACCTTATTGACTGCCTTCTTAGGAATGGTATGGTTCTATATAAAAATAAAAAAGCGAACCAATTTCACTATCAGCTACTACTTAAGTTCTGGTCTGAAGTATTCCTTGAACAAGCTTTTAGTCCATGCTAATTTGAAATAGCAGCTACTGAGTAAACCAGTTCACTCCTTGGCATCTATTTTGATTCTATCACCATCGGCCAGCATTTAACGTATGAATTTTTCCGTTGTCATACCAACCCATAATCGTAAAGAACTGTTGATGCGTCTTTACGAGTCTCTTCTCTTGCTTGACTACAACCCAGCCAGTATAGAAGTTGTCATTATTGACGATGGTTCAAGCGATGGTACTGCTGAACTGCTAGAGTCGTTCAAAACTGATTCTAAGCGAAAGTTTTCGCTTAAGTACCAAGTACAGATTAACCAAGGTCCGGCCAAGGCTAGAAACACCGGCATAGCTCTTGCCAGTCATGAATGGATAATGTTTACCGACGACGACTGCTTAGTGTCTCAACAATGGGCGAGCGCTTACGCTGCTGAAATTCGTAATCACCAAAAAGCCGAACTGTTTCACGGTCCGACACTTACTAAAAGAGCTGATGTTACCATGCTCACTCACCAAATCGATAACGCGAAAGGAAGCGTCAACTTTCCAACCTGTAATGTTTGCTACTCGAAAAAACTTCTGAATCGTATTGGAGGTTTTTCACCTGATTTTCCCTACGCTCACAACGAAGATGCCGAATTAGCTTGGCGAGCGATAAGTGCAAATGCTATACCCATCTTTGTACCCAATGCCGAAGTACATCATCCTAGCAGAAAGGAAACACTACGTAAATTGTGGAACAGACCCAAAATATTGACCAGCGAATTCATCTTGTACCAAAAACATCCCGAACGCTATAAACAGTTTAGAGCAGCCAACCCTCTTGTAAATATTTATGTAAATTTTTTTATAGTAGATCAGTATTACAATCTTCGACTTTCTGTTAAGCGCCCCTACAAACCACTACTGACCGTAAAGTCGTTAGCTTTAGTCATATGGTGGTGGTGCTACTGCATTATCCATTTTGGCTCCTTTTTGAGACTACACAAGCAAACTCGCTCCTACCTAGCTCAAAAAAAGATAAAAAATTAGCCCGCTGAAAGAAATTTGGCACAACTCATAGGGGGTTGTCGTAAGATAGTCGTAAGAAGTTATACGAATAACCCGCGAATTAAAGAAAACTGCTATAAACATCAACTTCTGTTTATAGCAGGGGAAAAAAATGCACGTAAGTTCCAGCCGATGCCCTTAATGAAAGCTTTCGCGTGCTTAAATTCTAAAGCACTTACGTATTTTACGAGAGCTTTTGGTACCGAGAAAAAAGTGAAGAAGAGTACGAAGACTAAAAATTGCCTCTTCTCAGTATTACGACGCATATATAATATTCTGTTACGGGTATGAAAATAGGCTTTTAGCGGACTCTTTTTTCCTACCGTTACCGACTCTTTATGATAAACAATCGCTTTGGGCTGGTAGATCACCTTATAGCCTGCTTTGCGTGCGCGGGTCGACCAATCCCATTCTTCATAGTATAAAAAATAGTCCTCAGAAAACATCCCTACTTCCTTAATCAACTGCTTTTTAACCATCATCGCTGCACCGTGGGCACCGTAGGTCTCTCTCAGCGCATCGTGTTGCCCCCGGTCTACTTCCTTATTGCCGATCATCTTCGATCTTCCAGTATACGGGTTCATCTGCTCAAACCCGGCATACTGTATCGTGTCGGGATGGTGGTAAAACTTTATTTTTGGACTCACCATTCCCGTTCTTTCATCTTGAAGAAATGGTTCAATCATTAGTTCTATAAGGTTAGGGGTAACCTCTGTGTCATTATTAAGTAAAAGTATATAATCACCCTGAGCCTCAAGCATGGCGAGGTTATTACCCCCCGCAAATCCCAGGTTTTTATCACTTACAATAACTCTTGTATTCGGAAAGCTCTTCTGCTCTATCTGCTTGGCAGAGCTTATCTTCGACCCGTTGTCTACAACGATGATTTCAAACCGACTATAAAATAAGGTTTTGGTAGACTCCAAAAACGCGCACGTGACATCGGGCTGATTATAGTTAAGCGAAATTATTGAAACTAAAGGGGTACCATTCATCAGCGAACTATGATGGCGGACGGGTCCGAATTGACTAACTGTTAAAAAGTACGCTTTATCTACTCTCTTTGAAGCATCGCAGGAATCGTTTTCGCCAGGATGCGCATATCGTATAAAAATGAGTTTTTTCTAGCGTACTCTATATCCAAATCAATCCGTTCAGAAACACTCATGTGATCTTTGTTACTAGCTATCTGCCATAAACCGGTCATGCCTGCCGGAGCGAGAAAGCGGTCAGCAAAATTGTCAATGGTCAAAGTAGCTCCTTCATCCAAAGGTAGCGGGCGGTTGCCCACCAGCGACATATCGCCTCTTAGCACATTAAAGAGTTGAGGAAGTTCGTCTATGCTGGTTTTGCGGAGGATTTTTCCTACTCGGGTGACTCTAGGGTCGTTGCTAACCTTGAAGAAGAACGGCTCCTTTTCAGCGTTATCGTCTTGCTTAGCGTAGTAAGAATTAAGTGTCTTTAAATGAGCACGTTGCTGGTCAGCGTCGCTCTGCATTGTTCTAAACTTATAAAAGTCGAAGATACGGTAACCGGCACCCGCCCGTTTTGATACAAAAAGTACCGAGCCTCGCGACTCTAACTTAATTGCCAGAGCAATAAGCAAAAGGAGAGGGGAAAGCAATAAAAGACACAGGCTAGAGACAAGAATATCAAAAACTCGCTTCGCTAATTTGACCTCTACCGAGTGAGACTTTCTGCGATTATCGGCTGTATTCGGCACAGACTCCCCAAATTTTGATATAGATAAGAAGGTTAGCTTAGGAGTATCCCAAGCTTCTCTGCTTTCTTCTTTAGGAGTTAAAAGGGCTAAATTGGATTGGTTAAACAACACAGACCGGGGGTTTATGAGTACGCTTAAGACACAGCCTTGACAAACTTCGTGCGAAATGTGCTCAATACAAACTCTAAAATAATTCGTGGATCAAAGGGCTTACTAAGGTATTTATCAGCTCCTATGCGTAGACTTTCAGTTTCTACGTCCTCGGCTCTATGGCCCGACAGTAGCAGCACCGGTATGGATGCGTGCAGAATACTTTGGCGAAGCATTTTAATAAATTCGTACCCATTTAGTTGAGGCATCATAATGTCAGACACAATAACATCGGGCACATTCCCTTCGGATAGCCAGAGCATTGCTTCCATACCATTTTTCTTGGCTTCCACCTCAAAATCGCTATTTAGCACTGAAACGAGTATAGTCCGCATAGCCACATCATCGTCGACTACCAAGACTCTCCCCTTTTTCACCGCGGGAGGCTTCCTCTTAATTGTGGAAAGGAATGGTTTATATTGAAACATTAATTAAGCGCTAATTGATAAAAATCTAGTTGTAATAGTGATATAAAAAATTTTAAATAGAAAAAGTAACACGATTGGGTTTATTTGACTCTTACAAAGATAAAAATAACTTATTTAAATACAACAAGGCATACCCATAATTTTTCTGTTTAATTTTATACCTCTTATATTTAGTCAGTATCAGGTCTAAAATGTAACCTTAACCATTAGAAAGATAGTGAACTTCATCGCCCTAGACTTCGAAACCGCCAACCACCAGCGTAATAGTGTATGCGAGATGGGTATCGCGGTAGTGGTGAACGGCAGCGTAGTTGAGAGCCGGTCGTGGCTGGTGCGTCCGCAGCGCAACTGGTTTCACCCGATGAACGTGCATATCCATGGCATCACCGCCGAGCGCGTAGCCCACGAACCGGAGTTCGATGCGGTGTGGCAAGAGGCGAAGCCTTACTTCGAGAACGCCAACGTGGTGGCGCACAACGCTACCTTCGATCTGGGAGTGTTGCGCCACGTATTAGCCCAGTATAATCTGGCCCCGCCCCCGCTTACCTACTC
Organism: Tunicatimonas sp.; assembly: GCA_049650865.1. Taxonomy (GTDB): domain Bacteria; phylum Bacteroidota; class Bacteroidia; order Cytophagales; family Cyclobacteriaceae; genus Tunicatimonas. The sequence continues at coordinate 24,464 of JBASAY010000178.1, forward strand.
GTGCAGTCTGGCGGTGGCCCGCCGGGCGTGGAAGGGGCTGCCCTCCTACGGACTCAAAGCCCTGGCGAAGCACTTCGCCCTGCCCCTGAACCACCACTCGGCCGAGCCCGATGCGATTGCCAGTGCCGAGATCATGCTGCGGGCACTCACCGAATACCAAGTGCAGCAGTTTTCTGATATCACCGAGACCTTTAACCTTCACCTGAAAAGCCTTTCGTCAGATTCTCCTCCGGTCCGACGGGGTCGGTCGCGCTACTAATTGGAAAACTCGCCGAAATTGCGTTAAGTTTGCGAATGCTCCCCGAAAAGCTTCCCAAAAAAGTACGTAGTAAATACCAGGTAGTCGTTGGCCTAGAGGTGCACGTGCAGCTAGCCACCGACAGTAAAATCTTCTCGCCCGACGCTACTGCCTACGGTGGGCCGCCCAATACCAATATCAGCGCCATTACCCTGGGGCACCCCGGCACCATGCCCCGGATCAACCGGCAGGCGGTTGCTTACGCTATTCGGATGGGATTAGCCTGTGGGTGCAGCATCGCCCAGCGAACCGTATTTGCCCGTAAGAACTACTTCTATCCGGACCTGCCCAAGGGTTATCAGATTATGCAGGATAAAACTCCCATCTGCCGGGGTGGTGAAGTAACCATTACCACCTCGGCGGGCGAGCGCCGCGTGGCGTTGCACCATATTCACCTGGAAGAAGACGCGGGCAAGTCGATGCATCTGGCAGACGAACCCGAAACCCTGGTCGATCTGAATAGGGCGGGCGTAGCCCTTATCGAAATTGTTACCGAACCCGCCCTGCACAGTTCGGAAGAGGCCTACGCCCTGCTTACCGAAGTTCGACGCATGGTGCGTTACCTAGACATTTGCGATGGTAATATGGAAGAAGGCTCCATCCGCTGCGACGCTAACGTGTCGGTGATGCTGCGAGAGGCTACCAAGCTAGGAAAAAAGGTGGAGGTAAAAAATATGAACTCGATGCGCAACGTGCAACGGGCCATTGATTTTGAGACACAACGGCAAATCGCGCAGCTAGAAGATGGCCAGGAGGTTGTTTCCGAAACGCGCACCTTCGACGCGGTGCGGGGCACTACCGCCAGCATGCGTACCAAAGAAGAACTCAACGACTATCGTTACTTTCCCGAGCCGGATTTAAGTCCGTTGGAGGTGTCGGACGCCTGGCTCGCCGACATCCGGGCCGCCATGCCGCTCCTACCGCACGACTACCGACGTAAGTTCGTCGACACGTACGGACTACCCGCGTACAACGCCGAAGTACTTACCGATACGAAAGAAAGCGCGCAGTACTTTGAGCAACTGTGCCAGCACACTACCCACCATCAGGCGGCATCCAACTGGATGATGGGACCCGTCCGCTCGTTCCTGAATGAGCAAGGCACTACGCTGAATGATTTTCCCCTGTCTCCGTTGCAGTTAGCGTCTTTGGTTGATTTGGTGGCCCAAAACACAGTGAGCTTTGCGGTGGCTTCGCAACGCTTGTTCCCTACCCTGCTGGCCAGCCCTGAGCGTCCGGTGCGGCAGTTAGCGCAGGAACTAAACCTTCTGCAGGATAGCAATGTTGGAAGCTTGCAACCGTTGATTGATGAGATGCTGGACTCCTTGCCGGACAAGGTAGCGGCGTACCAGCAGGGCAAAAAAGGACTACTCGGCATGTTTATGGGTGAACTGATGAAGCGAAGCCGGGGCAAGGCGAATCCTAAGCTGGCCAACGAGCTGCTACGAAAGTCTTTGGAAGAAGCGTAACCCACAGTGAGCCGCCTCTATCACTTACCCAACCATACACCAGATGAGATACTTATCATACATTTTTTTACTGATTACCGCAGTTGCTCAGGCCTGCACCCAGGGGCAATCGAGTGACGCAGGTAGCGCTGCCCCGACTACGCTGGAGGGAAAGATTAACCACCCGGTAGCCAACGAAGCCGTGCTGCTGGAAGAGATTGGACCCACCGAAGTGGCTACGGTAGATACCCTACAGGTGGCTGAAGATAGCACCTTTCGCTACGCACTAACGGAGGTAGAGCCAGGGTTTTACCGCATCAACTTCTACGGACGGCAGTACGTGAACCTTATTCTGGACAACGAAAGCGTGCACGTGACCGCCGATGGTGATAGCCCTGACGGCCAGGCGACGGTGGAAGGATCAACCGATACCGACCATTTTAACGCGGTAAACGAGGTGATGCAGAACATGCAGACACAGATTAACAGCATGAATGCTGACTATCTGAAGGCCCGCGCCGATGGCGACACAGAAACCATGAACGAAATTGAGCAGCAGTATAAGGAGATAGAAGCCCAGAACAGTGCTGAAATCAAGAATAAGATCAGAGAGATGGGCACTTCACTGGCCGTCTTCTACGCAGTGAACTACCTGGATGCCGAGCAAGAGTTTCCGTTTTTAAAAGAGCTAGCCGATACTTTCCAGGTGGCTCGCCCCGACTCGCGCTACACTGAGCAGTTTGTAGAGCAGGTGAACACCTTGAGCCAGTTAGCCGTAGGGATGCCCGCCCCGGATATCGCCCTGCCCAATCCCGAAGGCGACACGGTGCGGCTGTCGTCGCTGCGCGGCAAGGTTGTGATGATCGACTTTTGGGCCGCCTGGTGCAAGCCCTGCCGTATGGAGAATCCGAACGTGGTGCGCCTCTACGATCAGTATAAAGACCAGGGCTTCGAGATTTACGGGGTGTCGCTCGACCGGACGAAGGACGCCTGGGTGGAGGCCATCGCCGACGATAAGCTCACCTGGCAGCACGTATCCGACCTAAAATATTTCAATTCGCAAGCCGCCGCCCTTTACAGCATCAACGCCATTCCGGCCACCGTACTGCTGGACAAAGAGGGCAAAATTATCGCTAAGAATTTGCGCGGCGAAGCGCTAGCCGCCAAGCTGGCCGAGATCTTCGACGGAGCGTAAACGAGCTAACATCTTAGCAATCCAACTGTCCGAAACCGGATACCCGCTGTTCACCAGCGGACAGTTTACCCTTATCTGACTTCTTAAAATCCGCTTCTACTTGCCTTACGCGCGCTTTGTGGGTTTTGGCACCTCATTTGATATACCGAAATAGATGTAATCAACCTAACCCTATGCGAAGAAGCGATTTAGGCGAATTTGAAGAATTGGTGCTCCTGTCGGTGGCGGTGCTCACCCCCCAGGCCTACAGCGTGGTGGTGGCCGAAGAACTGGAAGCGCAGACCGGCCGCACCATCACCACCGGGGCCGTGCACGCCGCCCTGCAACGACTAGAGAACAAAGGCTTTGTGAACTCCCGCATGGGCGACCCGACACCTGAACGGGGCGGCCGCCGCAAGCGCCTGTTCACCGTCACCGTGGCGGGCAGCCGCATGGTGCATCAGGTGCGGGACGTGCGCAACCGCCTGTGGGACCGGATTGCGCCGCCGGGGTTGCCGTCATTGTCAGAATCGGGATAAGCAGGATTGACCTGATGAACAGGACAAAAAACAGAATAACGCAAGATGAATGAGATAGAACAAGATAAATTGACATACAAGATCATAGGGTGCGCAATGAAGATACACTCAACATTAGGATGCGGCTTCCAGCCGGGCCGCCGGGCGGAGATCATTTATCAAAGGTGTTTGGCGCTGGAGATGGAGAAGCAGGGACTAGGGTTTGCCCGAGAACTGGAGATGCCGATCTATTATGATGAAGTAGAGGTAGGAAGTCGCCGCGTAGACTTTCTGGTAGAAGAAACTGCTCTTGTAGAAATCAAGGCAGTGGTAAAGTTGGAAGATGTCCATCTGGCCTAGGGTTTGAACTACCTGAGGGTCTATAACCTGGAGAAGGGCCTGTTACTCAACTTCGGCAACACCCGCCTGGGCGTAAAAAGGTTGTTTAGGAAGTAAACAATGTCAGCATCAGGATAGGCAGGATTAATAGGATGCTCAGGATGAAAAGGATCAGGATGCTCAGGATAAAAGAAAATGCACCGGATGATACAGCGGCCAGCATGTATTTGACTACCCAAATCCTAATCCTGATTATCCAGTAACATCCCATCCATCCCGATTCAGACCAATGAACCCTACTCCACCACACAAATGGCTCGACCGCCTCATAGAACGCTTCTGCGCTCCCGAACTTTTGGAAGAAGTACTCGGCGATTTGCACGAACGCTTCCACCGCCGGGTGCAGCTAGTTGGGGAAGCCAAGGCCCGACGGCAGTACTACCGAGAAGTGCTGTCCTACCTGCGCCCTTCCGTAATCAAAAGACCATCGCATCAACCCCCTAAACCTATTCCTATGGACATGCTCAGAAACCACTTCAAGATCGCTTTCCGAAACCTACGCAGCAAGAAAGTTTACTCAAGTATCAACATCCTGGGCCTCGCCATCGGCCTGGCCTGCTGTCTGCTGATCTTTCAGTACGTCTCCTTTGAGTACAGCTTCGACCGCTTCAACGAGCATGAGGCGACTCTCTACCGCATCGTCCAAGCCACCCAGCAAAGCGGCGGCGAGCCGGATGCTATCGCGAGAACCGGCTGGGCGATAGCCCCCGCGCTCGCCCAGGAAGTGCCCGAAGTCAAGAACTACGTGCGACTGCATCCCGAGTATTTTAACGCTATCGTCGCTAACCCCGCCCAACCCGATAAGGCTTTTGAAGAGGATCGGGTCTACTACGCGGATTCTTCCTTCTTCCGGATGTTCTCCTATCCGCTGCTTATGGGTAACCCCGCCCGAGCGCTAACGTCCGGTACGGTTATGCTGTCCGAAGCAACCGCCCGGAAATACTTTGGCGACGAAGACCCCCTGGGGCAATCGCTGGACGTAAGAGGGTGGATCAGCGGGACTTTCCGGGTCGATGGCATCTTTCGGGATGTTCCCGCTAACTCGCACCTCCAGTTTGATATGCTGCTTCCGATGGTCGATCTGCTGGAAAAAAGCAACTTTAGCGACCCCGATACCGGGTGGGGCTGGACCAACTTTGTCACCTACGTACAATTGCAAGAGCATGCCAACCTTCCGGTTGCCGAGCAAAAGTTTACTGACATTTTCGCCCGCAATCAGCAGGAAGATTGGCAACAAAGCAACACCACCGGACGCATCAACGCCCAGCCGTTGCTGGATATTCACCTCAACGCCGAGCTAAGCGCGCCCAAAGCCGTTACGGGAAGCCACCAAGCCGTTTACTTTTTTACCATCATCGGTCTGGTCATCCTGCTCATTGCGCTGGTCAACTACGTTAATCTCACCACCGCTCGAGCACTTGATCGGGCGCGCGAGGTAGGCGTTCGCAAAGTAGTGGGCGCTCAACGAGGACAACTCGTTATACAGTTCCTAACAGAATCGGTAATCGTAATTCTTGTATCGTTTGCCCTGGCGGTGGCATTCGCCGAAGTATTCCGTCCGGCACTGAACGAACTGGCCGGACTGACCCTTACCGATGCCCTGTGGACAAGTGCCGGTTTTTGGGTAGCCCTGCTTGCCTTGTTCGGCACCACTTCACTGCTGGCCGGACTCTATCCGGCCTTGGTACTCTCCTCGTTTCGGCCGGTAGCGGTACTTAAAGGAAGGGTCAGTCGAGCCGCCAAGGGTGCGTGGCTGCGGCGCGGACTGGTGATTGGTCAATTTGCGGCCACCATCGTGTTGCTTATCGGCATCACCATCGTCTACGCCCAACTTAACCACATGCGTAGCCGGGACCTGGGTATCAACCTGGAGCAGATCCTCACGGTTAATGCCCCCCGCGTCCTCCCGGAAGGCACCGACAGGGCGGAGGCCGTAAGCACCTTCACCCAGGAACTAAACCGGCTTTCCGTCGTGAGGCAAACCGCTACCTCGGGAACTGTTCCGGGCAAGGGATTCAACTTTTACACCAGCAGTATCCGGAAGGCAGCGGCCGATCCTTCTACCAACATCAACGGTGCGGGCACGCGCATCGACACCAGTTTCGCGGCACTCTACGGCATGGAACTGCTTGCGGGCACCGGATTTGAAAACGGAACAACCCCCGCGGAAGGCGAGCCCCAACCGGTTATTGTCAATGAGACTGCCGTGCAATCGTTAGGCTTCGATACTCCCGAGGAGGCTATCAATCAAGACATCAAAATAGGCGATCAACCGAACCGGATTATGGGCGTCTTCAAGGATTTTAGCTGGTCATCAGCTCACAACCCCCGAGAAAGCGTTATTTTCATGATGAATCAGGGCAACGATCAAGTCTCTATCAAAGTGGGCACCGACAACCTACCGGAGACCATTGCTAGCGTGGAACAACTTTATCAGCAACTATTTCCCGGCAACCCCTTTCAGTACGCCTTCGCTGACGAGACCTTCGACGCCCAGTACCGGGAAGATCAGCAGTTTGCCAAACTTATCAGCGTCTTCACCGTCCTGGCGATTATCATTGCCTGCCTGGGCCTGTTCGGTTTGGCTGCTTTCACCGCGGAGCAACGCACTAAAGAGATTGGTATCCGCAAGGTGTTGGGTGCTTCCGTAGTCGGGATTGTTTCCCTACTGGCCAAGAACTTTGTGGGTACCGTAGCGCTAGCTTTTCTGCTGGCTAGCCCCCTGGCCTGGTACGCTATGAACCAATGGCTCCAGGATTTCGACTACCGCATCGACATGGCGTGGTGGATGTTTGCCGTATCCGGTACCCTGGTGCTATTGATCGCCCTGCTCACCGTCAGCTTCCAATCCATTAAAGCTGCTTTGGCTAATCCCGTAGACGCGCTGCGGAATGAATGAGAGAAGCTAATTACCCTTCTACATTCATTAAAAACCGCCGAGCGTTTTGGGTAATCTGCTCGTAATTTCCCTCCGCGATGGCTTTTTTATTCGTTAGCGCGCTGCCTACTCCTAGCGCGCAGGCTCCGGCGGCCAGCCAGCCTTTGGCGTTGTCTAGCGTTACCCCGCCCGTGGGCATCAGGGGCAGGTGGGGCATGGGTGCTAAAACCGCCTTAAAATACTTCATTCCCAGCGCATCCGCCGGAAATACCTTTACCACATCGGCACCCCACTCCACCGCTTGCAGAATTTCTCCGGGCGTAAACGCCCCCGAGAATACCGGCACTTGATAGCGCTGCGCCGTTTCGATTACTGACGCCTTGGACACGGGCGTGACCAAAAATTTGGCACCGGCTTCAATAGCCGCCTGGGCGCTTTCGGCATCAATCACCGACCCTGCCCCGATCAGCACCGAAGCATGGTCGGCGTAGCGCTCTATGTGTCGCAGCGCGCCGGGCGTGCCTACCGTCACCTCAATGGCTACGATACCGCCCGCGTGCAGTGCTTCTACGGTTGGCACCACTGCTTCGGAAGTGCTGAGCCGCACGATGGCAACCACCTTTTGCGCTAAAATCTGATTGAGAACTTGCTGTTTCGTTGGCATGGGCTTAGCGTTTCACGCGGCCCGAGGTATTGCCTTCGGCCACCTCCAGAATCTCGGCTTCGGAGGCCACGTTGATGTCGCCGGGAATGGTATGCTTGATCGCCGAGGCCGCGGTGGCAAACTCAATTGTTTTGGATAAGTCCCACTTGAGGGCCAGTCCGTGCAGGATTCCCGCCATGAAGGCATCACCGCCGCCCAACCGATCTATCACCTGAAAGTGGTACTTCCGACTGTGGTAGAACTGTTTTCCGTCGTAAAGAATACCCGCCCAGCCGTTTTCGCTGGCCGAGGGGTGCTCACGCACCGTAAGGGCCACGTAAGAGAAATTAGCTAGCTCGAACACCCGGGCGGCGCTTTCTTCGGTGGCGGCCACCAGGCTGTCCCAGTCATCAATGGCCTGCTCGGGGTGGATATCGAACACGTCGGCGGCAGAGCCAATGTTTGAAAAAAGCACGTTGATGTGCGGTAGCATGGGCGTGATCGCCCGCTGCGCGGCTTCTTTGTCCCACAGCGAGCGCCGAAAATTGAGGTCGAAGGCCACGTGCACGTTTTGCCGGTGCGCCTCTTCGGTAGCTGCCAGGCAGGCCGCCGCGCACGACTCCGACAGGGCGGGGGTGATGCCCGTCGCGATGAACCAGTCTTGCTCCGCCAGAATAGCAGGCCAGTCGAATTCGTCGGTGGCGGCTTCGGCGATGGCTGAGTGCTCGCGGTCGTAGATGATGCGGGTGGGCCGTAGCGAGGCACCGTGCTCGATAAAGTAAGTGCCCACGCGCTTGCCTCCCCGCCGCACGAAGCGGGTACCCACGCCAAACTCCCGCACGGCGTTTAGCGCCGCATCGCCTACCATATGTTCGGGCAAGCGGGTAACGAAGCGACCCCGATGACCCAGCAACGCCAGGGAAGCCACTGCGTTGCACTCGGCTCCGGCAAAGGCCATTTTCAGGGTGTGCGTTTTGGCAATGCGCTCGTGGTGACTCTGGGGGGAAAGACGCAACAAAATTTCACCGAAGGCGGTTACATTCATAGAAAGTTCTGGTTATTGATACGATCAGCGAAGGTAAAAAAAAAGTAGCTTCGCTGTCGGATTATTTCCTTTAGAGACGAGATTAAGCATGGTTGTAGTGTAGGTTCTTTTCTTCCGGTGCGGTGTTTAAATAACCAGCCACACGACCTACTTCGAGTGGCGGACTGGGGCGCCCAATTATGCTTCGCGAAGGGTACGCGGGCAACACTGTAGCGGTAAATCACACCTTAGCAACAATTCAGCAAAAAGCGCACAGAAGTCTTATTATTTCTGGTGAGGAGTTTGTAATCATCTTACCCGGAGGTTCGTGCCGCCGTGTCCCGGTCGACACGAACCTTAAGAGTTTATCAAAAAATCTCTAATCTCTAATGTATGATAAAGCCTGAATTGCCCGATGACGAGTCTAACCGGATCGAAGCACTGTATAGTTACGAGGTTTTGGATACTCCGCCAGAACAAGAGTTTGACGACTTGGCTAAATTGGCCTCTCAAATTTGCGATACGTCAATCTCGCTGATAACACTAGTAGACATCAACAGGCAGTGGTTTAAAGCTAAAGTAGGCGTAGAAGCGCGTGAAACGCCCCGGGATATTGCGTTTTGTGCTCATACAATTCTTAGCGACCAAGCTTTGGTGGTAAACGATGCTTTACAAGACGATCGTTTTTCCAGCAATCCGCTCGTTACCTCTAATCCCAATATTCGCTTTTATGCCGGACTACCACTGATTACCCCGGCAGGCCACCGCTTAGGCACGCTATGCGTCATTGACGATAAGCCCAAGCAGATCACTCGCGACCAACTGTTCGCACTGGAAGTGCTCTCTAAGCAGGTAGTTAAGCAGCTAGAGTTGAAATTGCACAACAAAAAGTTGTCTGAATCTTTCGAGCACATACAATCTCAGAACGTAGACCTGGTTAGGCTTAACGACATCAATAATCGGCTTATATCAATTATTTCGCACGATCTGAGTAGTCCGTTCACTACAATGAGGGGGCTGATCGCTCTTCTTGAAGATGATGAAATTACCAAAGAAGAACTCGAGTACGCCGTTACCAGTATCACGCTTTTGGTCGATACCTCTTCAGAGTTGATAGAACAGCTGCTGTGCTGGGGCCAGAGTCGCCTAGAGGGCGATGTCGTTAAAGTTGAGCCAATCCGATTAGACTTGATGTTACAAGAGAAAATTAACAAAGCAAGATCGTTCACCCAGTCAAAGGGCAACGTCATTGTCAGCACCATCGCTTCTCCTTACGAGATACTGGCTGATCCGGTATTACTTAAATTCATTATTCGGAACCTACTTCATAATGCCAACAAATTTACTAAAAACGGTACAATAGAGGTAGGAGCCAGTCACCACGCTCACTTGCATACAATCACCATCGAAGATAATGGTTGTGGAATGACACCCGAGAAGGTGGAGCAATTATTTGACTGGAACAATCGTGGCAGCACCCTGGGTACTTCTGGTGAGAAAGGAACCGGTATTGGACTGCTAATTTGTAAGGAATTCGTAGAAAAGCTACGGGGGACAATAAGTGTGAAGAGTGAAGTGAAGGTAGGTACCAAATTTTCGTTTACCGTTAGCAGGGATTGGCCGAGAGAATCTAACGAAAAAGAGTGAGTTGATAGGTCTTTCCTTGAAATGCATGCTAGACATTGACGAATACTACTGCTTGCAAAGCATAACCGCCAAAAATAAAAGCCCGAGTATAACAGCGAATACCCAAGCAATGCGACCTACTAATGAGTCTCTTCCTACAGAGGACTACAAATACAACCTGCCCGAAACTGCCGTTGCTTCGTTTCCGCTCGCGCAGCGCGATCAGGCGAAACTGCTGGTTTACCGGCAGGGTGCGATCCAAGACCTTCAGTTTCATCACCTCCCCGACCAACTGCCGCCCAACAGCCAGTTGTTCTTTAACGATACCAAGGTGATACCGGCCCGTCTGCGCTTTCAAAAGGCAACAACGGAGCAGGGGCCGGGCGCTCAGATTGAGCTGTTTCTGCTGCACCCGCGCCAGCCCAGTTCGGTAATGAGCCAGGCGATGGCCGCCCGAGGCACCGGCACTTGGCAGTGTCTGGTGGGCAACCGCCGCCGGTGGAAACCGCAGCAGGTTTTGCAGAGCACATTAGAGATTCAGGGAAGGTCGGTAACGCTGAGCGCGGAGCAAGCGTCTACCGCAGCCGATGAAGTAGTGTTTAGCTGGAGCGATCCTTCGTTCACCTTCGCCGAGGTGGTGGAAGCAGCAGGCCAGGTACCCCTCCCCCCGTACCTAAACCGAGAGGCGACCGAGGCCGACCGGCCCCGTTACCAGACGGTCTACTCCGCGCATGATGGGGCGGTAGCGGCGCCCACCGCCGGACTGCACTTTACCGAGGCCACCCTGGAGGCGCTGCACCAACGAGGCGTAGGTACACACTGCCTTACGCTGCACGTGAGCGCGGGCACGTTTCAGCCAATTAAAGAATCGGACGCTACGAAACATACCATGCACGCCGAACAGCTGGTGATTAACCGCAAGGTTCTTGAGGTTCTGCTAACCACCGAGAGCCCTATTCTGGCGGTAGGAACCACCTCGCTGCGCACGCTAGAAAGCCTCTACTGGTACGGCGTGCTGTTACAGCAAAATCCTGAAGCGGAATTCCGCATTGAGCAGCACCTCCCGTACCAAACTGCCGCCGCGGCGCTGCCCTCGCGGCAGGAAGCAGTAGCGCAGGTGATCAGCTACCTGGACAGGAACAACCTACCGCACCTGGTGGGAGAAACGCAGTTGTTCATCCGCCCCGGCTACCGGTTGCGGGTGGTTCAGGGACTCATCACTAACTTTCACCAGCCGGGCTCGACGCTCATCCTGCTGGTGGCTGCCCTAATCGGTGAAGACTGGCGGAAGGTGTATACGCACGCCCTGCAGCATCAGTACCGGTTCTTGAGCTATGGCGACTCTTCACTGCTATTACCATAGCGGCTATTCCATAGAGGCTACTTACCGAGCGCTAAGCTGGTAGCTTCAGAAGCACTCAGCGCATTGTAGTGCGCAACCATGAGGTACATAGCGGCTTCCTTGTTGAGACGACGCAGGCGGTTTCGCTTCTTGAATGTTTTCATCTCCTCGGCGTAGGTGTCCATAAGGGGCAGCACCTGCCGCCGGAAGCTTTTGATGCGCCGCACCTTGCCCCCGGTGGTGTAGTACCACTCCTCTACCTCGTACTCGTCCTCAGCATCAAACACATCGTACTCAAACACACGGCGCAGCAGCGTAATCTCGCCTTGCTCTACCACGTGGAATAACTTCTTCTCCATACGATCGAAGAAGCTGTTAGAGCGGTAGTCGTACGTTACGAAGTGGCGCATCCGGTCGCACTCATCCACCACCGTAATCTGGTCGATCATAGAGGCGTGGTACGTGAGTTGCCGACCGTCGGGAGTGGTAACCACCGCCGAGTTAATAAAGGAATTAATGTCTACCACTCCGGCAATAACGGTTTGGTTGGCAAGCAGCACTTCGCCGGGCTGAGGTTCCTGAGCGCGAGCTACGCTGGCTACCAAACAGAGCAATACAATTAGGTTAGTCTTTAACATGATGTAAAAAGTAAGTAAATAGTACATACGTCTAATAATACAATTATATAAATATTTTCTATCTTATTATAGAAAAAGCCCTAGTTTTTTCATCAAAATAGTTCAATTTCTACCTGGGTTAGTATTTTACAAGCCTAAATCTGGTATAAAAGCGGTCAATAAGTAGTTTTTTAGGATAAACGGTACGGTCAGTTTACGTACGTATAGTTCAGCGACTCTTAATACAGAGCGCACCGATTCAGGGCGTTAATCCGGGTTGTTTCGGTTGACCAATTTGGCTTATCCTGGATTTCGCGCTATTTTTAGCCAGCAACCTAATCTTCTCTCGCATGGCCAGTTTCCGTAGCACCGATAGTCGACTGATTGTCGGTCTTATCTTTTTGGTATTAGGACTCTACTTCTTGCTCAACAACTTCGACCTCATTCCCTTCGAGCTGCCCGACTACATCACCTCGTGGCAGGTGTTTCTGATTCTAATCGGCTTGCTGCTGCTGGCCAGCCGCGAACGGCAGGGCGGAGGCATTATCCTAATTGTGGTGGGGGTTGTCTTTCTACTCCCTGAGTTCTTCGATGTAAGCGTGGGCGAAGTGGTGCGGCAGTTCTGGCCCCTGGCGCTGGTGGCCATCGGCGTGGTGCTGCTGGTGCGCCGCTCGCAGGAAAAAAAAACGACAAACGAATTTGAAGTAGGTAAGGACTCCGTAGAATTTATCGACGAAACGGCTATTCTGGGTGGCAACGACCGCCTAATCACCTCGGAACACTTCCGGGGCGGCAAGATCACTACCATTTTTGGCAGCAACGAGATTAATCTCGTCAACGCCCAGCTAGCAGACGGCCAAAATGAACTGGATCTGTTTACGCTCTTCGGCAGCACCGAGCTGACGGTACCCCGCGACTGGGACGTAGCCATTGATGTCACGACCATCCTGGGTTCGTTTGAGGACCGCCGTCGACCGGCGCTGCTTCCCCCCAACCCCTCACGGCAACTGACAATACGCGGACTGGTGCTGTTTGGGTCGGGAGAGTTAATGAGTGTTTGAGCTAGGCTTCCTGCCGAAGCACTTCCAACGGCGGATTGTTCAGAATGCTCCGACTGTTCGACAAACCAATCAGCATCGTCAGTGCGGTGATAATCAGGTAGACCAGCACTACCGGACCCACCGCCGGACTAAACGGCACCTCGAAGCTAAACCGGGCCAAGGCCCAGCTGCCCAGTAGCGCGATAAACACCCCAGCCAGCGCCGATAAACTGCCCAAGAAGAAGTACTCCAGGGCGTTGATCGTCAGGATTTGCTTCCGGTTAGCGCCCATCGTGCGCAGCAGCACGCTTTCCTGAATGCGCTGGTACTTGCTGATGATCACCGAACCAATGAGCACGATGATACCCGTAATAATGCTGAAGAATGCCATAAAGCGAATCACGAACGAGATTTTGCCGATGATCTCGTCAATGGTTTGCAAAATCAGCTTCAGGTCGATCACCGACACGTTGGGAAAGCCCTTCACCACCGCCTGCTGAAAGCGCGCCGCTTGCTGATCGGAGGCTACCCGGGTGATGAGCACGTGAAACTGGGGCGCGCGTTCCAGCACCCCGGTGGGAAACACCACCAAGAAGTTGGTCTGCACCCGCTGCCAGTCCACCTCCCGGATGCTGCCCACGTAGGTGTCCATCACCGCGCCCTGCACGTTGAACGTCACTTTGTCGCCCACGTCTACCTGCATTGATTCGGCCAGTCCGTCTTCCAGCGACACGAAGATAGAATCTCCGGCGGCGCCCACCCATTGGCCGCGCAGCAGTTCTTCGGAGTCGATGAGCGAGTCGCGGTAGGTAGCGCGGTACTCGCGGTTGAGCACCCAGCGGTCTACCTGGTCGGTGGTATCTTCTTTAATCTGCGTCGGGGTGCGTCCTTTAAGCCCCTCCAGCCGCATGGTCACCACCGGCACCTGCTGAAGCAGGGGAAGGTCAAACGAACGGGTCAGTTGTGTCAACGAGTCTTGTTGGGCCGTCTGAATATCAAAGAGCACCATGTTGGGCTGGTTGTCGCTGCTGCTGAGCTTTACTTTGTCGAGCAGCATGTTTTGGGTGAAGAACAGCAGGCTGATCAGGGCGGTGCCCAGGCCTACGGTGATGATGAGCACCAGCGTTTGGTTATTGGGACGATACAGGTTCGACAGGCTCTGCCGCCACAGGTAGCTCCACGACGTAGGAAAGTAGCGGCGCACGGCCCACACGAGCAGGCGGGCGAGCGCCCAGAGCACTACGAAGGCCACGATGATGCCGAGCGTGAAGAACAGCGCCTCGCGCAGTCGTTGCAGTTGCCAGTAGGCAAACCCACCCACCAACAGCACAATCAGTCCGGCGATGGCGTACCGCCAGGGGTCAGCGGTAGTAGCTTCTTCGTACGAGGCACGAATCACGCGCAGCGGAGAAATCTTGCGCACCGCCACCAGCGGCAGCAGCGCGAACAGCACCGAGATTACTACGCCGACCAGCACCCCCTGCAGCACGGCGGGCCACGAGACCGCCACGTTCACTTCTACGGGCAGAAAGTCGGCGAATACCTGCGGCAGCACAAACTGCACCGCGGTGCCCAGCAGCGCGCCCAGCACCGATCCGATTAGTCCCATGCCAATGATCTGGATCAGAAAAATCATAAAGCCCTGCTGACCCTGTCCGCCCAGGCAGCGCAAGATTGCTACCGAAATCATCTTCTCTTTCAGGTAGATATGCACCGCGCTGGCCACGCCCAGGCACCCGAGCAGCAGGGCCACAAAGGCCACCAAGTTCAGAAAGCCGGTCAGGTTGGCGTAGTTGTCGCCAATTTCCTGCTTGCGCTCTTCTACCGTATCGTAGCGTATTTCTTCGCTATCGCGCAGGGGCTCGAATTCTCGCTCCACCAGCGCCTCTACATCGGTGCCGTCGGCGAACTTGACGAAGCGCTTGTAATTCACGCGGCTGCCCCGCTGGAGCAAGCCAGTAGCCTCCAGGCTGGCAAGCGGAATGTAGACCGGCGGGGCCACGGTAGCAGCAATACCTGGCTGCCCCGGCACCTTACTGATCCCTCCCGACAAGGCAAAGGCGGTGTTGCCCACCTTGATAGAATCACCTACCGCTGCGTCGAACTGAAGCAACAGGGTATTGTCGGCCAGAGCGGTTTGCTGCTGCTGGAAGGCACTTCCGGCCGCGGGCGGATTAGTCTCGATGGCTCCGTAGTAGGGGAAGTCACCCACCAGGGCGCGTACCTGCACCAAACGGCTGCCGTCGTTCTTGGGGAATAGCACCATCGAGGCGAAGCTCACCTCTTCGGACTGCCGCTCGGCCAGCGAATCCAGGCGCTGCAGCACTCGGGCAGAAAAGGGAAAGCGGCTCTCGACCACCAGATCGGCCCCCAGCAGCTTTTTGGCTTCTAACTCAATGTCGCGTTGCATGCTGTCGCCAAAGGAATTGATGGCTACCAGAGCGGCAATGCCCAGCACGATGCTGCTCATGAAGAGAAGAAGCCGGGAGCGATTGCGGCGACTGTCGCGCCACGCCATCGTAAAAAGCCAGGGGTAGTTCATGCGGAAGGAATGTGTCGTTTAGCTTTTTCAGCGTCACTTAGCAGTACGATCCCTTCTGTTGCGCAAGCGGATGCGAAGTCGGTCACATCGTAGGAAGCGAGGTAGGGAATTTTATGCTGCAAGCAGGTGGCTAGTATGAGCGCGTCGTTGGGTAGGAGGTTGTGCTTTACCATTAAACTAGGTACCACTGCCGTCACCTCCGCATCAACAGATAGCACAGAAAACTGACGTAAGAAAACATTCACTTCAGACTCATCAAGATACTTCGAAATCAGTCCCTTTCGCTTTATTGTAAGCGGTGACTTATCACTTCTGATTGCTACGATATGAAAGAGCAGTTCACTCATTACAGTGCTGCTGATGTATAGCACCACATCCTGAGAAGCAAGAAATGGAAGAAAATCCGTTCTCGAGCCTTTGACATGTTCAACCAATACAGATGAGTCGACGAACGCATTCATTGTTTATACCACTCATCTTCGGGCATCACGTACTCTCCAGACTTATAAATACCAGCGAACTTTTTAATGGTTATTAACCGATTTTCCTTGGACTGGACGGTATGCTGTGCGACCTGCTTCGCCCCTTGTGGCACTGTTTGTTTATTCTGTTTCTTATTTCCAGGTTCCAGAGAAAGGTCCTTCGGTAGGACGGCTACCTTCACCTCTACCTCCAACCCTTCAAATTCTTCCGGCAGTTCTTCTACGGTGAGCGTTCGGTTGGTAATTCGCTGTTTTGTTTGATACGTTTCCATAGTCATAATGTCTCATGCAGCTTACTTGACTGCTCAATCCAGATACTTACTGCGTATTGCATACTACTAGACCGAACGTCTATCTTCCTTAACAAGTTGCTGATGGTGCAGAATCGGTAGACCGTGAAAAAAGTCAAGTGACCACCGCGCAGAAGTTGCGAGCTGCAAAGCGCGCACCTGCACCAGTTGACTGCTGTCGTTTTTAGGAAACGGCACCATCAAGGCGAAGCTCACTTCGGACTGCCGCAGTGAATCTGATTTGGCCTGACCTCACTACCCTAAAATAAGGTCGGGCGCTTTGCGGCATCTTATTATCTTTGCTCAGTGAGTCGCCCTTGTTTACAAACCTATCAAACCGAATACCGCGCATGAGTACCCCTTCTGATACCACCAGTCCGCAAGCTCCTTCTACCCAATCCACCCCTCCAGCCGCTACCCGGTCCCGAAGCAACGGCTCGGCCGCCGACCGCATTGCCTCCTCCATTTCCTCCAGTAACTTCATCAGCCGCGACCTGAGTTGGCTGCGGTTCAACAACCGGGTGCTGGATCAGGCCAAAAAGAAGAGCCGCAACTTCTTCGAGAAGCTCAAATTTATGGCCATCACCTCCTCGAACCTCGATGAGTTCTTTATGATCCGGGTGGGTAGCTTGTACAACTACATCGACTACGGCCGCGAGCGGATCGACTACTCAGGGCTGCGCGAAAAGCCTTTCCGCAAAAAACTTCTGCAGGAAACGCAGGCATTTTTCCAGGATCAAAACGACTACTACCGGCAGCAGCTGGTGCCGCAGTTCAAGAAGAACCACCTGAGCATCGTCAAAGACATCGGCCAACTGCCTGAAGAAGAGCAACAGGCGATTGAGGAGTACTTTAACCTCACCATTTATCCGATGCTCACGCCCATGACTTTTGACAGCTACCACGCGTTTCCGACGCTGATGAACAAGCTGCTGGTGTTTGGGGTGGTAACCAAAAACAAGGAGAAGAAGGACAATAAGAAGCTTTCGTTCGTGCAGGTGCCGCAGAACCTGCCCCGCTT
>JBASAY010000179.1:0-28752 GCA_049650865.1 Tunicatimonas sp.
TTGACAGCCGGGGCAGTATAAGGTGATTTGTATCTTCATATCATACAAAAATACCTCTAATGTCTCTGGCTGTCAATTACTTACGACATCATACTTTTTGAAGCACCACCAAAAAATTGACTGCTTACCGCGTCAATTACTCCAAACGGCTCCTACTACGAGGCAGAAGCTATAGCTTTTTTAATTTTAAAAGTGTTTACTCATAATCAAGGGTCGAGATATCGTTGAATGAAAAGAATTCAAACACCGCCAGCGCATCATCCAATACGTTATATCTTCTAAAAAAAACATCTTATGAATGAAATAAAGTACCCCAAATCATTTTCACACATTGGAATAACTGTTCCGGAGATCAACAAGGCAGTAGCGTTTTATCAGGATATTATGGGATGGTACGTAATTATGCCGCCATCTATTGTAAAGAAAGAAAATGATACAGCGATTGGGCAAATGTGTATTGATGTGTTTGGAGAGGATTGGGAAGAATTTGATATTGCCCACCTGTCCACTTCAGACGGTATTGGAATAGAATTGTTTTCTTTCCCAAACGGGGTAAAGGAAGCACCCGAATTCAATCCATTTAATGCCGGACTGTTTCACTTTTGCGTTCAAGATCCGGATATTGAAAATCTAACCAGAAGAATTGTAGAAGCAGGTGGTAAGCAGCGGATGCCAATACGAGCGTATTATCCTGACGAAAAGCCGTATAAGATGGTCTACGTGGAAGACCCATTTGGAATCGTGTTTGAAATTTATACCCATAGCTACGAATTAACGTATTCGTCAGGCGCGTACCAGAACTAAAAAAATGTACACAGCAATGGACAAAGTTTGCTTCGGAAAAACCTGCCAGTTCGCTCATCTCTTTTAACGCTATCTACGTTATTATTTATCTGAATTCAAGACACTCAACAGACGGGTTACTCAGTGCCCCTCTCTTCAGTCCGAATAGCCATATAGTAACCGCTTGCCCAGACAAAGAGCACGCCCCGCCAGAGAGAACTAACAAAAACTCTCCGGTAGACCATATCACCGGACGTGCTTACCCTCCGATTTATAAGAACTCTTCCTAACCGATGGGGTTTTATACCGTAAATCTGCCCCCTCATGCTCAAGATCGCCTGGACTCCCAGCTACGCGCACTCCCTGCCCGAGAACCACCGCTTCCCCATGATCAAGTACGATCTGCTGCCCGAACAGCTGATCTACGAAGGCACTATTACCGAGTCCAACCTGTTCGCCCCTCCCCCGCTGGAAGAGCGCTACATTACCAGCACCCACGACGCTACCTACTGGCAGCGCCTGAAGCAACTGCAACTTACGAAATCAGAGATCAGAAGAACCGGCTTCCCCTTATCAAAGGAACTGGTACAGCGCGAAGTCACCATCATGCAGGGCACGGTGCAGGCGGCCCACTACGCGCTGGAGTACGGCGTGGCGGGCAACGTGGCCGGGGGCACCCACCACGCCTTTACCGACCGGGGCGAAGGATTTTGCCTGCTCAACGATAGCGCGATTGCCGCGAATTTTCTACTGGAGAATAAGCTAGCGACCAAGGTGCTGATTGTGGATTTGGACGTGCACCAGGGCAACGGCACCGCCCAGATCTTCCGCCAACAGTCCACGGTGTTCACCTTCAGCATGCACGGAGCGAAAAATTACCCCATGCACAAGGAGCCGTCGGACTTAGACATTCCCCTACCCGACGGCACCGACGACCGCGCTTACCTGCGCCACCTACGAAATACCCTACCCCGCCTGCTGGACGAAGTGCAACCTGATTTTGTGTTTTTCCAGTCGGGTGTAGACGTCCTGACCACCGACAAACTCGGGCGACTGGGAATGACCCTAGCCGGATGCAAGGAGCGCGACCGCTTCGTGCTGCAAAGCTGCTACGATGCCAACGTACCGGTAACCATCAACATGGGCGGAGGCTACTCGGAGACGATCGCCCACATCGTGGAGGCCCACGCCAACACCTACCGTCTGGCTCAGGAGATGTTCTTCTAGTGAGTAAGCTGCTTGTTCCTTAGTTCAATGGTTGAGTAGGTGTAAAAGTAGCGAAAGGCGAGCAGCACCACCAGCGGAATAAACGCCGGATGGTAGGCCTGAGGAATCACGTCCCACATCGCCAGCAGCAGCAGACCGCCTAGCCCGTTCAGCAGCAGATACAGCTTAGTGCCCAGGCCCTTCTTCTTTCGTAGCAACAGGGCTGCGCTCAGCAGGTGGAGGGGATGCAACCATAGCAGGTTGTAGTTGTTGTGGGTGGCTTGGTGGTTAGTGGCGAACCACAGCAACAGCAGAACTAACCCGAGCAAACCGTAGAGCGCAAAGAGCAAGGCGTCGGGCCAATACACCGGGGGGCGGTGCCGGGTTAGGAACGTAACAAGTAGAACTACACCCAAAATAGCCGAGAATATCCATTCTGGTTGCCAGAATCCGACGGAAGCCACTTCTTGGTCGGGATGCTCCTCAAACAGCACGATTTCTTCCTTCACCAATGGTACTGCCTCACCGTCACATACCACCCTACTATTTGCAAAACTTTGAGCCGCGTAGGCCGGTAGAAATAGGTAGTCAACGGCGGGGGCTCGTTGGTCGATGCGCGCTCCCAGGGCTAAATCAATGCCCAGATCACCCCAGGCCTGGGGTTCCATATACAGATCAATCAGATCGCGAAACGAGTAGTCCTGTACAAAAGAAGTATCCAGGCGCAGTCGATCACCTAGCACCTGTTGCATGAGGTCGCGCACGCGGGTCACGCAGTTATCGTAGAAAAAGTCGTAGCGATAGTAACGGTTCTTGGGCAGTAGGTTGGTTGTCAAGTACTTGTAGACCGCCTGCTGCTCGGTACTGGTCAGATTGAGCACCTGCTCGCGAATAGTGCAATTGCGTTGTTGCGCTTCAGCGGCCAGGTACTGAAACTCGTAAGCACCCAACCAGTAATTGAGCTTGCCCTGGGCGAACTTGAAGTAGAAGTTGCCTTCCGTGAAGCTGAACATCCCATAGTTGTACACAACGTCCAGGCTACTGCTCGGGTCGCGTACGCGCAACGCACTATGCCCGAAGGCAGCGTACAGTTCATCGCTCGGCGAGTAGGTAAGCAGGCTGATCTCGGCTTGGTCGGACAGCGGTTGCGCTAGCAGGGTCGTGCCAATGAGCAATAGCCCTACCCCCAGTCCTAACCGTCGCCCCAAGCGTTTGGCTACCGCATTAAATGCCCCGAAAGCCAGGAAGCCTTGATAATTTACCATAACTTTGAGCGTCAACGCTATTCAACTAACGAACATTATGCTACGAACGCATACCTGCGGCGAACTACGATTAGATCAGGCGGGCCAGTCCGCCACGCTTACCGGCTGGGTACAGCGCGTCCGCGACAAGGGCGGCGTACTGTGGATCGACCTGCGCGACCGCTACGGCCTGACCCAACTTATTTTTAAAGAGGGCGAAACCGACACTGCCGTGATGGAGCAAGCGCAGCAGGTAGGGCGCGAGTACGTGCTGGCGGCCACCGGCAAGGTGATCGAGCGCTACGCTAAAAATCCGAACATGCCCACCGGCGACATTGAGCTGGAGGTGACCGAATTTAAGGTGTTGAATCCTTCCAAAACGCCTCCCTTCACCATCGAGGACCAGTCGGACGGCGGCGAAGACCTGCGCATGAAATACCGCTACCTGGACCTGCGGCGCAGTCCTGTGCGCCAGAAGCTGCAACTGCGCCACCGCATGATGCAGCAGACGCGCACCTACCTGGATCAGCAAGAATTTATTGAGGTAGAAACCCCAGTGCTCATCAAGTCTACCCCCGAGGGCGCGCGCGATTTCGTGGTACCCTCGCGCATGCATCCGGGCGAGTTTTACGCCCTGCCCCAGTCGCCGCAGACCTTCAAGCAGCTGCTGATGGTGTCGGGCTTCGACCGTTACTTCCAGATCGTGAAGTGCTTTCGCGACGAAGACCTACGGGCCGACCGCCAACCGGAGTTTACCCAGATTGACTGCGAGATGTCGTTCGTGACCCAGGAGGATATCCTTGACACCTTTGAGGGACTGACCAAGTATTTGTTCCAAGAAGTGAAAGGGGTGACCATTGATCCCTTCCCTCGGATGAGCTACGACGAGGCCATGCGGTTGTACGGTAACGATAAGCCCGACACCCGCTTCGGTATGACATTCGTGGAACTCAACGCCGTGGCGCAGGGCAAGGGTTTTAACGTGTTCGATCAGGCCGAACTGGTGGTAGGAATCCGCGTTCCGGACTGCGCCAGCTACACCCGTAAGCAGCTCGACGCCCTCACCGACTTCGTGCGCAAACCGCAGATCGGGGCAAAGGGACTGGTGTACGTGAAGTGCAATCCGGACGGTAGTTTCAAATCTTCGGTTGATAAGTTCTACGGTCAGGATGATTTGCAGCAGTGGGCCGACGCGATGGATGCCGAACCGGGCGATCTGCTACTGGTGCTCTCGGGAGATACTAACCCGACTGGGCGGCATTCCGCACGCCGGGCGCTGTCGGAACTGCGGTTGCATATGGGCAGCGAACTTGGCTTGCGCGACCCGTCGGTATATAAGCCGCTGTGGGTGGTAGACTTTCCGCTGTTGGAGTGGGACGAAGATACGCAGCGCTACCACGCCATGCACCACCCCTTTACTTCGCCCAAACCCGAAGACATTGCCAAGCTCGACAGCGACCCCGGCGCCGTGCGGGCCAACGCCTACGATCTGGTGATCAACGGCGTAGAGGTGGGAGGCGGCTCCATCAGAATCCACGACCGGGCCTTGCAGAAGCTGATGTTTCAGCACCTGGGCTTCAGCGATGCCGAGGCGCAGGCGCAGTTTGGCTTTCTGATGGACGCCTTCGAGTACGGAGCGCCCCCCCACGGAGGCATCGCTTTTGGCTTCGACCGGCTGTGCGCCCTGTTCGACGGAGCCGATTCCATCCGCGACTACATCGCCTTCCCCAAGAACAACGCCGGCCGCGATGTGATGATTGATACGCCTTCCCCAATCTCGCAGGAACAACTGAGCGAGTTGGGAATCGGGGTAAATAAGGAGGAGTGAAACGAAAGCAAGGTTTCCGTCGCTATCTCTCCCCAGTAGTCATTCCGGAGGAAACCGGGCGGCGGTTCCGCTTGTTACTTTTACCTAAATAGCACTCGTTGGCGCTGCTACTAACGAGTGCATTCGTATCTACGCACCAAACGAAGAAGCTATGTTACCATCGTTAGGCATTCGGAACTACCGCAACCTCAAGAGCCTGGACATTGAGCGACTAGCTCGGGTGAATCTGGTTGCGGGGAAGAATAATTCGGGGAAAACGTCGCTGTTGGAGGCGGTGTCGCTGTATGCGGCGGGGGGGCTGATAAGTCGTATTAACGAATTTCTAAGAATAAGAGGCGAGTTTTACGGTAAAGGAAGTCCGGTGGGCCATATCCGGTGGGCGTATGCCTCTTTATTTTACAACCGCAAGGAGGGATTTTCAGAAAGCGATCAAGTTTCTATTGGACCGTGTAAGGACCTACCTATTTCTAGCGAAAGTTTGACCATTCAATTTGCCATAATGGTCGAAAAACTAATTGAACTAGATTCATCAACATCAGCTGACAGGTCCTTCCGTAGAGAGTGGCGTCGGCTTGAAGAAGGCGAGCCGGAACCTAGTATACGCAGGATCGCTCTATACGTTCAGTTTCTTCATAAACATCCTCTTGTATTCTTTTTTAATGACGCTGAAGCTGGGCAATCAATTACCCCTTCGTACCATAACTTTGAAGGTCTATCCCCTTGTCAGTTCGTACGAACGTACCTAGACGAAGATAATTATACAAAGTGGAGTAAAATTGCCCTTACCTCAAACGAAGATTATCTACTACAAGCGCTTCAAATTATAGAACCTAAGGTTACAAGATTTGCTTACGTTGAGGATGACGAACAACAAAAACCCATTGTCCTGATTGATAATGAAAGAACACCCCTTCGAAGTATGGGCGACGGAATAAATCGTATCCTTACTATCATCTTATCATTAATTCACTCAGAAAATGGCTACCTACTCATTGATGAGTTTGAAAACGGATTGCACCACACCGTCCAGGAAGACTTATGGAAGATGATCTTCAAACTGGCTAAAGAACTTAACGTGCAGGTGTTCGCTACCACACACAGCGACGATTGCGTAGAGGCGTTTGAAAACGTGCTAAACGATGGCAATCAAAACGAAGGTCTATTCATTCGTTTAGAGAAACAAGGAGAGGTGATCAAGTCGGTGTTATTCGATGCAAAAGAGTTACAGGTAGCTACCGATCATGCCATAGAAATACGTTAGATTCTATGCCTAGGAAAGGACAAATTCAGGAGAACTTTGATAATAAGTTACTGGTAGAGGGAAATGATGACCGGCATATCGTTTGGGCTATTTGTAAACAGTTTCAGGTAGAAAAGACCTTTGATGTCCTTGACTTAGAGGGCGTAGACAATCTTATGGAAGACATATTGGTCCGCCCGAAGCAAGCAGATATTTCACATCTGGGTATTATGCTTGACGCTGATACCGACCTTAGGGGGCGGTGGCAACAGTTGCAAAATAGATTAGCCAAGTCCGGCTATCAACTTCCTGACAGTCCTAATTCGCTAGGAACCATCGTTGCCGCCAAGGAAATGCCACAAATCGGTATCTGGCTCATGCCAGACAACCAAGACTTGGGTATGATTGAGGATTTCATTCGGCTTTTGGTTCCGGCAGGCGATGAGCGTCTGACGTTGGCCGAAGAAACAATTGCGACTCTGGAAGCGCGAGGCTTACAAACCTACATCGCTAACTACCGCTCAAAGGCACTTATCCACACTTGGCTAGCGTGGCAGGCCGACCCAGGCACTCCGTTAGGGTTGGCCATCACCAAGAAATACTTCTCCACCAACACCGCCCTCTGCCAACAGTTCGCCGCTTGGCTCAACCGGATATTCAACGACGCATAGTGTCAAGCACTGGTTGATCCACTAGCAATCGAACCATCGAGCAACCGAACCGCTAACAATCCCCCCGGACACAGGTTAATCCGCAAAGCCCTAACTCGTGTCCACCGCCCCCCCTACTTCCCTTACTCCCGCCGAAGACTGGTTTGCCCAGCGGGGGTGGACGCCCTTCCCGTTTCAGCGCGAGACGTGGCAGGCCTACCTGGCGGGGGAAAGCGGACTGCTTAACGCCCCCACCGGTAGCGGTAAAACCTACGCCTTGTGGACGCCCTGCTTGCTGTCGTTCATTCAGCAACACCCTAATGACTACCAGCTTACCCAAAACAACGGACTGCGCGTCCTGTGGATCACCCCGCTGCGGGCGCTGGCCAAAGACCTCCGCGCCGCCATGGAACGCGCCTGTAACGAGATGCAAGTGCCCTGGCAGGTAGCCGTCCGCAGCGGCGACACCTCCACCAAAGACCGGCAGAAGCAGCTGCGCCGCCTGCCCGAGTGCCTCATCACCACTCCTGAAAGCTTGCACCTGCTGCTGGGTCAGAAAGACCACCGGCGGGTGTTTCGCCACCTGGAGTGCGTCATCACCGACGAGTGGCACGAACTGCTGGGCACCAAGCGGGGCGTGCAGCTAGAACTGGCGCTGTCGCACCTGCGTGCCCTCCGCCCGGCCCTGCGGGTGTGGGGAGTGTCGGCTACCATCGGTAACCTGGAGCAGGCCAAAGATATTCTGCTGGGTCCAAGTCACCCTACGCCGAGCCGCATCGTACGTTCGGAGATTGAGAAACGCATTGAGGTGCACTCCATCATTCCCGAGCGGGTGGACAAGTTTCCGTGGGCGGGGCACCTGGGCATTCGGATGCTGCCGCAGGTGCTACCTATTATTCAGGCGAGTAAGACCACCCTGCTGTTCACCAACACCCGCTCCCAAACCGAAATCTGGTACCAACGCTTGCTCGAGGCGGCGCCCGACCTGGCCGGACAGATGGCGATGCACCACGGCTCGCTCGACAACGAGGTGCGTACCTGGGTAGAAGACGCGCTGCATCAGGGCATCCTCAAACTGGTGGTCTGCACCTCCAGTCTGGACCTGGGGGTGGATTTCCGGCCGGTGGAAACCGTAATCCAGGTGGGCAGTCCGAAGGGCATCTCGCGGTTTTTGCAGCGGGCGGGACGCAGCGGACACCAGCCGGGCGCTACTAGCGTAATCTACTTTTTGCCCACCCACTCGCTGGAGCTGCTCGAGGCGGCGGCCCTGCAAGAGGGCGTGCGACAGCGGTTGGCAGAGTCGCGCAAACCCCTGGAGAATTCCTTCGACGTACTGGTGCAGTATCTGGTGACCCGCGCCGTGGGCGAGGGTTTTCGCGAAGCGGAACTGTATCAGGAAATAATATCCACCTACGCTTTTCGGCAGCTTAGCCCGCAGCAGTGGCGATGGGCGCTGCAGTTCATCACCACCGGCGGCGACAGCCTGGGCGAGTACGACGAGTTCTCGAAGGTGGTGGTGGAAGAGAATGTCTACAAGGTGACCAGCCGCCGCACCGCCATGCGCCACCGGCTGTCGATGGGCACCATCGTGAGCGACCCGATGATGCGCGTGAAGTTTCTGAGCGGGGGCTTTGTGGGTACCATTGAGGAGAGCTTCGCGTCGCGCCTTAATAAGGGTGACAAGTTCTGGTTTGCCGGACGTAACCTGCGGCTCGAGCGCATCAAAGACATGACCGTACTGGTGAGCAAAGCGCGTGGCAAAGATGGCCTGGTACCCCGCTGGAGCGGCGGACGCCTGCCGCTCTCCTCACAATTAGCTGACATGATCCGCCTTAAGCTGGATCACTTTCTGGCAGGCAACTACTCCGACCCGGAGCTGCACGCCCTGGCTCCATTGCTCAATGTGCAGCGGTCGTGGTCGGCGCTGCCCAGCCGAGACGTTTTTTTAATCGAGCGACTGCCCACCCGCGAGGGCGACCACGTGTACATGTACCCCTTCGCTGGGCGGGCGGTGCACGAACTGCTGGCCGCCCTGGTGGCGTGGCGCATCAGCCAGATTCAGCCGATCAGTTTTTCTATCGCGATGAACGACTACGGCTTCGAGCTGCTGTCCGACCAAGAGATTCCGCTGGAAGAAGCGCTGGAACTTGATCTGTTCGGCACTGAGCACTTGATAGACGACCTACTGGCCAGCGTGAACAGCACCGAGATGGCCAAACGGCGCTTTCGCGAGATCGCGGCCATTGCCGGACTCATCTTCCAGGGCTACCCGGGCAAGTCTATCCGTAACCGCCACCTGCAGGCCACCGCCCAGATCATCTACGACGTGTTCGCCGAGTACGATCCGAACAACCTCCTGATGGCCCAGGCGATGGACGAGGCGCTCTACCAGCAGGTGGCTCATACGCAGCTGCGGGAGGCGCTGGAGCTGATCAACCAGCAACGGATCATTATCCGGAATCCTCCGCAGCCCACTCCGTTCGCCTTCCCTATCACCGTAGACCGCCTACGCGAAAAAGTGAGCTCCGAAACTTTAGAAGATCGTATTATAAAGATGCAGCAGCGCCTCGAAGATTACGCCGCCAACGGAGAAGTTTGATCCTTTTTGCTACTTTTGCTTTCTACCCAACCGACTGACCCTTATGAAGATCGCGATTTTATCCCGCAATGGTAACCTCTACTCCACCAAGCGCCTGATCGAGGCCGCCAAAAAGCGCAAACACGAAGTCCGACTGGTCGACACCCTGAAGTGCGACATCCAGATCGAGAAAAAGAAGCCCTCTATCATCTACCGGGGTGAAGAGCTAAGCAATTTCCACGCGGTGATTCCGCGCATCGGAGCCTCAGTTACCTTCTACGGCACCGCCGTGGTGCGGCAGTTCGAGATGATGAAAGTCTTCTCAACCACCGAATCGGTGGCGCTGGTTCGCTCGCGCGATAAGCTGCGTAGTCTGCAAATTCTGGCCCGCGCTGGACTGGGCTTGCCCAAAACGGTGTTCACCAACTACTCTAAAGACGTGGACCAGGTGATCGATGCCGTGGGCGGCGCGCCCTGCGTGATTAAGCTGCTGGAGGGCACCCAGGGCCTCGGCGTGGTGCTGGCCGAAACCAAAAAAGCGGCCGAATCGGTTTTGGAAGCCTTCAATGGACTGCAGGCGCGGGTGATCGTGCAGGAGTTTATTAAAGAGGCTAAGGGTGCCGATATTCGGGTATTGATTATCGGTGACACCGTAGTAGGCGCCATGAAGCGACAGGCCAAAGAAGGTGAGTTTCGCTCGAACCTGCACCGCGGAGGCACCGCCCAGGTGGTGGAGCTTACCGACGAAGAAGAAAACGCTGCCCTGCGCGCCGCCAAGGCCATGAACCTAAGCGTAGCCGGAGTAGACCTGCTGCAATCGGCCCGCGGCCCCCTGATTCTGGAAGTAAATTCCTCTCCCGGACTAGAGGGCATCGAAGCTGCTACCGGTAAAGACATCGCCGGGGCGATCATTAAGTACATCGAGCGCAACGTAGATATGGATTAGCTGTAAATAGTCCATAGTCCATAGTCCACAGTCCACAGTAGGCTATCGACTGTTGACTATCGACTACTTTAGGTTCTCAAACTCTGGCTCATCTTTTCACCCCACCCCCTTTGCCCCACCGCCCGCTTACTATTTTAGGTCACGATATCACTCCCGGCACCTCGGTGCAGTTGTCAATGGACATTGCCCGACTACCCACCCGCACGCACGTTGAGGTACCGGTGTTTATCAACCGGGCGAAAAAGGAAGGGCCCTTCGTACTGCTACTGGCCGGACTGCACGGCGACGAAATCAACGGCATTGAGATCTTGCGACGTATGGTGCGTCAGGGGCACCACCAACCCCAGCGAGGTACCATCGTCTGCATCCCGATCATGAACATCTTTGGGTTCATCAACCAGTCGCGCGCGGTACCCGACGGCCGTGACCTGAACCGCGTCTTTCCGGGCTCCTCTACCGGATCGCTGGCCAGCCGTATTGCCTATACCTTGCTCAACGAAGTGGTGCGGCACATCGACTACGCCCTGGATTTCCACACCGGCGGAGCCAGTCGGTCGAACTACCCCCAGGTGCGTTCGGTACTGGAAGATGAAGAGAGCCTGGAGTTGGCCCAGGTATTTGCCCCGCCCTTTATCATGGCCTCTAAGTATCTGGACAAGTCACTGCGCAAAACGGCGCGCTCTATCGGCAAATCGGTGCTGCTCTACGAGGGGGGCGAGTCGCTTCGTTTGGATGAGTTTGCCATACAAGAGGGTCTCAACGGCGCGCTGCGGGTGCTTCATTATCTGGGAATGAGCGAAGAAGCGCCTCCCACCACGCGTCCGCCGGTTCTACTGAGAAAGTCCACCTGGATTCGGGCCAAGACGTCCGGCCTGTTTTTGGCGAGCGTTCAGAACGGCGCGCACGTACCAAAGGGAGGAACCCTGGGCACCGTGATGGACCCCTACGGGGAGTTCGAGCGCAAGGTGCGTGCCCCGGCCAATAGCCACGTGATCTGCATTAACAACCACCCGCTCGTCAACCAGGGCGAAGCCCTTATCCACCTGGGCTACGAGGCGTAACGCAACCGTATTTCGCTCCTTTTCCTGCCCATGTAATGATCCCCGCAAAAGCGACTGTGAATCGTTCGTTGAGCGTAGTACATTTATTCTGTTTACTCGTTAGGCAATCCTCTGTACCACGTCACTTATCTATTCAGTAATGATCCGCACCGCTCTCTTAAAACTAAGACTTTGCCTGCTAATAGCCGCTGTAGGAAGTCTCGCTGCTTCCTCGTGCCGCAGTCGCGCCATTCCGTGCCCTTCTTTTTCTCAAACCATTCAACCGCTTGAGGCCCCTGGTTCTGAGATCGCTACCACTCGCCTCGTTTCACCTTCGTCTACCCAGTAGCCGAGGTCATCCTCTTATCTAATCTATGGCGCCCCCTCACCCAGTCCATTCGTTTTTTACTTACTGCTGTATAGGCTTGGTAGGGGCACTACTGCTTGTTGGGCAGCCGGTTTGGGCTCAAGACGGTGGAAATCTACCTACCGTAAAGGTGCGAAAGAGTAAAAAGAGGGTTAAAAAGGTAAACCCGAACCGGCCCGCCCGCCCGGTGAAGGATAAGTATAAAAAACCGCTTTCGTGGCCTATGTATCCCCCGGCCAAAGACACGTACCGCCGCCCCCGCTCTATCACTAGTTCGGGCAAGGTAAAGGACAACTACTCTCCACCGTCGTCCAAGAGTGGGAGCGAGAAGGTGCGGGCCTCTGATGCCCACCCCATGGAATCTCCGGATGCGGAGGAAGGAAAAAGCAAGTCTCACCTTCCGCTGCTCGACCGCGTATTTAATCGCTACAACCGCTACCACCGCCAGAAGGAGCGCTACCTACAGAACCTGTCTATCCAACTGAGTAGCTACCAGGGCGACCTTCGGGTGCGTAAAAACCGGGGAGCGCCCGACAAATCAATCGGCAGTTTTACGGGGCACCAGAAGCAGTATCGGCCGCGCATACAGCAGCGGATAGAAAAGAACAAAGCCTACTACATGGCGCAGTACCAAGGGGGAGTACGCGTGCGCACCCCGAAGGCGCAGACGCGCTACCACAAAAAGCTAGCGGCCCAGGTGCACCAGCACGAAGGAAGTATCCGGGTAAAAAAGAGATTCTTTGGCGATGATAGGCATCCCAGCGTACATCATCTGGCCCAAAAGAGCAAAACTTCCTACCGGCAGCGCGAGCGACACCGAAAACGAAGAATCTGGCTCACCCATATCTTTAAATCTAAAGAACAACCCCAACATTTGAAGAAGAAAGTTCGTAAGCCGAGGTACGACAGTAAAGAATCTGAAATCTGGAACTACTAACGATGAACTGGAAACCTTTGAATGAAGTGGGCGCGGTAGCCCGGTTACAGGAAAATTCGCACCAACGGCCGGTGGTAATTTTTAAGCACAGCACCCGCTGTAGCATCAGCGACATGGCGCTGAACCGCCTGGAGCGCGCATGGAACGAGCAGGAGATGGAAGGAACCGATGCCTTTTTCCTAGACTTAATCCGCCACCGCGACGTATCGCAAAAAGTAGCCGATTCGTTTCAGATAGCCCATCAATCGCCGCAAGCGCTGGTCATCTACCAGGGCAAATGCGTGTACGATACCTCGCACATGGGTATATCCTATCGTGCCCTTAAAGAACAGCTAGCCCAACTCCAAGCCAGTTCTTAAAAATCAAACGTGACTTCCTGACGAATTTTTGGATTGAGGCTTAGGGCTACCGGACAGTGCAGTGCGGCGTCTTTGAGCATTTGCCGCTGCTCTTCCGTAGCGTCGGTGTGGGCCAGCCGAAAGGCAATATCAATCTGAGCGATCTGCCGTGGGTCAGACGACATATGCTTGGTAATCTCGGCTTCCAAACCTTCCAGAGCGAAGTTGTGTTTAGAAGCACGGATGCCCATGATGGTCATCATGCAACTGCACAGCGCAGCGCATACCAAGTCGGTGGGCGAAAAGGCTTCGCCCCGGCCGTGGTTATCGGTGGGCGCGTCGGTGATGATCCTGCTGGATGATTTCAAATGCGTAGCTTCAGTACGCAGTTCGCCCTGGTAGGAAGATTTGATTTGCGGCATAATAAATCCTAGATTTATACTTTGTATCTTTATACGAATCTACTTTTGATCTATGAGCGGGAAATCTACGAATTTTTGGGCATGCTTGGGCTATTTAATAGCGTGTTTGTGCGGCCCGGTAACGCAACTTTGGGCTCAGGATGACGATACCTACGAATATAGTCGGGAGTACATCTGGGGCGTTAGCAAGAACTCCAACTCTGGCCTGATTGGCGGGGTGGCCGGTAAGTACAGCCGACAGGTCAGCAAGGGGAAGTTTCAGTCTTTTGGCCTGGAGATCGTCAACGTGAAGAATCCGAAAGAACTTCGGCGGCCTACGGCATCGGGCAATACCTATCTTTTCGGCAAGGTCAACTACCTCTTCTCCATCCGTCCTCAGTACGGACGCGAGTGGGTTGTGTTTAAGAAGGCCCCCCAGCAAGGAGTTCAGGTAAACTTCATTATGGCCGGAGGGCCTACCCTGGGGTTACTTACCCCTTACTACGTGCAGTACGGCCGCGATCGGCCAATTGTAATTCCCGCTCGTGAGATTCCCAACCAGGTAAATCCTGGGTCGGTGGTAGGTTCCGGGCCGTTCTTGCGAGGAATCCGTGAGGGTGAGGTAGACCTAAAGGTGGGCGCCAACATCAAGGCGGCGCTGGCGTTTGAGTTTGGCACCTTTAAAAATGATGTTACCGGCTTTGAGGTGGGTTTCCAGCTAGAAGCCTTCCCGGAAGCCATCGAAATCGCTAATGTTGCCGAATCACAGCGTTTCTTTCCCTCTGCCTTTATCATGCTCTTCTACGGAAGCCGACGATAGCCTACCGGAATTTATCTTGCCACCGGACTGTTGCATCAGGTAGTTAACGACACCTTCTCTTTACCTAACTTATGATTGAATTACCGGTTGTCCCCGTCAAGGCACAACGAACGGCCAAGCCCAACTGGCTGCGGGTAAAGCTGCCCACGGGCCAAGAGTACGCCCGCGTACGCTCTCTGGTGGATCAGCACAAGCTACACACGATCTGCGAGAGCGGCAACTGCCCCAACATGGGTGAGTGCTGGGGCAGCGGCACCGCTACCTTTATGATTTTGGGCAACGTTTGCACCCGCAGCTGCTCTTTCTGCGCAGTGGCTACCGGCCGCCCCCCCGAATACGATGAAGACGAGCCCCGCCGCGTGGCCGAAGCCATTCAACTAATGCAGGTAAAACACGCCGTGCTTACCTCCGTTAACCGCGACGAGCTCAAAGACCGGGGAGCCGAAATCTGGTACCAAACCGTTAAGGAAGTAAAGCGCCTGAGCCCCGGTACCACCATTGAGACGCTCATCCCCGATGTGAAGGGCAACTGGCCAGCCCTTTACCGAATGATCGATGCCGGGCAGGAAGTGGTTTCGCACAACATGGAAACGGTAGAACGGCTGTACCGTCCGGTGCGCCCCCAGGCCAAGTACGCCCGTAGCCTGGAGCAAATCCGGCGCATTAAAGACTATGGTAAGCGTACCAAGTCCGGTATCATGCTAGGCTTGGGAGAAACGGTCGACGAGGTTCATCAGGCGATAGACGACCTGGTGGCCCACGGGCTAGATATTCTGACCCTTGGACAGTATCTGCAACCAACCAAGATGCACATTGCGGTAGCTGAGTTTATTCATCCCGACCAGTTTGCGGCCTACCGCGAAGAAGGGCTTCGCCGTGGCCTAAAGTACGTTGAATCAGGCCCTCTGGTGCGCTCTTCGTACCACGCCGAGCGGCACGTCAACGTCTGAGCAATGCCAACAACGCAGGGTGAGTGGCAAAGAAAGAAGCCTACGATTCCTCCCCGGGGGGCAGCTATCTTTCTGATAGTTACGCACGCTGCGGGCGTTATCGGTTTGCTTAGCTCCGCGCGGCCGCTGTTTCAGTGGGCCACCCCCTTCCACCTGCTGCTCACCACGGCGGTGTTGCTCTATTTTCATCGAGATTGGCGTCCTTCCTTTGGGTGGTTTATTGGTGCGGTAATGCTAATTGGATACTGGATAGAAGTACTGGGTGTCCATACTTCGCTTATCTTTGGCTCTTACGCGTACGGCCCTACCCTAGGCGCTAAGGTGTTAGAGGTACCGCTGATGATAGCGGTCAACTGGTTACTGCTCACCTACCTGTGCGGCAGCGTGGCAGATACCCTACCCATGTCTCGCATCGCTAAGGTTGTGTCTGCCGCCTTGCTCATGGTGGCTATTGATTATCTGATTGAGCCGGTAGCGATAAAGTTCGACTTTTGGAGCTGGGAGTTGCTACATCCACCCTTGCACAACTACCTGGGCTGGCTGTTTACTGCGCTGCTGGTGCAAAGCCTCTTCTTCGTGGCATCCTTCAGAAAAGGCAATCCACTGGCGTTACCTCTACTAACTATTCAGGTTCTCTTCTTCCTGGTTCTGCAACCCCAGTAACGGGTGTTCCCGAACAAATCACCTGGTTTCGGGTTGGTGTTGCATCTATCTTTGTAACACAAGGAACCAGAAACCCGCCCCCATTGAGCACGTATTCGATCAAGGATTTGGAACAACTCTCCGGCATAAAGGCCCATACGTTGCGTATTTGGGAGCAGCGTTACGGTTTTATCTCGCCCAAGCGTACCGAAACCAACATTCGGTACTACGATGGCGAAGATCTGAAGCTGATCCTTAACGTTGCTTTGCTAAAGGACAACGGCTACAAAATTTCTAAGATTGCCATGCTGGGCCGGGATAAGCTTAACGAGATTGTCCTCCAACTCACCGAGAAACACTGGCGCTACCCTGATCAGATCAACGCCCTGTTACTTTCTATGATTGACCTGGATGAGGGGCGATTTGAAGAAGTTATTACCGCCAACGTTAACCGTCTGGGCTTCGAAGATACCGTGCTCAATGTAGTGTATCCCTTCTTATCTAAGATCGGAGTGCTCTGGCAAACCGACGCCATCAACCCGGCGCAAGAGCACTTTGTTACTAGCCTTATTCGGCAAAAGATGATGGTGGCCATTGACGCGCTGTCCATTTCTAGACAGAAGGGGGCGAAGAAGTACCTTCTCTACCTTCCGGAGGGTGAGTTGCACGAGCTGACTCTCTTGTTCGGTAGTTACATTGTGAAAGCGCGGCACAATCGAGCTATCTATTTCGGCCAGAATCTACCTTTCGACGATGTGGTCACTATCCACGGTATTCTCAAGCCTGAGTTTATCGTTACGGTAATCACCACCAGCCCACCGGCCAACCAAGTGCAAGAGTACGTAGACCGTCTGTCAGACTCTTTTCCTAAAACCACCATCCTGTTAAGTGGGTACCAAGTGCTTAGCCAAGACCTAGTGTTTGGTAGCAACGTAATAGTTTTTCATCGCATAGAGCACATGATTGATTTTGTTGATGAAAATTCTGTAGAAGTGTCCACCGTTGAGTAGCTTTCTTCTTTTCCCTGGCGCTAACTAGTACAATTCCATCCCATCGCGAGTAGGCAAAGCCCCGCCCCCCACTAGTTATAAGTACTCATTTACCCGTATCAGCTAGTCTTGTTTGATATTTTTTACCCAAATATTAAACAAACTCTCTAGGCTTACGTAACCACAAAAAGACAATCACCTGAAGTAAGTCAGTTTTGTACCGTAATAAGTAAGTCTGCCTTTTACCAATCCTTTATTTTTTCATCTAGAGATAATTCGTCCCCTGATTTTACTTCATCGCTTCCCATTTTTTTCTACTTTCTTAAGCCATAAGGTATTTTTTAACCGCTTGTTTAACTTTTATTAGTCACAGTTTCAACAAAATTCCCTAACCTCTAACTTTTATGACCGCACTAGAATTCAGCTACTCGCTAGACAAAATGTCTAAATCTTTGAAGCCTTTCGCCCTTAAGCTTACCAAGGACATGGAAGAGGCCAACGATCTGCTGCAAGAAACTATTCTCAAAGCATTTACCAACCGTGATAAGTTTACCGACGGTACCAACCTGAAGGCGTGGCTCTACACCATCATGAAGAACACGTTCATCACTAACTATCAGCGGATGGTACGCCGCAACACCTTTATCGATACCACCGATAACCTTCACTACATTAACAGTTCTAGCAATACCACCGAAAATCGCGCTTACTCTAGCTTTGCGCTGCGCGATATCAATCAGGCGATTGCTAGATTGGATGATGCCTACAAAACACCGTTTATGATGCACTTTCGGGGTTTCAAGTACCACGAAATCGCTGACCGCCTGCAAATTCCAATCGGTACCGTAAAAAACCGGATTCATATTGCCCGCAAAGAGCTTAAATCAGTACTGAAAAATTATTCGGTTAGAGACTAAGAGCTTGATGCGTAAACGAGTAGTCGTTATTGGCGCTGGGTTCGCGGGCTTGTCCGTTGCCACTGCGCTGGCTCACCAAGGTTTCGACGTAACCATTCTTGAGAAGAACAGCTCGCCCGGAGGGCGGGCTCGTTCTTTTTCCGAGGATGGTTTCGTGTTTGATATGGGCCCCAGTTGGTACTGGATGCCCGATGTGTTCGAGAACTACTTTGCCACCTTCGGTAAGAAAGTCTCCGACTACTACGAGCTACTTCGGCTTGATCCGTCCTACGCTATCTTCTTCGGCGAGCAGGATACCCTGGAAGTGCCCGCCAGTCTTCGACAACTTCACGCGCTGTTCGAGAGCTACGAACCGGGTAGCAGCGCTCGCCTAGACACCTTTTTACAGGAAGCCGAGTACAAATACCGCGTCGGCATGGAAGAGTTTGTCTATAAACCCGGGCTATCGCCCCTCGAATTTGCTGATACCCGCGTGGCTCGATCGCTGTTCCGCTTGCAGATGTTTACCTCAATGGCGGACCACGTAGATCAGTTGTTTCGGGAACCCCGCCTGCGGCAGTTGCTCAAGTTTCCGGTGCTGTTTCTGGGGGCCACTCCCGAGAACACCCCAGCGATGTACAGCCTGATGAACTACGCCGACCTTGCGTTAGGCACGTGGTATCCCAAGGGCGGGATGTACCAGATTATTGAGGGGATGGTCGCATTGGCCAACGAACTAGGAGTGAAGTTACTGACCGACCAGCCCGTGCAGCGGATTCTCACCAGCGGCCGCCTGGCTACCGAAGTAGTCACCGAGCACGACCGCTTCGATGCCGATGTCGTGGTATCCGGTGCCGACTATCACCATACCGATCAGGCACTGCTTACCCCCCGCTCCCGCAACTATTCAGCGGCTTATTGGGAAAAGCGCACCATGGCCCCTTCGTCGCTACTCTTCTACCTGGGCGTTAACAAAAAGCTCGACAACCTGCTGCACCATAACCTTTTCTTCGACGAAGATTTTACCCGACACGCTGAGGAGATTTACGAGTCGCCCCGGTGGCCCACCAACCCCCTATTCTACGTGTGTTGTGCTTCTAAAACGGACCCCAGCTGCGCTCCGCCGGGTCATGAGAACGTATTTGTGCTCGTTCCGGTAGCTCCCGGATTGGAAGACGCGCCCGAAACGCGGGAGCACTACTACGAAGTAGTGATGAAGCGACTGGAGCGGCTCACCGGTCAGTCGGTTCGCGATGCGGTAGTTTACCGGCGAAGCTACGCCCACCGTGACTTCGTGGCGGACTACAACGCGTTTAAAGGAAACGCTTACGGTTTGGCCAACACCCTGCGCCAGACGGCGATACTGAAACCTAGCCTAAGAAATAAACATATTAAGAATTTATACTACACGGGGCAGCTTACCGTACCGGGCCCGGGGGTTCCCCCCTCCCTCATATCCGGTTTGGTTACCGCCCAAGAGGTTGCTAAGCGGCATTAGACCGCGAAATACTGAAAATAGTCCGCTACGTTCTCGCCCCTTCGGGCTTCTTTGTATATTGTGCTAAAAGTTTGTGAGTCTCACGGTATGAATTTATTTGATCAGACTGCCTTTCGGTGCAGCAAAATTATTACGCAACATTACAGTACTTCTTTTTCGTTGGGCATTCGCAGCCTTCACCAGCGGTTTCACGATCCTATCTACGCCATCTACGGCTTTGTGCGCTACGCTGATGAGATCGTTGACACCTTCTACGACCACGACCAGGCTCGCCTCCTTGATACGTTTAGGCAGGAAACCTACCAAGCCTTGCAGGACAAGATCAGCCTGAACCCGGTGCTTCACTCCTTCCAAAAAACGGTGAACGAATACGCTATTGAAACCGAACTGATTGACGCGTTCTTGCACAGCATGGCTATGGACCTGCAACCCCAGGTGTACGACTCTTCGGGCTACGAGGAGTACATCTACGGCTCGGCTGAGGTGGTAGGGCTAATGTGCCTGCGCGTGTTCTGCGAGGGCGACGATGCGCTGTATCAGCATCTGAAACCGCCCGCCCGGCGGTTGGGAGCGGCCTTCCAAAAGGTAAACTTCTTGCGCGACATCAAAAGCGACTACCAAGACCGGGGGCGCGTTTACTTTCCGGGAGTCGACTTTAACCACTTTAGCCAGTCGGCCAAGGCCAGCATTGAGGCTGATATCCAGGCTGATTTCGACGCTGCCTACCAGGGTATTCTTGGACTACCCCCGGCGGCCCGGCTCGGGGTGTACTTAGCCTACGTGTACTACCTGCGCCTGTTCAAGAAGATTAAAGACTGCTCGGCGGCCCGCATCGCCAACGAGCGCATCCGCATTCCCGACAATCAAAAGCTTCTTCTCTTATTAGGAACCTACTTTAAGAACCAGTTCAACTACTTGTAAAGTGGTTGCCAATTAATCCGCATTACAGTATTTAGGAACTAATCAGGCGGTTTTAGCCTTCCTTCATCTAACTATTCCCACTCAATTGCCCGCTTAGAGCATGCCTTTACTCGCGAAGATTGCTATTGTTGTTGGCACCTTCCTCTTTATGGAAGGGTTCGCCTGGTTTACCCATAAGTACATCATGCACGGTTTCTTGTGGTCGTGGCACCACTCACACCACTCGCTCCGGCACGGTTGGCTCGAGCGCAACGATTTGTTCGCTGTGGTGTTCAGCGTGCCCGCGGTAGCTCTGATTGTTACCGGCTACGAGGTGCCCTCGCTATTCTTCTTGCGCTACGTTGGCTTTGGGGTTACGGCCTACGGTATCTTCTACCTGCTGTTCCACGACATTCTGGTGCACCAGCGCATTCCTTTTAAGTTTAAGGCCCGCCACCCCTACCTCAAGCGCATGATCCGGGCGCATTACATTCACCACGCGAAGCATACCAAAGAAGACTGCGAAGCCTTCGGTTTCCTCTACGCACCCCCTAAGTTTGATGAGCGCGCGGCGAACAAGAAGAAGGTGAGCAAATAAATGTTGAGGGGCTTATACCGACCTGATTATCGGTTCAGGCCATCTACCCAGGGGTCTTTCCCTCCCCAGCTTCCCTCCGAGCCTACGGGCACAAAGCGAGCGAACAAGTCTTCCGTAAACCAGCCGTGCTGGCGGGTGTGGCGCACCGCCTGCCGATGAAGGTCGCTGCGGTAAGCAAACTGCTTCATACTATCGGCATCTTTCCACAGGCTAAAGGTAGCCTGCTGCACCACCGGCCACTCGCCCACCCCCAGCGAGAGCCAGCAGTCGGTATGTTGGGTAAACTGCCGGTTGAGCCGCAGGGCCTGCCTCCAGAACGCGCGTAGCCGCCGGGGATTAATCGTGGCGCGGGTAAGCACCGCCACCGGCTGATTAGGTTCGGGGGGCGGGGCAGTAGGAGTGAAAGGTTGCTCACCCGACCATTGTCCGTGCGCCTGATAACTTTGTAGGTACAACGTCCAGTGCTCGTGACTGCGTTCGGTGAACGCCTGAAAGTGGGGGTGGTGCGCAAAGAAGTGCCGGGCGGCAGCCTCGTCGTCCCATACCGCCAACAGGCAGTACACCGAGAAGTCAGGGAAGTAGTGAAACCGGCGGCCGGTGCCCAGCATTCGGAAGAACGATAGACCAGACACCTTTCGCAGGGGGGCGAGCGACAATTGCATCTGCGACATGCCCCACAGTTGGTGGCGCCAACCCATGAAGCGGAAGCACGTGAGTGTAACTACCTGCGCGTTGGCCAACACCTAGTCGGCCTTTCCGAAAGACACGATGAGGGACACCCCCGACAAGAAGAAGAACAAACCGATAATGATAATCCAACTGTTGCCAACAAAGGGCAGGTTACGGCCGTAACCCGCTTCTTCAATTAACGAGAGAACAACTAAAACCAGGGGGATAACGCCCAGGATAGCCATCACAAAGCCCGCTTTTCTCATAATTATTGCTGTATAGATAAGACCAGGCAGCGCTACCCGGAGCTCAAAAATACGTTCTTCGCACGAGAAAGAAAAGCTAGGACACGAAGAATTAGTAGGCAATCCCTGCCTGCCCGATTGGTGTACCCAAAAGCGTTGATTAGCTGGCACAATGATTCATCGCAATAGTAGCCCGATTACTACTCCGGCCCCCAAGCTACCTACCCCGTAGGCAAGGCGCTGCACCAACGACCGCCTGCGGCCCACCCGAGCCTTAGCCTTGGCTTCGCCGATTGCGCCAGGGCGTACTGCGTTTGGTTTAAGATGCGGCGAAGTTGCCTTAGAGATAGTTGAATGCGGCGCAACGTCTGCGTGGCCAAGGCGGTCGCTAGCTTGGTAACTCCCTAGCAACTTCTCGTAGGCGTGCTGCGTCTCCTGCAGGCTTTGGGCGCAGGAGCTGATGAGCAGGTCGCTGACCCGGGCGGTGGTGTCCAGTGCGGAGCGATGCAGCTGCTGGTAGAACCGGTACCGGTCCGGACTGATCAGACACGCTGAGTCGATAAGCGCGGGCAGTACGGTCACTAGTCACTATCATTTAGTAGCATACGTCCAGACATCTAGCCACCCAAAAGGTCATCCGGTTACCGCCTGCACCCCGAATAGTTCGAGCATCTGGGGATGGCTGCGTAGTGCTACCCGGGCCACCAGACGGAACTCTACCATCCACGTTCGTAGAGCCAGCTTAGCCCCGCGCACCTCCTGGGCGTGCTGATCGACCAGGGCTTTCTTCTGCACGCGCTCTTCCTTAAGGGCCAACAGTTGCACCACCTGCTCCCGGGCGTGCACCAGGGCCACCGTAGAAATTCCGTAAGCCTCTAGCGACACGTCGCGGAGGTGCAACTGCTGGTAGAAGCGCGCGGCCTGCCGCACGCACTCCCAACGCCGGGTAGCCAGCGGACTCACCCCCAGTGCGTCGAACAGGGCGGGGTCAGCGTGAAAAACCGTTCGGGCCACACCAACGTGTGCCCGAAACTGTTCGCTAACGGCCTGCAAGCTGGCGTTGATCTGCTGCGAGAGGGCGTACCGTTCGCCCCGCAACCGGGTATGGACCTCGTGCAGGTGCGCCAGCGTTTGCCACCGGAGCTTACCCGTTTGCAGTTGCGCCGAACTTAGGCCGTACACCTCCAACTGCTCACTAGCGCTGGGATTGGTCAAAACACCTTCAATAGCTAGTTCGGCCGCGCGCAATAGTTCGTCGGTTTTGTATAAGTTCATGCGTGGGTCATCTACAGAGATTTGTAGACGCAAAAGAAGAGAATGCGCCGCACTATTTTGGCGCAAGAACTCCCGGTGGGGTACCCCGTACCGTTTCGGACGCAAAAGAAAAAATTCTTACGAAGCTGCCGGGCGGGGCCTGCTTTCTGCCGCTAGTTTTATACCATGGCGTGAAGAGTTTGACCCAGTCGCGAGGACTAGCTTGTGACACGTCAATCTATCCGCAAAGTATCTTTTTATCGGATTGGTGCGCCACCATGGCCTATG
This sequence comes from Tunicatimonas sp., assembly GCA_049650865.1. Taxonomy (GTDB): domain Bacteria; phylum Bacteroidota; class Bacteroidia; order Cytophagales; family Cyclobacteriaceae; genus Tunicatimonas. The sequence continues at coordinate 23,308 of JBASAY010000179.1, forward strand.
CTGACGTGGATCGCAACCTGATCCGGCTACTCTACCGCCCGAAGATGACCACTGGGCTAGACGCAAGCGAAGTGGATGCGGTGCTAGAAAGCATCCTGCTGACTGAATGAGTAGTCTGGTTCACGCAAGCGAGGGCAGCACCACCGTAAAAGTTGTCCCTTGGTTTACCTGCGAGTCTACCTCGATGCGTCCGTCAAGCTTTCGCACCGTTTCTTGCACTAGGTAGAGGCCTAGCCCTGAGCCGGGCACATCGTCGGTGGCCCGGTAGAACATGTCGAAGATCTTGCTCTTTGCCTCGGGAGTAATGCCGATACCATTGTCTTCCACCCGAAGTACCGTCTCCTGCTGCTTCACGGTGGCTGAAATCCGCACAAAAGAGGGGTGATGACCGGTCCGGTAGTACCGAATCGCGTTAGAGAGCAGGTTATTGAGAACAACGCGCAGTCGGCGGCGATCGGTGTGCAGTGGCTTGGCGCCCGGAATCTGCGTCTGAATATCTACTTTGTTCTGCGCGGCGTTCTGCTGCTGCGAAACAACCACCTCGTCCACCATCTCCTGAAGGTCTACCGCTTCTACCCGCAGGTCGGTATGGGTGTTACGGGTAAGGCTAATCACTTCCTGAATAAAAGTACTGAGCTCGTGTAAGCTGTGCTCAGCCAGTGCTACGTAATGCTTACTTTGTTCGGGGTCATCTTCTTCTTTCAGCAAGCTGAGCAGTCCCAGGGCCGAAGAAAGGGGTGCCCGTAAATCGTGGGACACACTGTAGGTAAAGTGATCTAGCTCAGCATTTACGCGCCTTAGATTTTCATTCTGCTCCTGTAGCTCCTCTTCGTACTGCTTCTTCTTACTCACGTCGAACAGCACGCCCTGAAAGTACTGCTTACCATCCTTCTCGATGTTGCTACCGTATTCCTCAATCCAGTAATAATGTCCGTCCCGGTGCTTCATACGAAAGGTAAGCCGATAGGGCTGCTGGTGCTGCAGCGCTTCGGCTAGCACGCGTTTAGCCTCCTGACGGTCTTCATAGAAAATGAGGTCAAGGGGGGTAATCCGCTTTGTTGTAAAATCTTCAGGCGAGTAGCCGGTTAGGGTATGAATCTGCTGGCTGATGAAGAGAATGTCTCGGCTTTCGTTATTAGCAGTAATGTAGACCGCCCCAGGGATGCTCTGGGCCAGGGTGCGGAACTGGGCTTCGCTCTCCTGCGCCTGGCGCAAGGCCGCTTGCTGCTGGGTAATGTTCTGAGAGACGGCCAGCACCCGCTCTAACGTACCTTGCTCAGAAAGCAGAGGGCTCATACTAACCAGATACGTCTGATCATCAATCGTGACGTTGGTGAGGCGGTAACTACCCTGAAGGGCGTATTTTAGCCATGCCTCCAAACGGACCGACTCTTCAGCAGACAATATATTCCGCACCGATTGCCCAATAAACATCTCTTCGGTAAAGCCGTGTTGGTGCATGGCCTCACCCGCCACGTGCAGGTAATTAAGTTGAGCGTCTAAGACCGCCACTGCACCGTTAGGAAAATTCTCGGCAATTTGGCGGCAGAAACCATTATACTCACGGTCGGCTGAGGTACCCTCGCACTGCTGCTGCTGCAGTATGATCTCGATCAACTGTTGCTGAGAAAGGGTCGATAGCTCTGAGGCAGAATAGGGCTGCACAGGGTTAAGCATAATACAGGTAGGTAAGTTCTATGGTAGTATGGCTTCAAAATCATCACTTAAGAACATATTCTAAAGCTTGTGCTAGACAAATACCAAAATTAATTGCATAAAAACAATTAAATGGCAACAACATTTTGACGTTCACTTGGTCTATCATAGTGTCTTAGTGGGCTGTCTTTAGTAAACCCTATCATTGTTTTTGTAACCAATCTTTAGCATGATGAACAATCCGATATGGATTATGAGCTCGGCCTTCGATACCGCCACCCTTCCTGAACTTGTCGGGCGAACGCAACAGGTAGGCGCCCAGGGGGTGGACCTTTGTGTGTTTCGACGCGATGGCTCCCGCACCGACCACGTGGCCACCCACCTAGACTACGAAGCCTTCGATCTAGCGGCCGCCCAGCGTACACTAGATACCTTTAACGAGGCCGGACTGCGGCTGTCGATTGGTGCCTTTGAGAATTGCATCGGCGGAGACGAAGCGCAGCAGGTGCCCAACCAGAACCACCTGCTGCGCCTGATCCGCATGGCGCACCTGCTGGGAGGTGACGGCAACGACGTGACGGTGGGCACCTTTGTGGGCTACAACCACGAACTAGGAAACCAGGCGGGAGGCTTCCAGCGGAATCTAGCGCGCTACCAGCAGGTATTCACTCCCATCATCCGATACGCTGAAGACCTGGGCGTAACCGTGCTGTACGAGAACTGCCCCATGGAGGGCTGGCGGTCGCTGGACCACACCAGCACGTTTAACAACCTAACGGGCGTGCTGGCCGCCCGCAAACTAATGTACGAACTGATTCCCAGCGCGGCCCACGGCGAAATCTACGACCCGTCGCACGACGTTTGGCAGCACACCGACCCGGTGGCGGTCGTTAACGCCTCGGATGTAGGCCGCATTAAACGGGTACACGTAAAGGCCACCCGTAACCGGCGCGATGCTGCGCAAGTGCACTGGGGCGGCATGTATCCGGTGCAGCAGGTAGATGCCGACCTGGCCGAACGGGCCGGGGTTCCGACTACGGCAAACCCGTGGGACCGCCATCACTACGAAGCCATGCTGCCCGGCTTCGGTGGCTCCGACAGTATGGACTGGCGGGCCTTCGTAGAAGCGTTGCTGGCGAAGGGGTTTGATGGCCCCTTCGAGATTGAGAACGAGGCGCAACTGTCGAAGGCCACCGGCAACGAAGCCGCTGTAAACCAAGGGCACCGGGCTACCATCTTATTTCTGGCTCCCCTACTGTGGCCCCTCACCAGCGAAGGCTACCGGTACGACACTGGCCGTCAGCCCCCGTTGACGGCGGGAGCGGCTAAGGATATACCTGTGGTCACCATGAAAGAGTTGGTGTAGTGGTTGGCTACGCGAATTGTTGGGGAAGTTCCTCGTCTAGGTAGTGAGCAAAGGTTTTTTCTCCGTAGGGTGGCGTCACCATATCGTGGGTGGTGATGTAGGTGAAGTAGCGCAGCTTGTCGTGGATGTTCTTACTAAACACGCGAAGCACCCGCAGCCCGAGCAGCACCAACCACACGGGCGCATTAAGCCTTCGCGCCCCCGTGTGGTCGGCGACCAATTGGGCCACCTCGTTGCGACTGTGAATCTCCGGTCCGCCTACTTCCATTACGGGCGGCCCTTCTTCCAGGCACTGTACGCACACGGTTGCCAGGTCGCGCTGATGGATGGCGTTGGTGAGGCACTCGCCGCTGCCCGGCGTGATCACCCAACCCTTCTTGCCCATAATAACCAAGTCGTGCAGGCCCGAGAACATACCAACCGGCTTAATCACCGTATGGCTGAGCGATGACTGCCTGAGTTGCTGAGAAAACAATTCTTGCGACCAGCCCACGCGCAGCTTCGGGGAGGTTTCGCTGCCGTAGATGGATACGTAAACAAAGCGGGTTACCCCCGCCCGCTGGGCTTCGCGCAGCAGGTTAAGGTTGGCCTGATAGTCGATGTCGTGAAAGGAAGCGACGCTGTTAGTAAACAAGCTCACGCTTTTGCCAATGGTGGTTAGTACAATGTCGATGCCCTGGCAAGCTCCCCGCAGGGCGGCGGGGTCGATGGCGTCGCCTACGAACACCTCGTGGCAGTAGGGTTGCACTTGGGCCTCTTGCTCCGGCCGACGCAACAGCGCCCGCACCCGGTAGTCGGTGGGTTGAAGCAGCGTGAGCAGCTCGGTACCCAGCACCCCGGTAGCCCCCGCCAGTAGTACGTTTTTCATAAGTGATTAGGCTAAACTGTCGGTAGAACCCGGAAACCGGTGCTGATGTTCGGCGGGGCAAAATAGTTGGGCAAAGCTTTCACAATCTCAGCAAAACGGGCTATCATAGCCGCCCGGTGCCTTAGCGCTGCGCACCGATCCACTTTTTAACCCTTCTGAGCTCGAGTTAATGGCCCCCAAAAACTTTCTTTTTATTTCATACGACGCCCTGATCACCGACATTGCCTGGCAGGTGGTAAAAGAAGGCCACGCCGTAAAGTACTTCATCAACACTGACTACGCCAAGGAGATTGGCGACGGGTTTGTCCCTAAAACCGACGACTGGCGGAAGGAGGTAGACTGGGCCGACGTGATCGTGTTCGACGACGTGCTGGGCCACGGCGAACTGGCCCACGAACTGCGGCAGCGGGGCAAGGCCGTGGTGGGAGGCACTCCCTACACCGACCGCCTGGAAGACGACCGCTCCTTCGGACAGGAAGAACTGAAGAAGCATAAGGTTACTATCATTCCCTACCAAGACTTTAGCTCGTTTGATGATGCGATCGCTTACGTGCAGGCGCACCCGGCCCGCTACGTGATTAAGCCCAGCGGCGAGGCGCAGAACATCAAGAGCCTGCTCTTTGTGGGAGAAGAAGAAGACGGGCAGGACGTAGTGCGGGTGCTAAAGGACTACCAGCGCGCCTGGGCCGATCAGATTCCGGTATTTCAGTTGCAGAAGCGCGTTACCGGAGTAGAGATAGCCGTGGGCGCGTTCTTCAACGGTAAGAAGTTCATCGAGCCCATCAACATCAACTTCGAGCACAAGAAACTCTTTCCGGGTAACCTGGGTCCGTCTACCGGCGAGATGGGAACCACCATGTTCTGGAGCGGCCCTAACCGCCTGTTCAACGCCACCCTAAATAAGTTCGAAGCCCGCTTGGCCGAGGAAAACTACGTGGGCTACATCGACATCAACTGCATCGTAAACGGCAACGGTATTTATCCGCTGGAGTGGACGTCGCGCTTCGGGTATCCTATTATTAGCATGCAAGAGGAGAGTATGATCACTCCCATCGGAGAGTTCTTCCACGCCATCGCCACGGGGCAGGACATTAAGCTCAAGGTAAAGAGCGGGTTTCACATTGGGGTGCGCCTGGTGGTGCCGCCCTTCCCCTACAAAGACAAGAAGAACTTTGAGGCCATGTCGAAGAATGCGGTGGTAGTGTTTAAGCGGCCTACCGAGGGAGTGCACCTGGAGGACCTGAAGCTAAGCCACGGCGAGTGGATGATTACCGGGGCGGCGGGCGTGGCCCTGATCGTGTGCGGCAACGGCCCTACCATGGCCCAGGCGCAAAAGCAGGCGTACACCCGCATCAAGAACATTCTGATTCCCCATATGTACTACCGCACCGACATTGGCAACCGCTGGCTTGAGGACAGCGACCGCCTGATGAGTTGGGGGTTGTTGCGTGAAGGGTGAAACGGAGACCGGAGACCGGAGACCGGAGACCGGAGACCGGAGACCGGAGACCGGAGACCGGAGACCGGAGACCGGAGACCGGAGACCGGAGACCGG
>JBASAY010000180.1:0-2725 GCA_049650865.1 Tunicatimonas sp.
GTTCGTGCTGGGTGTGGTGCCGGTCGTAGGTGAGGTCGTTTTGCAGATACAGCATTATGATGATGCTCACCGCAATGCCGATGGCCAGCCCGATGATGTTGAGCCCGGTGTAGAACTTGTCTTTCCAGAAGGTGCGGGTGGCGAACTTGAGGTAGGTGCGGAACATGGATGAGAAGGTTGGTTAGGTGAGCCGTCCCCTCGTTCGTTTTAGAAGGAAGGTAGGGTGTTTTGAGTAGGGGAACAAATCCCCCGTAGTCCCAGCAGCAACAAGCATAGTACCAACCCGCGTCACGGTGCTAGGGGGCGGTTTGACCGTAGCCGAGGTGTTCGAAATCGGCCGATCAGTGTTCGAATGCGGACATAATAAAAGCTATTAGGTTTCGCTTGAGTTGAGGCGTTAAGAATTTGCCTAAAGCTAAAAATAGTTTACCTTTGTGCGGCGGGTACGACCAGCTCCTGCTGAACTCCCCCAGGCCAGGAATGGAGCAAGGGTAGGCGGTCGTAGCGGTGCGATACCCGCATTTTTTCTCCTTCTTTCCTCTTCGCCCCTTTAAACCTTCTAGCATGGCAACAACCACGTTGGTTCAGATGTCGGTGGTGGACGAAGTCAGGCAAACCTTATTGAGCCTAGATGCCCAGGTGCAACTGCTGTTGTTCGGTTCCCGCGCCCGCGCGCAGCAACACGGAATAGCTGCCCCTACCGATTCGGACTGGGATTTTCTGGTGCTTATCAGCAACAATGAACCGTCAGGAACAGCATTACAAACGTACAGAGGAGCGTATAAGGCTCTATAGCCTCATTATGCGCTACAACCTTAATGCTTTGCTCATTACTTTCGTAGGCACCGTAGGTGTTTGGACATCAGACAACCAAGAAAAGAAGGGAACGTTCATTATATTAGGCACCTTTGTTATTCTAATACTTTCTATACTTTTTGTAGTGCTTTACTATCGAATCAAGAACAGCATCAACCGTTACTAACATGGATTTTATAATAATGTACGCCCCTATTTTTGCCATTTCTCCTATCCTGATAGCTTTTGTGGTAGTTGTGACTGATATCGTGCGTTCTGCTAAGAATGATTCGCGAGTTGATGGCTAAATTTGCTCAACTTTTATGTACATCATCAAAGTAAAAGGCAAAGCCAAAATCCCGGATTACATCCAACTGCGCGACGACAACTTTGTGCTGATTGCTTACTTTCGGGCCGACCGGGCGCTAAAAAAACTAGATAAATACGGACTAGCCGGAAAAGAACCGGCCCTGCAGGCCGTTATCGATGTGTTGCCCTACGGAAAGATCCGCAAGCTAGAACTGTAACCGCCCCTCGTTTTCACCTTCATCAATTTGCTGCATGGCCAACGAATTTTCTAACCAACCCGTAGTGCACGTCGAAAACGTGTGCGTTTTTCAGGGACACAACGTGGTGCTGGAAAACGTAAACTTCAGCGTAAACAAGGGCGATTTCGTCTATATCATTGGGCGTACCGGCAGCGGCAAAAGTTCGCTGTTGCGCACGCTTTACGCCGACCTGGAACTGCGGCTTGGCGAGATGCTGGTGGCGGGTTACTCCATCAAGCGCATCAAAAAAGCCGAAGTGCCCTACCTACGCCGTCGTCTGGGGATTATCTTTCAGGATTTTCAGCTGTTTGCCGACCGCACGGTGGACGAGAACCTAAAGTTCGTGATGCGGGCCACCGGTTGGAAAGACCGCGCCAAGATGAAACAACGGCTGTCCGACGTGCTGGTACGCGTGGGACTGGGGTCGGCGGGCTTCAAGAAGCCGCACCAGCTGTCGGGAGGCGAGCAGCAGCGCGTGGCCATTGCCCGGGCCCTGATCAACGAACCGCTGCTCTTGGTGGCCGATGAGCCTACGGGCAATCTTGACCCCCAGGTGTCTGAAGGAATCTTCAAATTATTCCTGGAGATTAACCGGCAGGGCACCACCGTGCTGATGGCCACCCACAACCACGAATTTGTGAAGAAATATCCCTCCCGGGTGCTCAAGTGCGAAAACGGCCACCTGCGCGATTCGCAAAAAGAAACCTTCGACCTGGCAAGCTACTACTAGTCGAAAGCGAGCAATTAGGTACAGTGTCAGGAATGATCGGTTTTGTGCTGCCAAACGGCTAAAGTTTACTTCTTTTTGACAAAATTTTTAAATTTTTAAGTCGTGTGATGCAAAAATCTTGATTCTTCCTAGCGTATACTTTTTACGATTAAGCAGTTGGTCTTTTTTGGACTAAAGCTTACGCGCGGATATTCCGCCCGGTATCAGATACAGTAGCAATACGCGTAAGTTTTGCTTGGTTTGTAGAAAAACCAATCCATGCGTTACTACTTACTGGCTGCGCTAGGCTGCCTTTTCTCCATCACTCCCGCTTTTGCTCAGGAAGACGTCGATCTGTTCGACCTTTCGCTCGAGGAGCTAATGAACGTAGAAATTGTATCGGCCTCCCGCAAGTCCGAAAATCTCTTCGATGCGCCCGTGTCGAGCTACACTGTCACCCGCAGTGAAATTGCCAAAGCCGGAGTTACCTCTATTCCCGAAGCGCTGCGGTTGTGCCCCGGCGTGGTGGTGCGAGAGATAAGCAACGGCAACTACGACATCCATCTGCGAGGCTTCGACAACCTGATCCGGTACACCCAGTCCTTCGCGCAAATCAATACCCTTACGCTGGTGATGATCGACGACCGCCCGGTGTTTAACTACAACACGGGTG
>JBASAY010000181.1:0-8000 GCA_049650865.1 Tunicatimonas sp.
TATGTGGTGAAGACAGCAGATAATCAACATAAAATTCAAAGGCATCACGTCGTTCCATCCTCAAAGGTAAATCCTCCTAATAAAATATCTGTATCTTCAAACTTATTAGTGAGCGAAAGGTCAGTTAGAAAGTAAGGTATAGGTTTTTTTGGCTCGGACGTTCTAATGACTAGTTCTTTGGTCTAAAGAATTGATCTCCTACTGAACCCTGAACTCGATGAGATAACAATCGTACAATATAAATCTTACGCTACCCCGTTCACCAACGTCCCTATTCCCTCAATCGTGATAGAAACCGTATCCCCCTGCTGCAATGTGAAGTCATTCTCCGGAATGATGCCGGTGCCCGTCATCAGGTAGCAGCCGTGCGGGAACGAACATTCGCGGTAGAGATACTCCACCAGACCGTCAAACGAGCGCTTGATCTGATCTACCGTGGTGGATTCGTCAAACATCACCTTCCCTCCGCGCTCGATGCGCAGACTAATTCGAGCATCCCTCGGAAAGGGATCGGAAGTGACGAGCACGCCCGGTCCCAGGGCAGCACTGCCGTCGTACGACTTTGCCTGGGGTAGGTAGAGCGGATTCTCGCCCTCAATGCTGCGCGAGCTCATGTCGTTTCCCACCGTGTAGCCGATAATCTCGCCCGATGAGGCCACCAGCAGCGTTAGCTCCGGTTCGGGCACATTCCACGACGAATCGCGGCGAATGCGCACGGGTTGCCGGTGCCCCACTACCCGCGCGGGAGTCGACTTCATGAACAACTCGGGACGGTCGGCCTCGTACACGCGGTCGTAGAAGCTGCCGCCGCCCGACTCCTTAGATTCTTCCATGCGCGCGTCGCGACTGCGGTAGTAGGTCACGCCTGCTGCCCACACTTCCTGTTGTCCGATCGGAGGTAGCAACTGATTCTTTATCAGTGCTTCCCCATCATCAGCTTGCTCCCACCGCGGAAGCGACTGCTCTAGCGCTTGAAACAATTTTGGCTGGTTCATCAGCGTATCCCAGTCCGCCTCGTGATTAATGTAATACTGATCATCGTGGTGGATAACAATGCCCGAGGTGGTTCGGTAGGCTTTCATCGTAGGTTGGGTGGTTAGACTTGTAATTTAAGCAGAGTTCGGTAATATTGGGAAGAAAGAACGAAAAAGGAGTAAGGAAAGCGGAAGACGGGTCTATCCGTATTCTATTCTCCCTTTTCCGTCTTTCCAATCTTAAGCGATATTACGCACGCCTTAGCTATAATCTTCTATGAACACGGACCAATCTACCGGAAAAAAGAAACAACTGCGCAGCCATGACTGGTTTGGGCGCACCGACATGTCGGGATTTATCTACCGCAGTTGGATGCGTACCCAGGGGCTGCCCGATCACGCCTTTGATGGGCGGCCTATTATCGGTATCTGCAACACCTGGTCGGAGTTCACGCCCTGCAACGCCCACTTTCGCGAGTTGGCCGAGTACGTGAAGCGGGGCGTGTACGAGGCGGGCGGTTTCCCCTTCGAGTTTCCGATCATGTCGCTGGGCGAGACGTTGCTCAAGCCCACCGCCATGCTGTTCCGCAATCTGGCCAGCATGGACGCCGAAGAGTCGATTCGGGGTAACCCGATGGACGGCGTGGTGCTGCTGTGCGGTTGCGACAAAACCACTCCCTCTACGGTGATGGGCGCCGCCAGCGTCGATATTCCTACGTTGGTGGTGTCGGGCGGACCCATGCTCAACGGCAAGTACCGGGGGCAGGATATTGGCTCGGGCACCTCGGTGTGGAAGTTTACCGAAGACCGCAAGGCGGGGAAGATGACGCAGGAGGAGTTCTTCTACGCCGAAAGCTGCATGTCGCGCAGCCGGGGCAACTGCATGACGATGGGCACCGCCTCCACCATGGCCTGCATGGTAGAAGCGCTCGGACTAGGCCTACCGCAGAACGCCGCCATTCCCGCCGTGGATGCGCGCCGCCGGGCCATGTGTCACGCCGCGGGGAGCCGCATTGTGGAGATGGTGCACGAAGACCTGCGGCTGTCGCACATCCTCACCCGCGAAGCCTTCGAAAATGCTATCGTGACCAACGCGGCCATCGGCGGCTCTACCAACGCTATCATCCACCTGCTGGCCATCGCCGGACGCGTAGGGGTGGAGCTCACGCTGGACGACTTCGACCGACTGGGCCACAACATTCCGCTGCTGGTCAACCTGATGCCCTCAGGCAAGCTGCTTATGGAGGACTTCTACTACGCTGGGGGGCTGCCCGCCGTGCTGGCCGAGCTAAAAGAAAAGCTGCACTGGGACGCTCCCACGGTGAACGGGCGCACCCTGGGCGAGAACTGCGACGCCGCCCCCTGCTACGACCGCGAGGTGATCGCTACCTATAACGAACCCTTCCAGGAGCGCTCAGGCATTGCGGTGGTGCGGGGCAACCTGGCCACCGACGGGGCGGTGATTAAGCCCTCAGCCGCTACGCCCGCCCTGATGCAGCACCGGGGCCGTGCCGTGGTGTTTGAAACCATCGAAGACTACCACGCCCGCATCGACGATCCGGAGCTGGACGTAGACGCAGACTGTGTGCTAGTACTTAAGGAAGTGGGACCCCGCGGCTACCCCGGCATGCCCGAGGTGGGTAACATGGCGCTGCCCAAAAAGCTGCTTCAGCAGGGCATCACCGACATGGTGCGCATCTCCGACGGACGCATGAGCGGCACGGCCTACGGCACGGTGGTGCTGCACGTGTCGCCAGAGTCGGCCGTGGGGGGCACGCTGGCGCTGGTGCAGAATGGGGATATGATCGAACTCGATGTGGAGGAGCGCCGTCTGCATCTGGATGTGCATGATGACGAACTGGAGCAGCGGCGGCAGACGCAACAAACTGAGGAAGCCAAGTTCGTGCGCGGCTACGCCCAGCTGTACGTAAACCATGTGCAACAGGCGCATCTGGGGGCCGACATGGACTTCCTGCGGGGCAGTTCGGGCGATCAGGTGACGCGCGATTCGCATTAGTTTCTTTTCAGGATCAATCTCGCCAAAAGGGAATGGTGTTGGTTACCCGCGCTAGGGTATCAGACTCTACCGGGCGGGCCTTTTTAGTTACCGTGAGCTGGTGCATCCCGCGTTGTAGCGTGACAATGTCAATAAAGCCAAGCACCCCCCGTTCATCATTCCGGGGATGAATATAAACTTTAGGGTGCAACTCACGGATAAGACTATCATTGAGGTGCACTTCGTACATCTCGCAAATACAATCTGCCCGGCCCTGCGCATTGTAGGCAACGGAGTCACTGTCCTCAGCACGTTTTGATCCCTCCCGCATACCAGACAAAAGGTCGTTTGAAAATATGGAATACGAAGGATCAATCAGTTCAGGACACGTGCGGGCGAGGTAGGGATTGTCTTCGGAGTCGTAGCGCAAAAAGATTTCCAGGTATGAGGCGTCAACAACTCGGGAAGGTATACTGAAAGTTTTGATAAAACCATCTGCCCGCTGGTCATCGTAGAACGGAGCGCTAAGATACCCACCGTCCTGTTGGGTGTATGAATTATCAATCCCCTGAAATAAGGCATCATTGAAGAAATAATCTACCCATATAGAGGGAGGGTCTGATCCAGACATCCCATTTGGGAAGCTGTTGATTTCGGTCAAGGTATTGTTCGCGCTGTTGCATTTGCTGTTTGCTGAGCTTGACACCTTTTTGGTAGACTTTGTCTATGAAGACCACCAGAGGGGTAACTTTTTTCCAAGTTATATTCTTGATGGTATTGATTACTTTGTTGACTGAGCTAAGTAGAGTACCGTTCCAGTAGTTTTCCAGCGCGGCCCAAACTCGTTCAATAGGGTTGTATCGCCCGGCGACCCGGTTACTATGATAAGGGGGATAATAAAGCAGGTGTATTTTCAGGCCAGTGATGCAAGCAAACTCCATCATGCGATTGATGAATTGTGTACGGTTGCTAGCCACGGCCGGGCCGTTATCTAAATAGAGTTCCAGGGTGTGATAATTTATCAACTGGCCTCGGTGTAGCTCATACCACTTTTCCAGACCATCTACAATAAAGTCGCTAGTCTCATGTGAGTTGCCCAGTACTACCGTACTCTGTCCGGTTTGTATCTGTAGAATACCCAGTGGAACCAGACAACTATCCCAATGCTGATCTTTGTCCAGTGCCTGGACTGCTTGTCGGCTACGGCAATACCCTTTGCGCGACAGTCGGCCTACTTTGACTTTGTCTTTTACATCTATAGAAAGCTTGAGTACGCCTGGCATGTTACGTGCCCTATGCTGGGCAATGTTTTCAAAAATAGTATCCGTTTGGGCGACCCGCTTCAAAGGTAAGCTCTTGCGTACCTTCTTAAGCGTGTAGCCACAACGAGTCAGAACGTTGTTCAGCGTACCTTGTCCAAAGCTAGTAGCCGCATAGCCCTTTTGTTCTACCAAATAGTCTTTGACCACCGACTCTGTAATCTTCAAGTAGCCTCTCGTGTCACTGTGACAGCGTTCTGACTGGCTGTTTATGCTGGCAATCTCTTCTATATCATCTACTAAAGCGGGCATTAGCTCCTCTTTTTTTTACGCCCCCGCAGTGAATAGGCATCTACACAGCGAATGCCCGTAGCTTGTTCTTTCAATCCTAACTCAACCATCTGGCGGCTCACGCATAGTACCCGCTCAGCTTTGCGAGCTGATCCATCAAAATGTCTAGTTACTAGTGCTGCTGCATACGAACGGCGCTCGTAGCCAGTGAGTTTGTTCAACGCCAGATTAAAGCTTTCTATAATGTCAGGGTATAGAGGTTTCATAGCGCAAATCTACAACTTATCCCTTATCTTTGGGTAGATTATTATATCAATGATGCCTAAAGGATATCCTTCTAGACGCACGCTTCCAATAAGGATCAGAACAAGGAGGTAAGGTAAAATAAGCCAAGCAACGCGTTTACCGTAGGGATTGTCCAGCATATTGTACAAGATGGGGCGGTACAAAAACGCTAGGGTAGCCAGGCTCCAGAAGCGGTACACCGGTAGATACAATTTCGTAAAGTAGCGGTTCCGTATTCGCTTGAGTCCTCCGAACGTAATAAAGTCGACAAAGTACATGAGCAAAGTAACAAGCGGAAGCAGGATAACAATCCTTCTTAGCCAGCGGAATAGCCCTAATTCCAGTACAGCTCGACTAATAAGTCCAAAGACAGTGAAGCATAGTACAAAGCCTAACAGAGCAAATACGATAACGAAGCTAAATGCGAATACCACGCTGCAAATCCGCTCCAATCGTAAAATATACTCGTCGTAGCTACCCACTTTACGTGACAGATACGCTTTGAATCTATCCGAATAGCGTAGCTGCTCGTAGTCGATGGTCTGCGAAATTGAGCGTAACCCCACCGTACCAATCCACAAACCGCGCAGCACCAGGTGGATACACAAATTAGTAAGCAGTACTACCCCGGCCGCACCAAATGCCAATATCCCTAAGATGGCAACAAATTCCAACGTGCCACCGAATGAGTCATTGCCCTGAAGGTGAAGGAGAAAATAGTCACTCAGTTCGCCAGCCGCTTCCAGGCCCTGGATCAACAGGAGGATTGCGAAGCCCGAAATAATTAGCTCGAGCTGCCAGCTTTCGCGTTGCAGATGGTCTAGCCACTCAGAAAGCCATGTGGGGTGACGTGACTGATCTCGGTTGTTTTCTTCCATGTCTCAGTACTATTTGACGCTTTTATTAGAGTGAACCTCAAGAGCTTCCGGGACCTCTATTCCCATAAAAGCTCCCAACTTTTGCCACTTATGATCGTCCTCCAAAGAGCAAGTAAACAATTGGTTGGGGCTTTTACTAGCAAAGAAATCCGTGATTTCCCGGTTTCTCACCTCATAAATGTCTCTGTAGTGCTGTTCGTAACCGGTGAGCGGCAACAGGTTATCGTTGCCGTAAGCAATGGGATCGAAATTTTGATTGTTATCTAACTGATCATAGAACTCCTTCTCGCGTCGGTACACTTTGCAGTGCCCCTGGGTGTTGCCAATGGTTTTGCCGCCGGAGTGGGCCAGCATCGAGTTAAACCAGGCGTCGCTGCTGCGGGTAAACATGATAAACTTGGCCCCCGAAAACCGGTGGTAAAGCACCTTGTAAAACTCGGGCAGCCACCACGGGTCGTCCTCAAACACCTGGTACGAGCGGAAATCGCCCGACCGAAAGATCGCCTCAAAGTCTCCGGCGTACCATCGCTGCGACCAGCGGTTCTTCTTTGAAGTGCCCCACCGGGCCACCGGGTAGCCAAAGTGGGCGAAGAAGTTACCCACCGAGGTGGTTCCGTTGCGCTGCATCGAAATACAAAAGACTCGGTGCGAGCCTTGCCACCGGGCCCGTCGCCGCAATTGCTTCAATCGGTTTTTTAGCCTTGGTGGTAGATATTTTTTAACCATAGGTTTTCGTACTGATACCACAATACGGTATCAACATTTTACTTTCATTTGCCGGTACTCTTAGGGAAGCCTTACTTCTCCGCCCCCTGCTTAATTTCCTCCACCACTTCGGGGTTCAATAACGTCGATGTATCTCCCAAACTATCGGTGTCGCCCTGGGCGATTTTGCGCAGGATGCGGCGCATGATCTTGCCGGAGCGGGTCTTGGGCAGACCGGGCACAATCTGGATGGTGTCGGGCTTGGCGATGGGGCCGATGATCTGGCTCACCGTCTGCCGGATTTCGTTCTTAAGGTTCTCTTCCGAGCGGTCGGTCAGGTCGCAGATTACGTAGGCGTAGATGCCCTGCCCCTTGATCTCGTGCGGATAGCCCACCACCGCCGATTCTACCACCTTGGGGTGCTCGTTGATGGCGTTTTCTACCTCGGCAGTGCCCAGGCGGTGGCCCGACACGTTAATTACATCGTCGACGCGGCCCAGGATGCGGTAGTAGCCGTCTTCATCACGCTTCACGCCGTCGCCGGTGAAGTACATGCCCTTGTAGGCCGAGAAGTAGGTAGTGCGGCAGCGCTCGTGGTCGCCGTAGGTGGTGCGCAGCATGCCGGGCCAGGGAAACTTGATGCACAGGTTGCCTTGCACGCTGTTACCCTTCAGCTCCTTGCCGTCAGTATCCACAATTACGGGTTGGATACCGGGCAGGGGGAGGGTGGCGTAGCCCGGTTTAGTGGGCGTTACGCCCGGAATGGGCGAGATCATCATGCCGCCCGTCTCGGTTTGCCACCAGGTGTCTACCAGCGGACACCGGCCCTTGCCCACGTGGTCGTGGTACCAGTGCCAGGCTTCCTCATTGATGGGCTCACCCACCGAGCCAATCACCCGCAGCGACTGCAACGAACGGTCCTGAATAGGCTCTAGTCCGTAGGCTTGTAGGGCGCGGATGGCGGTGGGCGCGGTGTAGAACTGTTTTACCTTGTACTTATCGACGATCTTCCAGAAGCGCCCCGCGTCAGGGTAGGTGGGCACCCCCTCGAACATCAGCGTGGTGGCCCCGGCCAGCAGCGGACCGTACACAATGTAGGAGTGGCCGGTGATCCAGCCGATGTCGGCCGTACACCAGTACACGTCGCCCTGCTGGTACTGAAATACATTTTCAAAGGTGTAGTGCGCGTACACCATGTAGCCGCCGGTGGTGTGCACCACGCCCTTGGGCTTGCCGGTGGAGCCGGAGGTGTACAGAATGAAGAGCATATCTTCCGAGTCCATCTCCTCAGCTTTGTGCTGGGTGGACGCACCCTCGATCACCTCGTGCCACCAAAGGTCGCGGCCCTCCTGCATGGTCACTTCGGTGCCGGTGCGTTGGTACACAATTACTTTTTCAATGGTACTGGTGTGCTCCAGAGCCTCGTCGACCACCGCCTTCACGGGGATGGTTTTGCTGCCCCGAAAGTTGCCGTCGGCGGTGAGCACCACCTTGGCCTGGCAGTCGTTGATGCGGTCGGCGAGCGAACTGGCTGAGAACCCGGCGAACACCACTGAGTGCACCGCCCCGATGCGGGCGCAGGCGATCATGGCCACGGCTGCTTCGGGCACCA